>DASSNV010000096.1:0-4160 GCA_035701245.1 Gemmatimonadaceae bacterium | reverse complement strand
CCTCATCCTCGGTCGGAAAAGGTGGACCGGTTCGGTGAGCCCCGGTCACCTGCGCCACTTCTGGCGCAGGCGCATGTCACGCCCCCACGGCGGAGACCCACGACCTTCGCGGCACGCGTGTGCCGACCGGAGGCTCACCATGAAGCTCAATCACATCGATCTGCAGGTCTCCAACGTCCCGGCGGCGCGGGCATTCTTCGAGAGCAACTTCGGCATGCGCTGCATTTTCCAGCGTCGCGAGGAGCTCGCGATGCTGGAGGACGAGGCGGGCTTGTCGCTTGGCGTGAGCAATCTGTTCGGCTCGCCGCCGCCGGTGTACCCGCCGGATTTTCACATCGGCTTCATTCTCGAGAAGGAAGCCGATGTGCGGCGCATCAATGGGCAGCTCAAAAAGGCTGGCGTGACGATCAAGACCGACCTCAGTCGCGGAGGACCGAACATCTATTTCATGTGCGTCGGGCCGGACGGTCTTGGCATCGAGGTGCGCGCGCCACTCGACGAAAAGGTGGCGCAGCCGACCTGAGCTAGGTCGGCCACGCGGCGCGCTCTGCCGCGGAGATCTCCGGAACGACGCGCCGCCCCCCTCGATCGGAGAGAATCGCAGCCTCGATGATCGCTATTACGGTGGCGCCTTGTAGCGCGGTGACGGGGTTGGGCCCTTTGCCGCGGAGCGCTTCGCTGAGTGCAACGTAGAATCCGCGCTGGTCGCCCCTCGCGGCGGGGATGGAGAGTGTTGCACCGTCTGCTCCGTCGTAGATCACGGCGTCATCAGGATCACGTCCCCAATCTGTCGAGCCCGGCAGCATTCCCGCGCGCAGTTGATCTTCCTGGATGTCGGGTTTCCGTTTGACGATGCTGGCGCGGTCGCCGTGCACGGCGAATCGAGGCGTGCCGCCCGAGACGAGTGAGCCCGCCTCGAGTGTCGCGATCATCTCCCCGTAGCGCAGCATCAAATGAAAGAGATCGTCGGTCTTTGCGCCGTCGCGCTGCTCCGCGACAGTCGCCTCGACATCGTCAGGAATTCCGAACAGCAGCAGCGCCTGGTCGATGAGATGCGGTCCGAGATCGTACAGCAATCCTGAACCGGCTCCGGGACGTTCTCGCCAGCGATCCCGCACTTCAGGGCGATAGCGATCGATCCGCGATTCAAATCGCACGACTCTGCCCAGCAACTTGCGATCGAGCGCGTCGCGAATGGTGAGGAAATCGCTGTCCCAGCGCCGATTGTGAAACACCGACAGCAGGACGTGATTCTCCTCTGCTACCGCAACCAGATATCTCGCTTCCTCGGCGGTGATGGTGAACGGCTTTTCGACGACGGTGTTGTGACCGCTCCGCATCGCCAGCTCGGCGAGCCGCGCGTGGCTGTCGTTCGGGCTGGCTACTACGACGAGGTCGAGATCGGGATGCGTAGCGAGCTTTTCAGCGGAGCTGACAACCTCGACGTCGGGAAGCGTCGCCAGCACGTTCTGAGGATGACTCGACGAAATCGCCGCGATCTGATACCCCGGCGTTCCGCGCAACAGCGGAACGTGAAACGTCTTCGTTACGAAACCGAAGCCGATCAGTCCAACGCGAATCGGGTTCGCAAGTTCAGTCACTTCGCCTGCGCTCCACCACTCGCTCAAATAGGGCATTATCTGACATACCTCGTTCAGTGAAGCTTTCGCTGCGAAACCCAGGCGTCATGAAAAAAAATATCAGCCAACGCCCGGACGGACTTGACCCTATACCCTTATATAAGGTTACCATTCGAATCGGGATGAATCCGGGGGTTGGCTTGATGAAGATTGGCGAGGCCGCGCAGCTAGCTGGAGTGAACGTGCAGACTCTTCGGTATTACGAGAGAACAGGATTGCTGCCGCGTGCGAGCCGGCGCCCCTCGGGATATCGTGAATACGATCAGGTAACGGTTGATGTCGTACACTTTATCAAGCACGCACAGGAACTCGGCTTCAGCCTCCGCGACATTGCCGAGCTTGTCGGTCTACGCGAAAATCCGAAGGACTGCAGCAGAGCCGGAGTCCTGGCTCGAGCCAAGATGACGGAAATCGATCGGCGCATACGGAATCTCACATCGATTCGCAAAACGCTGTCATCGCTCGAGAAGGCGTGTAGAAACGGCGATACAAATCACCATTGTCCTATCATCGAAGCGCTTAGCGACCCGAGCCCATGAGCTTCGCGCCGCTTCTACATTTCATTTCACCTGAACGAGGAGGAAACGATGAACGCTGAACTTTGCTGCTGCGACTGTCCCACCTGTGGCTGCGGGTGCGAGCCAGGAAGCGGCTGCTGCGGCAGCTGCTGCTGCAGTAGGTAAGTTTCGTCGTTACGAGCCGACTAGCTGCTGCACCGCGCGATCCGCCTCACGAATCGAGTTGCGATGATCGCTGGCGCCGGCGAGATCAGTATTCGCAAACGCAATCCGCCCGTGTGGACGACCACGCAAAATGTCCCTCGGCGCGGGCTTGCCGTTGAGGCCGAAAAAGAAGCCCGGCTGAGGATTCACGTAAGCGTGGCCCCACCGATTGAGGATGATGCCCGCGATGTCTCGGCGCGGATCGAATCCTCCCGGCGCGAACATGTCGGCCATCTGCTCGCGGAATGCTTTTTCATATTGCGCGAACGAAGTGCCGAGCAGCTTGGCTCGACCCTGGGAACCCTGCTCACCGATAGGTAGTCCCGGCTGGGCGAACAAGACCTTGATGGTGAGCACCGTCGGCGAATCGGGATCGATGGTGCGCGGCTCATTCCCGACGAGCGCCGCCTTCTTGATGTTGAGATAATCGCCGAGCCCGCCGAACCAGCGGCAACCGGAGAGGCCCATCTTGTAGAGGAACCGCCAGTTCCGCACGGCGACGTTCGCCATCAGGCACGGCGATCGATAGAACTGCGCGTATGCTTCGCGGTGCGCCAACGGCAAATCGTGGACGATATGCTTCGTCGTCCAGCTACCGTTCGCCATGACAACCGAACGTGCTTTGACTTTGTGGAGTCGACCGCCCTTCACGTAGGTGATGACGACGTGCGGCGCTGTCGCCGGATTTCCAGCGTGCTCCACCCGGACGACCGTCGAGTTGAGACGAATGCGCGTCGGCTGGCCCGCGCGATCGAGGGCGCGGAAGTTGACGCGATTTTGCCAGACGGCATCGACGGTGCTCTGTCCCGCGATTGCGTCGGCGATGAGCTTCTTCACCATCAGCCGCGCAAATCCAGTGTTGCCGTCGGGGAACATCTGGTCGCCGAGCGAGTCGTCTCCGTCCTCGGGAAACTGATTCTCGATCGCGTAATTGCAGTACGCCGACAGCGCGTCGGGACCAAGACCGTAGCCGCCGCCTTCGGTTGGCGACAGAAATTTGCGCACAGTCTCGCGGCTGATGTTGTGACGTGCCATCAGGTGATCTTCGAGGGTGATGGAGTCGAGCTGGCGCGAGATCTCATCGCCTTCGGTCTTCGGTCCCGCGAACGGTACGCGGTTCGTTCCCCACCGCAGCAGCTCGGCTTTCTCCCCTTCACTGATTGGCGCGCCCTCGAGGCGTCGTCCCCACGGATCCATCACCCACTCGCCGGTCTGGCCGGTGAATTGGGACGTGAAGTAGAAGCCGTAGTGTTTTTGATCGGCGATATCGTAGGGCGAGTGACTGACTGGAATCTCGGGCGATGGTCCACGCCATGTCTGATAGCTGAACGCGCGCCGATCCATTCCGATCATGTCGTAGAATCGATCGGTGTAGCCGCCTTTCCCTGGCACGAGGAAGATCGCCGAGCCCTGGTGTGCGGTGAGACGATGCCCGTCGACGAGGAACTCGTTGCGCTTCGCTTCGCCGCCGAAGATGGCGTGATTGTCGATGACGAGCGCGCGTCCGCCTTTGTATTTCTGGAAGAAGATCGCTGCGGCGAGCCCCGAGATGCCGCCGCCGACGGCGACGAGATCGTACATCTCGCCCGTGTCGGTCGCGTTGGCGACGAGCGTCTCGAACTTGCCGTCACGCATCGCGTGGCCGGCGTTCACGACGTTCCAGGTGTTGCCGTTGGAGTGCCGATAATCACCGACGCCGCCGTAACCATCGAAAGCGTCGGCGGGCGACTGCTGCTCCGGTCTGCCGTTGTTGAGCAGGAGGCCTGCACCTGTGAGCAGCACTCCGTTCACGAAATCC
>DASSNV010000095.1:0-3134 GCA_035701245.1 Gemmatimonadaceae bacterium | reverse complement strand
GCGGGCGCGGTGAGCGATGATTACGAATTGATGTCGCCACTCCTTTTCGCACGCTGTTGTCGCCGCATCTGACGCGGCGAACTCACCTGTAGCGCGGGCCTTTAGGCCCGCCGATCTGCGGGTCTTCCGACCTGGCAATTGAGTCCGACCGGCGCCGTCGCCAAGTGGTAAGGCAGAGGTCTGCAAAACCTCCATCCCCGGTTCAAATCCGGGCGGCGCCTCCAACTTTCAAACCTACGCTCGGTGGGACCCCTTTAGATTCCCCACCTCGCTGCGCGCTCGCGGTCGCCTTCGGCGACTTCCCTCCGGCGCTCGCTTGCGGTCGCAGGCGTCCGCGGACGAATGTACACGTGGCGGATGTCGTGCCCTCGAGGTGCCAATGGAAGGCCGATTGGAATTCCGGAAGATGGTTCAGCGCATGCATGCGCTCCCACGAATCAACCCTTGGAGAAGAAAATGGTCCAGGCACTCCAGAACCTCGGTGTTGCTGACGGCGATCCTGTGAGGACAGAGCACATCGCAACCGCCTTGACAGCGGGGAGCTTCGCCTATGATGACGGTGCCACTCAGACCTTCGAACCCGGTGGTGGCACCACATTTGTCGAGCACGAACAGCGCTCGCACGGGAAGTGGTCAGTGGACAGCCAAGGCCGTTTCTGCTCGTTCTGGCCACCAAGCTACCGTGCCTCTTACGATCTCAACTGGATCGTGGAGAATGGCAACGTCGTTGGTCTGAAATTCACCGAGCGCGACCGGGGATCCGTTTTTGTTGGGCGTTACCGGTGACACGACGCGTCCGACGTCCAGCGGATTCCCTGGTGTCCAGTCGCATCAGCACCATGTTGCTTCGAAGAAAGGTCCAGCGTGACTCGAAGCGTGTCGAACGGACGTCCCCCGTGTTGCTATATCGACACCCGTGACGTCACCGTCGACTAACGCCGGCAACACGCCGGCACCCTTGCTGCGCGCGGCGAGTGGCGCAAGCTCGCCGAGCGCTCGGATCTCGGTGAGGAAGCGGACCGCGGCTTCGGTGGGTTGTGAAGTATGAATGAAACCGAGCGTCGCATTGAAGAGCTATGTGGCGTTTGGCGGCTCGTATCGTTGGATGCGATCAAGCCTGACGGAAAACTCACAACGGGCTGGCTGGGGCCGAGACCTGCGGGACTGCTCGTCTACGACCGCAGTGGATATCTGGCCGTTCAAATCATGCGCGGTCCGCGCGAACGCACTGTTCCGGATCAGATGCGCGCCTCTCGTCCTCAGTACTACGCATACTTCGGCACATTTGAGGTTGATGAACGAGCCCACACGATAGTCCATCGCGTTCAAGGCAGTCTGTTCCCCGATGAAGCCGGGGTCAGCTACAGGCAGGATGTCACAGTGTTCCGGGATCACCTGATCCTGGTGACGGCCCGTCACCTGGTCGATGGGGAAGAGAGACGAAACCGGATCGAGTGGCAACGTGTCGAGGAGCGCGCCGCGGAGCTGAATTCCAAGGCGGAGCTGGCGTAACTCGATAAAACTATTGAGTCGCATCCCGCACGTCGTCTAGGATTCTCGATTCCACGTGGCAACCCCTCCGAGTCTCCAGAGCGCGGCGCGCACGCCGTTCGCGGCACCAGCGGGTCGATCGCTGTCGCGGCCGCCGCTCGTCCGGTGCGCTATCGTTGGCCTGGGAGGACTGTTCGTCGGCGTCACCGGTCCCCTCCTGAGCACGTTCGTGCCGCCGGTCGTGCGCGACGTGATGGGCGACCATCGCACCGCGATCGGTGTCGTCATGGCGATCGATAACGTGCTGCTGCTCCTGCTCGTCCCCTGGGCCGGGGCCGCTTCGGATCGGTCGAGCGCGTGCGGCCGCGGGCGGCGCCGCATCATCATCTCGGGTTTCGCGCTCGCGGCTATCGGCATGGCAGTGTTCCCGGGCTCTGCCGCCTTCGGCATCACCGGTGTCATCGCCGCCATCGTGGTGTTGTACACGGGGATCAACGTTCAACGGTCGCCGTTTCAGGCGCTCATCGCCGACCTCGTTCCCTCACGGTACCGCTCCCTCGCCACCGGCTCGGTCACGTTTCAGATGTGCGTTGGCGCGATCATCTTCCTGATGCTGGGCCGGGTGCTCGGGATGCAGCCTGCGTTCCTGACCGCCGCGGGAACCGTCGTCGTTATCGCCGCAGCTTTCGCGCTCGGTCTTCGCGAACCAGCCACGCTGGAGTCACAGGCTGCCGAAGCGACATATCGCGCGCTCTTCGATGCGGTCCGGACGGCGGTGCGCGGCGCCATACCGGGGATGCGTGCGATCTTTATGGCGACGCTGCTGCTGCAGCTCACGTTTCAGACGTTCACGACGTGGTACGCCCTGCACGCCACCGAGCGGTTCGGCGTCCGCCCTGAGGATGTGACCACCGGGTTCATCGCGTGGGCCGTCGGCGGCGTCATCGGCGCGCTCCCGGCGGGGATCATCGGTCTCCGCATCGGACGCCGCAATGCGATGCTCCTCGGCTTCGTGTTGATGGCGGTTTGCCTGGTGGCGCTCGACCGTGTCGCCAGCATGGCGTCCTCGACGCCGCTCCTGGCGCTGGCATCCGCCAGCTGGACGCTTCCCGCCGTGAACGCCTATCCGCTGTTCATCGAACCGATTCCGCGGTCGTCGCGCGGCGTGCTCGCCGCAATGTTTCTCTTGTCCATGGCGCTTGGCGGGGCGGTTGGCGATCCGCTGAACGGCGGTCTCTTCGATCTCTTCGCGGGATATCGTCCGCTCTTCGTGATGATGGCGGCGTATACGGCGCTCGCGTGCGTGGCAGTGCTGTTCGTTCCGAGGGGTGCGGGCGAACCGGCGATTGCCGCGGATGAAGCGTAGCAACGGAGTGTGATGTGAAGCCGATGTTCCTTCCAGACGTCGAGCGCAGCCCGAAGTCAGGGCCGTACCGGGCCCTGATCGAACAGATGCAGAAGCAGGGAGCCGAGTACCCGCAGATCTGGCACCTGTTTGCCTATCTGCCGACAGCGACCGAGCATCTGGCTCGCTTCACGCAGGAGATTCTCCGCGGGCCCGCGCCGTTGAGTCCGGGAATCCGTGAACTGATTGCGGCATACACGTCGCAGCGCAACCACTGCCCCTTTTGACTGAAATCCCA
>DASSNV010000094.1:0-13297 GCA_035701245.1 Gemmatimonadaceae bacterium | reverse complement strand
GATGAGAGTGTTGACCGATTGCACCGTCGCTCTCCATCCGCCCGTCACCTGTCCGATCGAAGCGCGGTCGTTCATCTGGCCTTCGCGGCCGATGGTGGCGCTCACCCTCTGCATCTCGTCGCACAGCCGCTCATTCAGCTTGGCGATGCCGTTGAACGCATCGGCGATCTCGGCGAGCAGCGGATCTTCGGAGGTCGGGAGTCTGACCTCGAACTCGCCGTCGCGCAGATCGCGCATCGCATCGAGCAAACGTCGCAGGTCGACTTCTTTGAGCTTTCCGTTGCTCGCGAGCAAATCGACTTCGCGCTCGCCATCTCGTTTGGTGCCGGCGCCGTTGCCGTTTCGCTTGCCGCTGCGGGCTCTGCCGTTCCGGCCGTTCTTGCGGCGGGAGCCTGAGGAGATGGAGCGCGCCGTGGTTTCTTCCGCGCCCTCTTCCATCTCGATTGTGTCGCCGATCTCCACGACTGAACTCCTTGGTGTGACTTCCTTTGGCCGGCGCGATTCGCGTCGACCGCCGATCCCGGCTACCGCCGAAACGCGATTCCGAGCCTGAGGGACTAGAGGGTTCTACTATTCAAAAGCGGGGCCGTTGCTGAGACGCCCCGCGCCCCTGGTCTAGGCCGGCGCCGGAAGGAGGCGAACCTGGTCGCCGGGGCGGACGTGGCCCTCGGAGATCACCCGCGCGTACACCCGGCTCCAGCCGGGGTGGAATTTCTGGGCGATGCGGATGAATTCCCCGTCGATGAACGACTCCTTGATGGTCTTGCAAGGGTTGGTGTACGACGCGACCTCGAGGAGGACGTCGTCGCCAATCTGGATGCGGAGGCCCGGGACGACGGCTTCCCAGTCGATTCCTTCGACCGTGAGGTTCTCGCCGGCGGTTCCGACGTCGATCGGGTGGCCTTCCTGCTGGAGCTGGCGGATCAACTCAACCGCGTAGATGCACACCGCGCGGTCGGGTCCTCCGTGGTGCTTGATGTCGTTTTGCGCGTCCCCTACGAGCCCCGATCGCAACACTTGTGCGACATTAACGCGTCCTTTCGGCACGCCGCCGCGGGAGAGATTGACGGCCAGAATTCGCCCTGTTCGACTGCTATCTAACATGCTGTTCCGTGCCGAGTTTCAACATCAGTGCACCCGCTTCCCGATTTCTCATGCGTCAGCCCTCATCCTCATCCCTCATCCGATTCCCGCCTCCCGCCTCCCGCCTCCCGCTTCCCGCTTCCCGCTGACCAAAAAGCTCACCGGAATCCCACCGTTCCGCGAGTCGAACCGCGACCTGAGCGGCAGCCTTAGCTGCGCCGCCAACCCTTGATCGGCGGTCAGGAGCCCAACCCGCCAACCAGACTTGCCCATCACCGCGTTACCGATCGCAGCGTACAGATCCCGGAGTTCCCGCTCGTTCCCGACCCGCACGCCGTAGGGGGGATTCGTCAACACCAGCACTCGCTCAGCACCCGCTTCCCGAAGTCTGGCCAGTGAGCCGGAGAGCGAGTCCACCGCGAACGAGATGTCGCCCTCCACCTTGGCGCGCCCCGCATTACGCACCGCCGATTCGATCGCGCCAGAATCGCGGTCACCACCAATGATGGTGAACGACGGGCCGGCTTGCTCGCGCCCGGTCGCGGCGTGACCTGCCACTGACTCGCGCGCCTCATCGAGCATCGCTGTCCAGCGCTCGGCGGCGAACCCCGGCCAGCGCATGAATTGGAATTCGCGTCTGAGACCCGGTGCGATTCTCCGCGCCAGCATCGCCGCTTCGATTAGTATGGTCCCCGACCCACATAGTGGATCGATCAGGATCTCGTCCTTTTTCCAACCGCTCGCGAGAATCATCGCCGCGGCGAGCGTCTCCCGTAGCGGCGCCTTCCCGACATCCTTTCGATATCCGCGGCGGTGCAGAAGCTCGCCCGAGCTGTCGGCGCTAATCTCGACCTGGTCGTGCACGATGCGCACGACGAAAAGCTGCCCGCCGCGACCATGGTCCGCGACAACGCTCGCGTCGGCATCCACAGCGGCGTCACCATCTTCATCACTACTATCAACAGTGTCGCGCTCCGCGCTGGAACCCGACGCCGAGTCGATCGACTGGATCGTCACTCCCGGCGGGGCAACGCGCGCGATCGCACCCAGTACCCGCTCCGCGACCGCATCGGAGTGATAGAGCCGCGACTTCCTGCACGTCACTCGAACAGTGACGGTTCCGGCCGCCGAAAGAAAATTCTCCCACGGCAGTTTTTTCGCTCTCCGCTCCAGCTCGTAGAACGTGCTGGCGTGGAACGCGCCCAATCTCACCAGCACCCGGGTCGCGGTTCTGAGCCACAGATTGGCTCGATAGAGCTCGGCCACATCGCCGCCGAACGACACTCCGCCCGGTTCCTGCCTGCCGCGGATCCCGAGCGACTTGAGCTCGCCCGCTGCGATCGACTCGAGGCCTGGAGCCGTGGAAGAGAACATCTCGAGCGGAGCCCTGACAGCGGTTGGCATCGGGCGCTCAGGTTAGCACGCCCGGCCGTGGGCCGTAAGTAGGAATGCTTTGTGCCTGTATCAGCCGCTGTGTCGAAGCGCGTAACCAAGGAAGCAGCCCGTCAGCTGCTGCAGGATCGGTTTGGCCATTCGGATTTTCGGCCGGGCCAGTGGGAAGCCCTCAACGCGGTGCTCTCAGGGCGCGATGCCCTGGTAGTGATGCCGACCGGCAGCGGCAAATCCATGATCTACCAGCTGCCAGCGCTACTGCTCCCCGGACTGACCATCGTCGTGAGTCCCCTCATCGCCCTGATGAAGGATCAGCACGACAAGCTATCGGCGCAGGGCGTGAGCTCGGTGGCGATGCATTCACACCTCTCCACTTCCGAAACGAGGGAAGCCCATCGCCAGATTGCCGAAGGTGAAGGTGAGATCCTCTACCTGACTCCGGAACGCTTCAAGGATCGCGCGTTCTTCGAGCATCTGCTGTCGAGGCCGATCAGCCTTTTCGTCGTGGACGAAGCGCACTGCGTAAGCCAGTGGGGTCACGATTTCCGGCCCGACTATCTCTCACTGGGAGCGATCTCGAAGCGCCTCGGGCGGCCGCCGATTCTGGCCCTCACCGCCACGGCGACCGAGCACGTGCAGTCCGACATCATCCGCCAGCTCGGGATGAACGATCCGCACATCACCATCACCGGGTTCGCGCGTCCCAACCTGCGCTT
Source organism: Gemmatimonadaceae bacterium (assembly GCA_035701245.1). GTDB lineage: Bacteria > Gemmatimonadota > Gemmatimonadetes > Gemmatimonadales > Gemmatimonadaceae > UBA4720. Next base: position 10,106 of record DASSNV010000094.1, on the reverse strand, counting down.
CGAGGTGATTCGCACCGTCAACGATCAGATCAAGGACACCACGCTCCGACACGCGTTGCGTGAGTTCGAGGGCGCGGGGGTGATCTACGTCGCGACGGTGAAGGAAGCGGAGCGGCTCTACGAGATGCTGAAGGAGGATTTCAAGATCGGCCTCTACCACGGCAAGCGCCCGGCGGCCGATCGCAAGGAAGTCCAGGACAGCTTCATGGCCGGCGAGCTCAAGGCGATCATCGCGACCAACGCGTTCGGACTCGGCATCGACAAGCAGGATCTGCGCTGGGTGATCCACTACCATTTCCCCGGCTCGATCGAGGCGTACTACCAGGAAGCCGGCCGAGCGGGCCGCGACGGTCAGCCTGCTATCTGCCGCGTCCTGTACCGCGTCGAAGACAAGCGCATCCAGTCGTACTTCCTCGGCGGAAAATATCCCGAGGTGCAGGAAGCGGCGCAGGTTGCGCTGGCGCTGGAGAAGTATCCGCTCAAGACTCCGGTCCTTCTCGACGACATCGTGGAAATCACCGGCATCCCTTCCCGCAAAGCGAAGATTGTCTTCGCTCTGCTCAAGCGCCACGGTCTCGTTCGCGAGCACCGCGGCGGAAAGTGGGAACGACTCGGTGAGAATCTCTGCGCCGTCGATCTGAGTGCCGACCTCCAGGACTATGAAGAGCGTCGAGCGATGGATCAGGAGAAGCTGCGCACGATGATCCAGTTCTGTCAGACTACGCAGTGCCGTACCCGCTACATCCTCGAGCACTTCGGGGAGAAGGTGGCCGAGGACTGGACGTGCAATAACTGCGATGCCTGCGAAGCCAACCTCGAGAGGGTCTCGGCGTAGCATCGCGGCGTAGAGCGTCACGTGGCCTGGCCGGCCGCCACATGAACTGAAGCGGGCAGCGGTAAGCTTTACAGCTGCTACGCTGACAGCTCTCGGGAAGCATCGCGTCTCGCCGTCGGAGTCCGCGGTTGGAATGGCGAACCGATTCGTACGTGCCGTGCTGTTGGCGTGGCTGCGGTGAAGCTTGGAGCTGCCCGCTTCAGCACTGTTGGATGCCGACGAAGCGGCCGAGTCTACGCGCCGAGATGTTAGTTGCACCCTCCCTTACGTCTTCGTCATACGGACGTGAAGAACAGTCTGGCCGTAAAGATTCTACGAGGATCTTTTTTCCTCGTCATTGCGCTGATTTCGTCCTACGCGCCGCTCCTGCTGCGGGTGCAGGACACCATGTCCGAGAGCACCCAGAGGTGGATCAAGCTAGCCACCACTCTTGCGCTGTTCATGCAAGGCGTGATCTGGGCGAACATCATCATTGCGCACTATCTGCAGCGCTACATCCGGGCGCACGCGACCGAAGGCAGCAGCATCACGACCTTTAAGGCGATCGGCGCCGCTGCCCGCCTCACGATCTGGGTAATTCTTGGCGTGGTAGCGCTATCGTCGAATGGCGTGCAGGTGAGGGCAGTGCTCACCGGACTTGGGATCGGCGGTCTCGCCGTCGCGCTCGCCGTTCAGAACATCCTCGGCGATCTGTTCGCGGCAATCGCGATCGTGCTCGACAAACCCTTCGTCGTCGGCGACTCGATCTCGGTGGAGAACTATCGCGGCAAAGTAGAGAACATCGGACTGAAAACGACCCGTGTGCGCAGCGAATCCGGTGAGCAGATCATCTTCGCCAACGGCGAGCTACTTAAGAGCAAGATTCGCAATTACTCTCGCTGACATCTCGGCGTCTGGGACCTGAGAGCTGCGACTGGCCACCACATGAAAGAAAGCACGGAGCTGATAGTTGGACAGCTGCCGGGCTGAGAGCTCTCGGGATGCTTCGCGTCTCGTCAAAGTCCTCCGTTCGAATGGCGAACTACCTGGACGCAACACCGTTCCCGCCCGCAAAACCAGACGTCGAGACGCAGCGCGTCCCGAGAGCTCTGAGCATAGGTGCTCAGCAGCTGAGGGCTCCGTGCTTCCGTATTGTTAGATGCTGCCGAAGCGCTCAGGTCCCACGATCCGAGACTATGAGACGAGCCTCGCCTCGAGCTGAATATCAACATTTCCCTTCAGCGCCTTCGAAACGGGACACCCGTCCTTTGTCTCCTGCGCGATCTGATCGAATTTCATCTTGTCGATGTTCGGCACCTTTGCCTGCACGTTGAGCTTCATGGTGGTGATGCCGAAACCGCCGGGCACGGGCTGCACGGTACAAGCCGCCGTGGTCTCCACTCTGGTGGCGGGAGTTCCGTTTTTCTCGAGCCCCGCGCTGAGCGCCATGCTGTAGCACGCCGCTTCCGCTGCGGCGAGCAGCTCTTCGGGGTTCGAGCCCGTACCGCTCTCGAACCGGGATGTGAAATTGTACTGGCCGCCGATCGAACCGCTCTCGGCTTTGTAGCTTCCCTTCCCGGTTTTCAGCCCGCCTTCCCAGACGGCGGTGGCTTTTCTCGTTGGCATCCTTTGCTCCATGCGTGTGATGATCTGAATGCGTGAAAGCTAATTAGATTGCCCGCATGGAGAGCGCACCCGCCGCTGTTGGGATTCCGCCGTCGATCGATCGGGTGCTGCGACTCTTTCGCTCGATGGGCCGCGAAGAGAAAATGCAGGCGCTCGTCCAGTACTCGAAGAAGCTCGAGCCGTTTCCGGAACGGTTCAACGACATCGACCGCGGTGCCTTCAACGTTCCGGAGTGCCAGACGCGCGTCGACATCGTTCCCGAGATGCGCGACGGCAAAATGCATTTTTACGCCGACCTCAACGTGCGCCAGTCGCCGACCATCGCGGCCGTCCTCGCAATCATTTTCGGCGCGGTAAACGATCAGCCGCCATCCGTTACTCTTGGCATCCCGACCGATTTCGTCAGCACAGTGATGGAAAGCATCGGCCTCGCCGCGCGCGAGCCAGGGTTGAACGCGATGGTGGCGCGACTCAAACGCTACGCCCGCGAAGCTCTCGAGAAGGAGCAGCAGAGGTGACCAACCCGACTCAGACCCGCGCGAGTCATCGCCGCTTCGTCCCCGCGTGGCACTTCTTCGTGCTTCCGGTTCTCGCAGCGAACGTCCTCGTGACAGCGGTGCGACTCGCGCGCGCGCCGAGCCTGAGCAACGCCTGGGTCGTAATAGTCGCGATCGCGCTGCTGTTGGGAATTTTGTTCTCCAGAACGATGCCGCTTCGCGCCCAGGATCGGGTGATTCGCCTCGAGGAACGGCTGCGGCTCGAGCGGATTCTCCCGCTGGATCTCCGAGGCCGGATCGACGGGCTCACACCGGGTCAGTTCATCGGCTTGCGGTTCGCGTCCGACGAAGAGGTGCCGGAGCTCACCCGCCGCGCCCTCAGCGGAGAGCTCAGGACTCGCACCGACATCAAGCGCGCAATTCAGAACTGGCGCGCCGACCATTTCCGCGTCTGAGCAAATGACCCGCTGCGCGCTCAGCTTTGACAATTTTCTGGAGCTGACATCCGGCGAGCAGCACCGCTGGCACGCGTGGTTCACCGACCACCCCGATGCGTGGCGACTGCCCTTTGCCACCGGCCGCACCGCCACGATCGGCGGACTGGTGCTTCACATCTTCGGCGTGGAGCTGCGTTATGCCCAGCGCCTGCTGGAGCAGCCGGTTTCCCATCCCGACGAATTCACGCAGCGCACCGTCGATGAAGTCTTCGAGCTCGGTGAGCACGCGCGCAGTCAGCTCGTCGAGTTTCTGACGAATACATCAAACGACGACCTCGGCAAAACGCTGTCCTTTGCGACAATGACCGCAGGTACGGTCACCGCGACCAAACACAAGATCGCCGCCAATGTCTTTCTGCACGGGATTCGTCACTGGGCGCAGGTCGCCACAGTGCTGAGGCAGAACGGTTTTGTCGATCAGTGGCCCCACGACATGCTGCTCAGCAGCATCGAGCTTTAAACCTGCCGAAGCGGGACGACGCGCGCCCCGGCGGCCATTCGGCTGGTTACTCGACCGCCGACGTCGAAGCCCACGGATCGTTGGCCATCCAGTTCTGATCCGGCGCGAACAGGAACACCATTCCACCGTTCGCCAGCTCGGGCAAAACGCGATTGGCGCGCGACTGCTCCATCGCCGGGCAGCCTTCACTCCGGCCGGCACGCGTCGAGGTCACGTAAGGCGCGCCGTGCGCGACGACTCCGCGCGAAAAAGCGTTGTCGTTGAAATCGCCCGAGACTCCCTTGAGGCGCAGGCCCACCGAGCTGTATGTATGCCCACCGGTGTGACCGGTGAACTCGTACGTGTTTTCTGCGACATAGAGTCCGAGCGACGTCGATGCGCTGCCCGAAGCATTGGAAAAGTGAGTCGGGACGCCATATTGACCAGAAGATGATCCGCGACCGTGCGCGACCGTGAACGGTCCCTCGATGATCGACAGTGAGCTCATGTCGAAGATGTACCCGCGCGGCTGAGTGCTCGGCAAACCATAGTCGACGAAGTAGAGGAGCGGCTTCTTCACCTCGTCGGGGTGCGCCGCCTGGAACGCGAAGAAGCTGTGGAAAGCCAGCTCGAGCGCCTTTGGATGACTGAGCGGCCGCACGGCGGCGGCAAAAGCCTGGACTGCAGCGGTCGTCTTTTCGACGAGGCCGTTCTTGCTGGCAGTAGCAGTCGCCCGAGCAGGGGCGGCCGCGAGTGCGGGCGCAGCGCCAAAGAACGCCGAGTGCTGCTGGTCCGTTCCGGGGACGAAATGCGCTCCCACGAGAACGAGGCCGGCGGCACCAACCAGTCCCTGCTTCAGATAATCGCTCAGCTTCAATGCTCTGCTCCTGTGCTTGGGTGGCCCAAAAGGCTATGGACGTGCGGGACTACCGGAGTGGACTAGTCCGCTCCGCCAGGGTCACCGTACCTATTTTGTTGGACTACCAAAATACAACTTTATAAACAGTTGTGCGAGCATTTTTTTCGCCTTCTTGCGGGGCGTAGAAGCTCGTGCGCAACGTTGCACAATGAAGCTCAAGCAGGGTTCTTCCCTCCGTCGAAAACCTTCCCGGAGCCGCCCGAAAGCGGTCATAACAAAGGGCCGCGGAAGCTCAGCAGTAGCGGTGCGCTCATATGCCGGCTCAGCGCCGAGGCAATCGCGCGCCGCGTTTCGTAATCTTCGATCGGCCATTCGGGCGGCGGCACCCGCGGACGCAGTCGAAACGATCAGCTACGGAATTCCGACCCTCAGGCTCGATGGACGACCGCTGATTTATTACGCGGCGTGGGCGCACCACGTCAGCGTCTATCCTCTCACCGGACAAATCAGGCGCGCGTTCGCAGCCGAGCTAAGGCGCTACAAGACTTCCAGGGGAACGATCCAGTTTCCGCTTGATGAGCCGCTGCCGGTCGGGTTCATCAGGCGTATCGTCAAAACCAGGGTCACCGAGCTGCGCGGCGGGAAAAAGTGAATACGTCTCTTGCATCCCTCGTCAGCCCTACATTGGTGGCAATCGCGATGGTACTCGGGTGTGCGGCGCACACTCCGTCGACGGATCCGGCTACGTCGTCGGGATGGAGGGAGGTCTGGAGCGATGAGTTCGACGGGCCTGCCGGCGCTGGCGTCGACCGCACGAAGTGGAATTACGATCTCGCCGACGGCTGCCCGTCCCAGAATTGCGGCTGGGGCAATAACGAGAAGGAGTACTACTCAGACGACGCCTCGAACATCTCGCTCAACGGTCACGGCCAGCTCGTGATCACCGCGCGACAGGCGCCGGCGGGATTGCACTGCTACTACGGCCCGTGTCTGTACACGTCGGCGAAGATCACCACCCGCGGAAAGATGCTCGCATCTCCCGGCCGCGTCGAAGCACGTATCAGGCTCGCCCCCGGCCAGGGTTTATGGCCCGCGTTCTGGATGCTGGGTCACGGAAGTCCGGTGACGCCATGGCCCGACTGCGGCGAGCTCGACATAATGGAGAACAAGGGCAGTGAGGTCTCCACCTCGAGCTCGGCGATTCACGGACCGGGATACTCGGGCGACACTCCGTTCGCGCACCGGCACACTCTCCTGCCGGGCAAACTGACCGACGATTTCCACACCTTCGCGGTCGAGTGGGATTCTGCGCAGGCGCGGTTCTTCGTCGACGACAAGGTGCACTACGTCGTGACCCGCGATCAGATCGAGAAATACGGGAAGCCGATCCTCAACCAGCCGTTCTTCGTTATTCTCAATCTCGCAGTAGGTGGCCACTTCGACGGCGACCCGCGCTCGGACGCCATCTTTCCCGCAACCATGCTGGTCGACTATGTGCGAGTCTACGCACCGAAAACGGAATCAGGAGAGTAAATGGCGGATGTAACTATCGAGATTCGCAAGAACGGCCCGTACCGCATCTATGGCGACGTGAATCTCGTCGATCATGAAGGCAATGCAGTGGCCGTTCCGGAAAACCGCCGCAAGACGAGTCCCGAGGGCAAGACGTGGATCTCGCTTTGTCGCTGCGGCGGCTCGGTGGTGAAACCGTTCTGCGATGGCACCCACAGCCGCATCGGCTTCATCGGCGCCGAAGAAGCGGTGCAGCGAACCGAGGCTACTCCCCCATCGCCTTGAGCAGCACCCGCTTGCGGCGCTGCCCGTCCCATTCGCCGTAAAACACGCGCTGCCACGGCCCGAAATCGAGCTTCCCTTTCGTCACCGGCACGATGACTTCGTGCCCGACCGTCAGCGATCGTAAGTGAGCCGCGGCATTGTCTTCGCCGGTCCCACTGTTGTGGCGGTAGTCATCGGGTGACCACGGCGCGATTCGATTCTCGAGCCAGTCGAGAATATCCTGCCACAGACCGGACTCATGATCGTTGACGAACACCGACGCGGAGATGTGCATCGCCGACACCAGCACGAATCCCTCGACGATCCCCGCGGCGGCGCGGCATTTCTCCACCTCGTCGGTGATGTCGATGATCTCCTGGCGCTTCTTCGTATTGAAGGTCAGGTAGCTGGTGTGGGTCTTCACGCCGGCTGCTTTTGACCGATGAGCCTGGCGTGCCACGAGTCTTCAGCGTTGAGCTCGAATCTCGCCCGCCATTCACCGAGCGTGCTGACGGTCGGATCGAACACTTTTGTCTTTGGGGTGATCTCGTCGCCGAGCGCCGTAAACGCTTCGCGATCGACGGATTGAATGCGACCCTTTTTGTCGCGATAGAAAACGAGTCCGCTCGTGACGAGACTGGCGCCAAGTCGTGGCTGCAGCGCCTTGAGAGATCGGAACAGTCCGTCGATCGAACAGCCGGAAGCGCCGGCGGTCGATTGATCGACGGCAATCGTCAGGAATCGGTTGTAGCGCCAGTCGCGCGCCGACGTGAGCGGCGAGCCGTGGGCGTACCAGTCAGCGAGGAAGCGGTCGACCTCGCGGAGCATCAGATCGGCGGCGCCTTCGCCGAGATCGTTGTCGGCGCCGAACACCCAGACGCGGGAATCGTCGGGCAGCTCCTGCATTTGAACGAGGGGCATGTCAAACCTCCATGACTAATAACAAGTGCCGCCGTTGACGAACCAGCAGCGGGTGTACGGCGAATTCTTGAAAAAATCCAGCAGCTTGTCCGCTGCCTTGGTCTCGCCGGCCTTCGAGAGATGGATTGCGTCCGCCTCGAAGTCGGTGCGAAGCCACGCCAATCCATCGGATCGCGGCGTGTCGCCGGCGGTCCACAAGTAGGGTCCCCATAAAATCACCGGCGCCGCTTTCTTGACGTAGTCGAGGGTTCCCGCGCGCGGATCGGGCGGCTGACCTTTCATCTCGTTGATCTGCGACTCGACCAGCCACTTCACCGCAAACCCGCTTTCGTAAGCGAAGGGCTCGCGACTCAGGGGCGCGAGCGGATAGCCACCGTAGATCGGACTCGAGACGAACACCAGCCGCAGGTACGGATACCGCGCGCGCAGCGCACGCACCGTCTGGCCCAGATTGGTAAGCAGGGCATTCGCATCCGCCGAATCGGTCGGAAGGGATCCGACTGGTTTCGGATCCGACAGATCGAGCCACACTGCCTGCACCTGATTTTCGCTAAGTCCGAGCGGCGCGAGGCGGCCGACCTTGATCCGATCGTAATTGGCGGACGTCGGGGATGCCCACTCGGGCGCGCCCTGATCCGGGGCAGAGCCGTTGACGATCACCATCGCGTAGTGATTGACCAACGGATCAGCGGCAGCGCGCGCCATGAACGTCCACGCCGCGCACGGCGGCGCCGAGCTCGCCGAACACCATTCCTGAGTCGCATTGGTCGATCCGATCGCGAGCAGGACGTACTTGCCGAACGGACTCTCATCTCCATTCACATCGAGGGCTTTGATCTGATTGCGTCGCGCGCGCGCCGCCGAGTCGTGCTCGGGCGGCGGAAAGTTGGCGCCGCCGGGATAAAGCCCACCGACGTGTCCGTAGTACGTGCGCGTCGACAGATCGGTCAGCGGAACCTTGACGGTATCCGTCGGCGGCGGCGGAACTACTGGTTTCGGTGGTGGAGGGGGTGGTGGTGGCGGCGCGCAACCAATCAGCGCGGCTGCGGACGCCAATAGCATCAGCGTCGGTAGTCTGACCCGCATTGCTTACCGGTTTTCTGCTGCTCTTTTCTTCCGCGCCAGCAGCGCTTTCCCTTTCGCTTCGCGCGCGCTCTCGGCGATGGTGCGCTCGCTTTCCATGTGCTGCTCCAGCGCCTTCCACGTCTCTGCGGTCGGCTCGCTGTAGGCGATGAGCACGGCGCCGAGGGCGTCGTTCCGCGAGACGAGCATCTCCTTGTCCAGCGCGACGACGGCGTGAGTGTGATCGTCGGCGAGGATCATGGTGCGGCGTGTTTTATGGAGGACAGCCGGATATACCGGCGTCGTGGCGGTGATGCTCAGGTTCTCGATCGGCCTGAATGCGCCGCTCTTTTCCTGCAGGTACCTGCGGTCGGGCTTTGCTGCGACTTTGACTGCCATTCCCTTCTCCGGCGCGAAATGTCTGTGCAATCTAGCACCTCGCGCCGTCGAACGACTCAGGCGTCGGCGTAAAGGTCCTCACGCGTCAGGGGAATCATCGAGCGACCTTGCGCGTCGGGCTTCGCGAGAAGTGTCTGGACGACATTGATGCCCGCGGTCGCGAACGCATTTGCGGACGCCGCCATGTACAGTCTCCAGACGCGGAAGGTGTGCTGGCCGACCAGCGCGGTGGCATCGCGACTCTTGTCCTCCAGGGATTTCACCCAGTGCCGCAGCGTCATCGCGTAATGCTCGCGCAGACTCTCCATGTCACGCACCTCGAAGCCCGCCGCCTCGGCTGCCCTGACGACGGCCGCGGTTGCAGTGAGCTTCCCATCCGGGAACACGTAAGTGTCGATGAACGCGTCAGCCTTCCAGAACTTGTCGAAGATTTTCTTGCCCACCGATTTTGGACGGGCCTCTCTGAGGCTGACGATGCCGTGATTGAGAAACAGGCCGCCGCCCTTGAGCGCGCGGTAGGCTGACTGGAAGTACACCGGCAGATGGGTGAGCCCGACGTGCTCGATCATTCCCACGCTCGAGATTTTGTCGTAGCCGTCGCCGGCAGTGAGAGTCCGGTAATCGCGGATCGCGACGCGACAACGGTCGGCGAGACCGGCCTCCTCGATGCGCTCCTTTGCCAGTGCTGCCTGGTTTTCGCTGAGCGTGATTCCCGTCGCGTCCACGCCGTAGTGCTCGGCGGCGTGCATGATGAGTCCGCCCCAGCCACAGCCGATGTCGAGCATTCGCTCGCCGGGTTTCAGCCGCAGCTTGCGACAGATGTGATCTAGCTTCGCTTCCTGGGCCTCGTCGAGCGTTGCAGCCGGCGTCTCGAAGTACGCGCAAGAATAGACCATGCGCTTGTCCAGCCACAGCTTGTAGAACTCGTTCCCGACGTCATAGTGGAACTGGATCGCTGCGGCATCGCGGACCGGAGTGTGCCGCGGTCCCAGCTTTCGAGCGCGCTCGGGGAAGCGCGCATCGGCGAGATCGTCGTCCGCCTTCCCGGGAAGCCGCAGCACCAGCGCGACGAGCTTCGCAATCTTCGCCGGTGAATGCAGTCGGTTGCCGATCACGTCGGTGAGGTTGGACGCCGCTTCCATGCTGCCTTCGATCTCCACGTCCCCGCTCAGATATGCTTCGACTATCGAAAGCTCATTGGGCGGCAGCAGCATCC
>DASSNV010000093.1:0-27823 GCA_035701245.1 Gemmatimonadaceae bacterium | reverse complement strand
GCCAGCGGCTCCGAGGTCGCGCTCTACTCCGGCCAGCGCGTCTGCACCAACACCTACAACGTCGGCGACCGCTTTACTGCCAGCGTGGCGGAGTCCGTGCAGGGCTCGAATGGCGTCGCGATTCCGGCCGGTGCCACGGCGGTGATCGAGCTGACCTCGCTCAAGCGCAGTGAGAACGCCAACGACAACATCGAGATGGAGTTCGTCGTTCGGTCGATCGCGTTCAATGGAAAGACCTACCCGGTCAACTCCACTGTGACGTCGGCGCAGGTCGAGCGCGTGCGCAATGGCGACGCCAGCAACGACGGCAAGAAAGTCGCGACCGGCGCGATAATCGGTGCCATTGCCGGCCAGATCTTCGGCCACAAGACCAAGTCGACGGTGATCGGCGCGGCGACCGGCGCTGCCGCGGGTGCCGTTGTCGCCGGCGCGACCGGCAAGTACGATGGCTGCGTTCCGAACGGCGGCCGCATCTCGCTGAGACTCAACCAGGCGATGGTCGTTCAGCAGTCCGTCTGAACGATTCGCGGAAACGAAAAAGGCGCGCTCGTCTGAGCGCGCCTTTTTTATTCGCTATAGTCAGGCACCGTAGTGCCGCGCGACGCGATGGCCGAAGTAAATACCAATGCCCGTGCCGACCATACTTACCATGAACGCCGTCGTGAAGCCGACCCGCGCGCCCAGTGCCCAGCCCGCGTAGCTACCGATCGTTGCGCCAATGAAAGAGAACAACTTTCCCATATCTCAAGGACGAACCGGCGCACTGATCGCTACTCGCTTTATTAGTTACGGAGTCGCGTCCTCAGTATAAACCTTGGCGCCTGCCCACGACGCGATCAGGAAGTTCACTAGCCCGACCACCGCCATCGTCCACCACAGGCCTGGAGACATCATCCCCATCTGCCTGTAGCCGGCGTAGAAAATGAGCGCGAGGAGCCAAAACAGCAGCGCCGTGAACGCGGCTGTCCGCGGACCCGGGCCGAACCGCGGCCGTATCGCGGCGTAGGTCCATACGAGGGCAATTCCCAGCGCGAAATCCATGATGATGTAGCTGACGATCGAAGAGCTTGTCGACATTTGCGCCGACAGTCCGGGCTTGAACGCATCGGCCTCGGCGTTCATTCTCGCGGCAAGCGCGTAGTTGCTGATGAAATCGATGACGTTGAGCACTACTCCGGCGACGATACCTCCGACGACGATCTTCTTCACGTTCATGGCCATACGTTCCTCGCTCGGCAAAGTGTGAGACGTGGTCGCACGTGCAGAGTGTCGAAGCGATTGGCAACTCCGTCAAGAGAAATCTTGCGCTTCACGATATTCGCACCCATTAGATTGAGACCAGACAGGGGTGCCGCGCGGGAAGCATGACTGCCAGGTCCGGCAGCGACGCGTGGCTGAGAAAGTCCCTCAGAACCTGATCCGGTTCGTACCGGCGTAGGGAGTCGAACAATGGAACGGGCAGCACGCACCCAGATGCACCATGCGCGTCGGGGCGAGATTACCGACGCAATGCGCTTCGTCGCCGAGCGCGAGGAGCTGTCGCCGGAGGTAGTGCGCGACGAGATCGCGATCGGCAGGCTGATCATCCCGGCCAACATCCACCACCTGGCCGGCGCGCTCGAGCCGATGGCTATCGGCAAGGTTTCTCGCGTTAAGATCAACGCCAACATCGGTAACTCGCAGGTCTCGTCCGACGTCAACGGCGAGATCGAGAAGCTGAAGATCGCCGTCAAATACGGCGCCGACACCGTCATGGATCTGTCGACCGGTGGCAACATCGATGGGATCCGCCGCGCGATCATCGCGGCATCGCCCGTTCCGATCGGCACGGTTCCGATTTACCAGGCGGTGCAGGGCGGACCCGACGGCAAATGGGACAAACAGCTCGAGGAGCTGACCGCCAACGACCTCCTCGACATGATCGAGCACCAGGCGAAGCAAGGCGTCGACTACATGACGCTGCACGCCGGAATTCTCATCGAGCATCTCCCGCTCGTGCACGGCCGCATCACCGGCATCGTAAGTCGCGGCGGGTCGCTGCACGCGGTGTGGATGATGGCGCACCGCAAACAGAATCCACTCTACGAGCGGTTCGACGACGTCTGCGACATCCTGCGCTACTACGATGTCACCGTCTCACTCGGCGACAGCTTGCGCCCCGGCTGTCTCGCCGACGCCAGCGATCGCGCCCAGTTCGCCGAGCTCGATACACTCGGTGAGCTGACGCGTCGCGCGTGGGAGCGCGACGTCCAGGTGATGGTGGAAGGGCCGGGTCACATCCCGATGGACCAGATCGAGATGAACGTCCGGCGCATGAAAGAAGTCTGCAACGAAGCGCCGTTCTACACTCTCGGTCCGCTCGTCACCGACATCTCTCCGGGCTACGACCACATCTCGAGCGCGATCGGCGCGGCGATGATCGGCTGGTTCGGATCCGACATGCTCTGCTACGTCACTCCGAAGGAGCACCTCGGACTGCCGAACGCGGAGGATGTCCGACAGGGTGTCATCGCCTACAAGATCGCCGCGCACTCGGCCGACGTCGCGCGCGGGCGCAAGGGCGCGCGCGATCGGGACGATGCGCTGTCACGCGCGCGCTACGCCTTCGACTGGAAGGAGCAGTTCCGTCTCAGTCTCGATCCGGAGCGCGCGCAGGAATATCACGACGAGACTCTGCCCGCCGAGTACTTCAAGAGCGCGGAGTTCTGCGGGATGTGCGGGCCGAAGTTCTGCTCGATGCACCACTCGAGAACAATCGAGGAAGGAATCGCGCGGCTGGCACGCGAGTGGCAAGAGCGGGAACAGTCGCCGAACGATCAGGGAGGCGAAATGATTCCGAAGCAGGACAGACAGCTCGCCGGTGTTTCAGCGAGCTGACCTCGAGCAGTTGTTGAAGCGAGACGATGTCGATTGCGGCGCGAGCGTGGCGCGCGCCGCGGTGCTGTGCGCAGCCGTCATCGTCGCTGGATGCGTCAATCTGCATGCCTCGGGCGAGGAGACGAGCCGCAGGCTGCCGCCTGTCGTGGTGTCACGATCGGACGACGCCGCGCCAGTGCCTCTCGACATGCGACCGATGCTGGCCGCGGACTCTGCTTACTTTCGGTCACATCCACTGATGGTTCCGGTCGAAGGAATCGATCCTTCGGAGCTGACCGACACGTATCACGCAGCGAGGAGCGGTGGACGCATCCACATGGCGACGGATATCATGGCGATGCGCGGCACTCCCGTTCTCGCGGCGGCAAGTGGTCGCGTCATCAGATTGGGAAACAGCGGCGCGGGCGGGATCGGCCTCTACATCGCCGATGCCAGTGGCCGCTATGTCGAGTACTACGCCCATCTCACGGGCTACGCCCCGAACGTGAAAGAAGGCATCCGTGTCGAGCAGGGCGACGTCATAGCTTTCGTCGGCAGCACAGGCAACGCGTCGCCCGACGCGCCGCACTTGCATTTTCAGGTGATGCGCGGTGACGCGGATTACTGGAACGGCACTCCCATCGACGTGAGAGTGTTCATCACGAAGCCGGGCAGGATGCGAAATTGAAGGGGCGCGAGCGCGCCGAGCTGCGGGCCGAGGCGCACCACCTCGATCCAACGGTTCATATCGGCCAGCACGGACTCACGCCGTCGGTGATCACTTCGCTCGACGATGCGCTACGCACGCGTGAGCTGGTGAAGGTCAAGCTCGGCGTGAAGGGTGAGCTCAAGCCGAAGGATATCGCGAACTCGCTGGCGCTTGCGACAAACGCGGCGGTGGTGCAGGTGATCGGCAGAACCGCCACGCTGTTTCGCGAGAATCCGGATCTGGAAAAGAAGCGCGGCGATTTGCCGCCATGGCGTCGCTGACGACAACGAGTCAAGGAGAAGAGATATGGGAGCGCCTGCTGTTGCAGCGGTGATGCGGAGAAGGGAGCGGGAAGTCATCGACGATTTCCGCGCCGCCGGGGCGACATCACCCGAGCGGGCACAGTCATACACCGCGCTCGGGTTCGGCGAGTCGCTGGCGCTGAAGGCGCTGCACAACCGCGCGGTGATACGCGAGGCAGCGCCTGGAATGTTTTATCTGGACGAAGAGGTCTGGGCGGCGGTGCGGAGAACGCGGCGGCGCATCGCCACCGTGATGATGATCGTCATCCTGACAGCGGTCTTTGGCATCCTGCTCGGCATCATCAAGACCTGATTTCCGCGGTTGCTATTAAATCGAGTGAGTCTATTTTTCGCACAGGAAACGCCGTGGCGCGCGGAGCGGAATCACGTGCCGCCGATTTTTCGGGGAAGACATGCCCTACGTTATAACTGAAGCTTGCAAGGACACCAAGGACCGCGCCTGCGTCGACGTCTGCCCGGTCGACTGCATCTACGAGGGGCCGGAACAGCTCTACATCCACCCGGACGAATGCATCGATTGTGGCGCGTGCGAGCCGGAGTGCCCGGTGACGGCGATTTTTCCGGAAGAGGACGTCCCCGCAAACCTCAAGGAGTACGTCCAGATAAATCGCGACGTGTTCAAGAGTCCCAACCCTCCCGGTCGACCGAACCGGTAGCATCCTTGCCAGGCAACTGGCGGACTTGGTGCTCCGCCATCAATATCTGATCTCATGACTCCACCTATCGTTCCCGGCAAGAATGGAATGCCGACGGTGCTGCTCTCGCATCCGTCGGGCAGCTCGGCGGACGTGTACCTGAACGGCGCGCACGTGACGTCGTGGATTCCAGCCGGCGGCAAGGAAGTGCTGTTCATGGGTAAGACGGCGACCTTCGCACCCGGCGATCCGATCCGCGGAGGCATTCCGGTCGTGTGGCCGCAGTTTGCCAATCTCGGAGGCTTGCCCCAGCACGGCTTCGCCAGAAAGAGCGAGTGGGAGCTGGCGGAGAATGCCGACTCCTCCGACGAGCCGGCGTCGGTGAAGCTGGTGCTTGCCGACGATCACCGCACCCGCGAGCTGTGGCCCTATCATTTTCGCACCGAGCTCACGGTCTCGATCGACGACAAATCGCTCACGGTCAAGCTCGACGCCTACAACACCGGCGACGAGCTGTTCAGTTTTACATCGGCACTCCACACCTATCTCGCGGTCGCCGATATTCGCGAGTCCGCCATCCGCGGTTTGACGGGGAAGTGGTACCTCGACAAGACCCAGGGCGGGAACGAGACCAAGGACGAAGCCAAGAAGCTCGTGATCGGTGACGAGACCGATCGCGTTTATCTCAAGGCGCCGAAGAAGATCGAGCTCGAGGATCGCGGCAACAACCGGCGCATCGAGGTCCGCGCGCTGGGATTCAGGGATGCGGTGATCTGGAATCCGTGGGTGGAAAAGGTGACCGGCTTCATCGGCCTCGACCCCGAGGATTATCTGCGGATGGTCTGCATCGAAGCGGCGCAGATCGGCTCGCCCGTTGAGCTCAAGCCGGGCGCATCCTGGAGCGGGTCGCAGACTCTGGCGCTGGTGTAGTGCCCCCTTTCTTCCGCCAGTCCACCTTTCGCTGGCAGTGCGACAAGTGCGGAGTTTTTTTCACCGCCGGAAAAGGCGGGGTCTGCGCCGAGTGCAAGCGCGCGCTGTGCGACGACCATCTGCACGGGTCATTCATCGATAAGATGAAGGCGAGATTCTCGAGTCAGAGAGTGGTGTGCGCCGAGTGCAGGGGAAGGGCGGCGGGGGCGCGGGTCTAGAGTCTTGTAACTGCAACTGAACGGGTGCGATTTCGCAGTAGCATCGTCGCCAGTTGTCGGTTCACCACGTCGGGATGTCACTCAGCTGCGTCGTAGCACAGGCAATCGCCTGTGCCATAAGCCGAGTAGAAGCGTCCCGACGTCGTGAACTACCGGCTGACATCTACGCCACTGAGAACTCGCACCCGTTCCGTTGCAGTTATCCGAAGCTGTACCCGCTCAGAACTTCCTGACCCCGACCCACGCCCCGCCCTGTCCGACCACCCGGCTCTTCACGTAGAACGCCGCTAAAAGCACGGCGTACTGGAGGAAAGTGCTGACCTCGCTCCGGAATGCTTCGCCCCAATGGTACTCGCCTGGTGGCGGCGGGGTTTTGGGTGGACGCGGAATCCAGCGCGGCGTAGAGTTCTTGTACTCGAGGTAGTCGCGGCCGAAGATCGACTCGAGGACACCCTCCTCGTAGCGCACGATCAGCTCGTACTCCACCGCGAAGAGCAGCACCGCGATCGGCAGGAACCACAGCACTCCCGAGATCGTGACGAATCCCATCCAGACCAGAAAGTTTCCGATGTAAAGAGGATTTCTGACCCACGAAAAAATCCCGTACGTCACCAATCGCTGCACGTTGCGCGAGCGGCGACGCGTGACCGTCCCGGCCGCTGCGACGCCCGCGAGCCTGATCACCTCACCGATCGCGATGAGCGCTAGTCCGACTTCCCAGCGAAACGGTGACGTCGAGCCCGGGAATACGAGTGGAATTCCGAGGAACAACAGCGGCAGCCAGCCGCGGTGGCGGAACAGCACCGAGCCGATCTGGGCGGGAACCGATTGCTCGGTTGCACTCACCGGACCAGGCACGCGGGTCGGATTCGTCAACTGCGGCCCTTTTGCTCAGCCCCGGTTTCTTCCCACGGTGAAAAAAGAGTCCGCCACTGGTCGGGCACGGGAATGGGCTTGCCGTCGGGTGAAACGGTCACGTACACGATCGACGCGTCGCAGACAACGGCATCGTGATGATTGCGCACGACCTGTCGCACGATGAAGCTGGTGTTGCCCACAGACGTCAACCCGGTTCGAATGCTCAGCTCGTCGCCCGGGAAAGTCTGCGCCTGGTACGAAGCTTCCACCTTGCGTACGACGGCCCACAGGCTCGTCTTCATGTACTCGTTGTACGACATGTGTCGCTCGAGGGCGGCCCATCGGGCGCGCTCCATCAACGTCAACATATGGGCGTGATTGACGTGGCCCACTGAATCACAGTCGCTCGGATAGATATGAACCTTGAAGTCTTCAGTCATCGGCTCGTCGCGCGGAAGTCAGCGTCGAAACTTAATGCCCAGGGGGCGGGACACCATTCACGCGCTAGATTTCGATGATGTCTCCCGCCCGAACCGAGAGCGCTGAGTATCTGGATCGCGTTCCCGACGTCGACCGCTTTCTCAACGAGATCTCTGGAGTCACCGAGCTCGCGCTCGACACCGAAGGCGCGAGCTTCCACCGGTTTCTCGACCGCATCTACCTGCTCCAGCTTTCGACCCGGGACCGAAGCGCCATCATCGACCCGCTGCCAATCGGCTCACCCGCGCAATTGGGCAAGCTCGTCGAGAGCGGCAACGTCGAGGTCGTTTTTCACGATGCCGACTACGATCTGCGGCTGCTCCACCAGGACTACGGCTGGCACGTCACCAATATCTTCGACACCCGTATCGCGGCGCAGCTGCTCGGCATCAAGTCCTTCGGACTTGCGGCGCTGCTGGAGCAGTTTTTCGACGTCAAGCTCGACAAAAAACACCAACGCGCCGACTGGTCGATGCGACCGCTCACCCCCGACATGCTGGAGTACGCCGCACAGGACACGCGGTTTCTGCTCCAGCTCAAGGATCAGCTGCAGGGCGAGCTCGAGAAGCGCGGCCGGCTCCACTGGGCACGAGAGGAATTCGCGCGACTCGAGGGCACGCGTTGGGAAGCGGAAGAGGAGATGGAAGGATTCCTTCGCCTCAAGGGTGCGCGCGATCTCACCCGTCGCGAGCTCGCCGTGCTCCGCGAAGTCGCGAACTGGCGAGACACCGTCGCCGCACAGCTCGATCGCGCGACCTTTCGCGTGATGGGCAATGAAGTCCTGTTCGAGCTTGCGCGCCGCGCGCCGCGCAGCGTTTCCGAGCTCGGCGCAATCAAAGGCATGCCCAAGGGCATGATCGAGCGCGCCGGAAGCGACATCATCTCCGCAATTCGGCGCGGGATGGAAGCGCCGGAAGCCGAGCTGCCCAAATTCCCCCGCGGCCAGCGCTGGAACAAGGACCGTGACTTCGACGATCGCGTCTCCCGCCTCAAGGCCGTGCGTGATGAAGCGGCGACGCGGCTGGAGCTCGATCCGGGCGTCCTCTGCTCACGTGAGCGACTGGAAAATGTCGCGCGCAGCGAAGCGAGGTCGATCGAAGAGCTGGCGTCCGTTCCCGAATTGCGGCGCTGGCAGATCGAGGAGATGGGAGCGGGCTTTCTCCGTGCGCTGACGGGTGCGGTCTAGGGTCTCTACTCCGGTGGCTTGAACACGAAGCGCTGCTCCATCCGCGTCGCGACCGCGCAGTCGCCCAGTCGGGCAGGATGAAATCGCGTCTCGAGAAGCGCATTGGCGACGGGCGCAACGAAGTCGCGGTAGCCGGCCCTGACCAGCTCCAGTGACTCCGGCTGAATCATTCCATCAGAGGCAACCGTGAACGCCATGCTCACCGTATCGCCGATGCCGGCGAGTCGGGCAGTGAAAGGGTAGCTGGCGTCGATGCCCGCCGCTGGCATCGATGCATACCTGAATGGGAACCCGTACATCGGCAACTTCACCTTGAAGATCTGCCGGTACTGCGAGACGGTATCGGGCCGATCTTCGGTGCGGAGCTCCAGAAGCAGAGGGATCGACTCCACTTCACCGGTCGGCGGAGCCAGCGATTCGCGGGAGATCGCGGCGAGTACCGACCGCACGGTATCGGCAAGCGACGGAACCAGTGCGATGTCCAGTACATCGATCTCGCTCAGCTTCCCGTCGTTCTGGGCGGTCGCGTAGACGATTGCGCCGATATCGAGCACGCCCCCCTCGCATCGCGAACCAATCGAGTCGCACGGAGCCACGCCTTTCACCACACTGAGCGGCGTCTTCGCCGGAGCTTTGAAGCGGCGCCGAAACTCCTCGGCCAGAAGGTTCTCGAAATCCCTGGGCAGCCTGATGCTGCTGTCCCGCGACCCGACGGTGAGCTTGACGATTCTTTCCACCGAATCGGTGGCGTGCAGGGTGTCGAGGCAGCCTATGCCGGTCCCGGGCGCCGCGGTTTTCGCGCGCCGCGTTCCGCTCGCGCCCGTTGCACACGCGGCGAGCAATAGTGCCGACGCCGCGAGGACCGCGTGCGCTCGGGGCTTCACGCGAAAGTCAACGCGACGCCGACCGCTAGAATCCCAGGTACGCCCTTACCCTCGGCTCCATCTTCTCGGGTGTCCAGAACGGCATCCAGACGAGGTTCATCTCCACTTTCTCAACGCCGGGCATGGACATTATCTCCTTCTCGGCGTTGGTCATGATCTCGGGGCCGGATGGACAGCCGGGCGAAGTCAGCGTCATGTCCACCTTCACCGTCGATCCATCCACGGTGATGCCGTAGACGAGGCCGAGATCCATGATGTTGAGCTGAAGATCGGGATCCTTGACCCTGCGCAGGGCAAGCTTGACCTGGTCCTCGGAGACGACCCCGGTCGTTGCTGGCGCCGTCCCCTCGGCGGCTGGAGCGGTGGATGCAGTTTGGTTTTCGTCGCTCATTGCGGATTCCTGTTGCTATAAGCGAATAATCACTTCGACGTCACGGCATAAACAAGAGCGGGCGCCCTTTTGGGGCGCCCGCTTGTTTTCTTTCGGCCTGCTTAGTGGTGAGTCTTCGAGCTCTTTCTGGCGGTCGTCTTCTTCTTACTTGACGAGCTCTTCTTCGCGGAGCTGGCGCGTCTCCGCGCCGACGCGCTGGCGATGCTGTGATGCCTGGAGGTAGCGTGCCGGCGCCTGGATGGCGGCGGCGGATTCCAGCCCACCTCTCGGTCGGCGCGGAAGGTCTTCGACACCCTCACCACCTTGGGTCCGTCGAGAACCGACAGAACCGCGGCATCGGAGAGATCCGCGCGAACGTCGGAGATGACCTTCGCCGGACGCAGCGCGCGGGCAGCGTGGACGCGATTGGTGAGCAGGATGACGAACATCTCGCGCTCCGGATCGATCCACATCGATGTGCCGGTGAAGCCGGTGTGGCCGTACGCGGTCGGTCCAAGGTATCTGCCGGACCCATAGTCGCCTTCGGCGGTGTCCCAGCCGAGGGCGCGGTGGCCGAACGCCCGGGAAACGAAGAGATCGACCGTAGGCTTGCTGACGATCTGGACGCCGTTGTATTCGCCCCCGTTGAGCATCATCTGAGCGAAGACCGAGAGGTCGGCAGCGGTGCTGAACAGGCCGGCGTGTCCGGCGACTCCGCCGAGCGCGTAGGCGTTCTCGTCGTGGACCTCGCCGCGCAGGGGGTAGCCCCGCGGCGGCGTGACTTCGGTCGGCGCGATCCGGTACTTCAGGGAATCGGCGGGTCTGTACATCGTCTCGTTCATGCCTAGCGGCTCGAAGACCCGGCGGTTCAGGAACTTGTCGAGCGGCTCGCCGGAGACTACCTCGACCAGCAGGCCAAGCACGTCGGCGCCAAGGTCGGAGTAGATGTACTGGGCACCCGGGCGCCCCTCGAGGGGAGTACTCAGGACGAGCGCGCGCGCCTCGAGCGGCGTCTGGGCAATGCGCCAAATGTCGCGGCCGGCGGGTAATCCCGAGGTGTGGGTCAGGAGCTCGCGGATGGTGACCTTGTCCTTGTCGCCGCCGCCGAAGGTCGGGAGGTAGTTAACGACGGGGTCGTCGAGCCCGATTTTCTTTTCGTCGTACAGGATCATAATCGCCGTGGTGGTGCCGACGACCTTGCTCAGTGACGCGATGTCGTAGATGGTGCGCTGGGCATCGACGGGAGTGCTTGTCTCGCTCCAGGACAGTCTGCCAAAGCCTTTCTCAAAGACCGCCGCGCCCTTTCTGCCGACGATGACGGCCGCGCCGGGATATCCGCCTGCCTTGATGCCGCGCTCAACGACGCGCTCGATCGCAGCGAGACGGGTGCTGGACATGCCTACTTCTGTCGGTGACTTGACCGGGAGGCCTTCGCCGGCCCGGGTCACCGTCAGCGCAGTGAGAATAACTCTGAGCAACGCTAACTCCTTGGACTACCTTAGTTTATACAGGTCGCAAGATCCGAAGTTCCGGCCAGGGACCTGGAACAACTTTTCAGCGGCACGGTGAACGGTACGTTTTGCAAACGATTCCTTAAGGCTAAAGTCACCGCTTTTCAAGAGGAATTTTCGCTGTGGAGGAAACTTCCCAGAGGAAACTTCCGATAGGTGTGTGGTGACTAAACAAGAGTCCGAGATGCCATTCGATCAGCTCGACCTCAAGCGTGCAATAGCTGGCGATGAGAGGGCGTTGCAGCGGCTTTGGTCGCAGCACGCACCCCACATCGACGCGGTCGTGCGCAGGCTGTGCGGAGACGCCGAGCTGGCCGCCGACATCTCGCAGGAGGTCTGGATGCAGATCTTCAGGGCTCTGCCAAGCTATCGGGGAGATTCGCAGTTCGGAACATGGGCCCATCGGATCGCGGTCAACAGGACACTCAATGCGTTGCGCAAGATCCGGCGCCTCGCGAAGATCGAAACGGACATCGAAGACGATTCCGCGATGACCGAGATGGATTCCGACCGGACCTTCATGGCGGAGTCGATCGAGCAGGCGATGAGCAAGCTGTCGCCGGGGGCAAGAGCGGTGTTCGTGCTGCACGACATAGAGGGATACACGCACGGGGAGATCGGCGAGGAGCTCGGAATCACTCCGGGCGGATCGAAATCGCAACTGTTCAAGGCGCGCGCCAAGCTGCGAAAGCTGCTGGCGCACTTAGTGGATGAAACACCAACTGTAGCTGGGAAGGGGAAGGGACATGTCGCAGCTGTCTGAAGACCAACTCGACGAGATGATCGACCGCGAGCGGTTGCGGGAGTCCGCGCCGCTAAACGAATGGCGCACCATCGCTGCGCGGGCGCGCGAAGAGGGATTGCTTCGCGAATCGGACGCAAACCGGATCTGGGGGTCGGCGCAGCCGTGGCTCCAGGCAGCGGCAGCGGTTCTGATCCTGGTGGGTGGGATCGCGATTGGACGCACTACGATCGCGCTTCCGAGCTCTGCCCCGATCGTCGCCAGCAACGAAGCCGTTTCTCCGGCAACAGACTCGCCCGCCGCCGTCGCCGCCCCTGCCAGCTCGACCACCCTTGGGTTCGGCTCCGTCGAGGAAGCATCCGCCGCGCTCAACCGCGCGCTCACCGACTATCAGCGCGCCTCTCGCTTCCTCGCCGCCAACAACGCTTCCAGCGGCACCCGCGATAGCCTCGCCATCTATGCAGCTCGCGCCGAGGCGCTGGACAAGATCGTGAACGCGACGGAGCGGGCGCTCCAGACGGCGCCGCACGATCCGGTCATCAACCAGTACTACCTCGCGACCATGGGCGCGCGTGTCGCGACCGAGCAGATGGTCGCCCGACCGGTCGTCTTGAAGGGATTCTAGAGATGGTGAGACGCATGAGATCATTCGCGCTCGGCGCGCCGGGAACACTCGCTCTGGCGGTGATCGGCATGTTCGCGCTCCCACTCGGAGCGCAGGAAACCAAGACACGAACCATCGTGCAGGCACCGACCGGATGGTTCGGTGTGCGGCTGTCCGATCAGGCGATGATCGACGAGCGCGGTAACGCTTTCTTCGACTCCTACCCGGTGATCACCCAGGTCGAGCCCGGGTCGCCGGCGTCGAAGGCGGGAGTGCAGCCGGGCGATGTCCTGCTCTCCTTCAACGCGCATGACATGCGCGGCGGCTCGGTGCAGCTGATCAAATGGCTGAAGGTCGGCTCACCGTTCGTGCTCCGAGTGCGTCGCAACGACAAGACCAGAGTGGTGAGGGGGGTGCTCGGCCGCCGGCCCAAGGACTGGGACCAGAACCTGGTGGTCGAGCTGACGATGCCCGAGATCATGGAGCAGCGCACCGGATCCATGGGTACAGGTTTGGTGCGCGCACGCATGCCTTCGCCCAAGCCGATGGTGGTGCTACCGCCCGCGCTCGGCATGGGCGGCGGGGTCTATCCATTTGCCGGAGCAGAATTCACCGCGCTCAACCCCGATTTGTGCGAGACCCTGGGCGTCAAGCCGGAAGGAGTCTTCGTGACCAGCGTCAGCGAGGGATCACCGGCACGCCTTGCCGGACTGCGGGGGGGCGATGTGGTGGTCAGAGCCGACGCGGTCAAGATCGACAACCCCATCGATCTGGTACAGGCGATCAAGACCGCCGACGAAACCGACCAGGAAATCGTCCTTCAGGTTCTGCGCAAGAACAAGCTCCAGACCGTTACTCTGCACTGGTAGGCGCGCTCACGCACTAGCCCGGACAGGCGGAAGCTTTCGGCCTTCCGGCAACAGCGATGCGTGAATTGCAACCGCGGCGATGGCCCCGCTCGCCGCGGCGGCGATAGCGAGCTGGGGTCCGCCTGCAATGTCGCCGGCAGCGAACACGTTCATCACCGATGTGTGATTGCGTTCGTCGATCACGAGCCTGCCAAGCTCATCGCGCTTGCATCCGAGCTGCGCGCCGAGATCGTCCGAGGGGTACTGGCCAATGGCGAAGTAGAGGCGCTCGCAATCGAGCGACATCCCGCCGTCTAGCTCAATGCCCGAGATGTCCTTGTTCCTCGACAGCACGCACTTGATCGGCTGATCCAGAACTGGAATGTTCAGTGCTTTGAGCTGATCGAGCAGCTGCTGCTCCATGTCCGGCGGCTCACCGTTGGTGCAGATCACGATCTCGCGGGTCCACGTCGTGAGCGCGAGCGCCATCCCGACGGCTTTGCGGCCCTTGCCAACGACGACGGTCTTGCAGTTACGCGTTTCGTAGCCATCACAATCGGGACAGACGTGGACAGTCTCTCCGTAACATGCGTCGAGGCCGGGAATGGGCGGCCAGACATCCTTGATTCCGATCGCCAGCAGAATGCGCCGGGCCTCGATCGTCGTCCCGCCGCGCAGGCATATCGCGAAAAGCTCGCCGGTCTCGTTGATCGCCTGATCGACGATGCCACCGATGAACTCCACTCCGTATCGAGCGCATTCGTCACGGCCGATGGCGCGGAGCTCGGGCGAGCGGATGCCCTGATGACCGAGATATCCGTTGATGCCGCGGGTTTCCCAGTTTCGGGGATCGCCGGAATCGACGACGACAACTTTATGTAGATAGCGCGCCAACCAGAGCGCTGCGCAAAGTCCGGCCGGGCCGCCGCCGACGACGACGACATCATAGCGTGGTGTCATGGGATCCGCGGGGTGCAAATTCGATTCCCCGCACTCAGCGCGGAATTAGATTAATCGAGAGTGGTGCGCGACATGCCTCGTCACACCTGATGTCGATTTCTTCCACTTCGTTCACATGAAGATCGCGGTTCTCGATCCGGCGAGCGGAATCGCCGGCGACATGTTCATCGGTGCGCTCATTGACGTCGGTCTTGACCGCCCCTGGCTCGAGCGTCTGCCCGCGACGCTTGGGCTCGACGGCGTTGGCGTGCGAATCGCCGACGTCCAGCGGTCGGCAGTGCACTGCATGAAAGTCGATTTTGACATTCCGCCCCAGCCACACGGGCGCGCGGTGTCCGAGATCCACCGCCTGATCGACGCCGTGGAGATCCCGGAAAAAGTCGCGCGCCTCGCGCACCAGGCATTCGAGGCGATCGCTTCCATCGAGGCGGCAATTCACGGAGTAGCGCCCGACGAGCTGCACCTGCACGAAGTCGGCGCCGTCGATGCGATTCTCGATGTAATCGGATCGATCTGGGGCGTAGAACAGCTGGGAATTGATCGCATCTACAACACCCGGATCTCGCTCGGCGATGGCACGGTGAAAACGGCGCACGGAATCCTTCCCGTTCCGGCCCCTGCAACCCTACGGCTGCTCGAGGGCTTCAACGTCAGGCATGGCCCGTCGGGCTCGGGTGAGCTGACTACGCCGACCGGAGCGGCCTTGGTGCGCGTGCTGTCACGCGGCGCGCCGCCCGATGAATACATTCCGCGCCGCAGCGGCTACGGAGCCGGTACCCGTGACATCAAGGGCCAGCTCAACGCACTGCGCATCATCCTCGGCGAGTCCACCGCCGAGCAACATGATCATCACCATCACCATCATGAGCACGTGCATACCGAGCATCTGCACGTGCTGAGCGCCGACATCGACGACATGTCTCCGGAGGAGCTGGCGGGAGCGGCCGACGTCCTTCGCGCCGAGGGCGCTCTCGATGTCGTGCTGTTGCACACGACGATGAAGAAGGGTCGGCTGGGGACACGCGTCGAAGCGCTGGTGCAGGCTTCGGATCTCGCTCGACTCGAGGAAAAAGTCTTTCAGCACTTCACCACTATCGGCGTAAAGACTTTCGACGTGGTGCGGAGCGCACTGCAGCGCGAATCGAAGCTGGTGCGCTTCGACGGACGCGACATACGCGTCAAGGTCGCGACGCTTCCCGACGGCTCGCACCGCGCGAAGCCGGAATTCGACGATCTGCGTCAGGTCGCCGAGGAGACCGAGCGCCCGGTGGCGGAGATCAGGGCGGCGGTGATGAAATCTCTCAACGGTTCGGCTGCAGACGTGGCCGGCAGCACCGGGGTCTAGATGCAGCTCGGGGACCGACTGCTCGACGCAGTTCGAAGTGCGGCCGGCGATCGGACCGCCTACGTCTGCTATTCCGGTGGGATCGATTCGACCGTCGTGCTCGCCGCATCGGTGCGCGCCGGGCTCGAGACGGTCGCTCTCCTCGGAGTCAGCGCGTCGCTCGCCGCGGCCGAGCGCGCAGACGCGCACCGGATCGCCGCCGAAATCGGCGCGCGGGTCGAGGAAGTGGAAACGACCGAAATGGATCTCGAGGGTTACCGCGCCAACGCGGGTGACCGCTGTTACTACTGCAAGACAGCGCTCTACGACAACGTCCAGGAATTGGCGGCATCGCGCGGTGAGGACGAAGTCGTCTTCGTCGGCACGCATGTCGATGATCTTGGCGACCACCGTCCGGGGTTGCGGGCTGCCATGGAGCACGGCGTCGTCGCGCCGCTGGTCGATGCGGGATTCAACAAAGCGGACGTGCGCGCGCTGGCGCGCGAATGGAAGCTGTCGAACGCCGACAAGCCGGCCGCGCCCTGTCTCGCCAGCAGAGTCCCGGTGGGGATCGAGGTTACACCCGAGCGTCTGGCGCAAATCGAAGCGGTCGAGGAATTCCTGCGACTCAACGACGTCTGGCCGGCGCGAGCCCGCTGGCACGACAGCGTGGTGCGCCTGGAGATCCCGGCCGAGATGTTCGAGCGTGTGGTGAGCGATCCGTTGCGTGGAGAGCTGCGACGCGCTTGTCGGAAGGCGGGCTTCAGGTTCGTTGCGCTCGATCTGGGTGGACTTCAGAGCGGCAGCGTTTCGCTCCCATTGGTCGGGTCGTGATGCACGTACGCTGGGATAAGGATCGGGAGGCAAGGACCGGCGTTCCGGAAGTGGTCTATGGACCGGGCAAGACGGCCGCGCACCTGCGACAGATTTTCGAGGGCTCCGAGGAGCTGCGGATCGCGTCGCGCCTCAGTGACGAGCAGATGGAGGTTCTCCGCGATCTCGCCGCGATCCATCCCGAAGCCAGGATGGCGGTGCGGAACGGCAGACCGATTCGAGAAATGGCGCCGATTCCGGTGATTACCGCCGGCACCGCCGACATCCCGGTCGCGCTCGAGGCTTCCACAACGCTGGGTGCGATGGGCGTTCCGACGGCGACCCACTTCGACGTCGGGATCGCGGGCATCCACCGGCTGCAATCGATACTTCCTGAGCTCGCCAGCGCGCGCGTCTGCATCGTCGTCGCTGGAATGGACGGCGCGCTCCCCGGAGTGGTCGCGGGCCTGCTGCGGTCGCCGGTGATTGCGGTGCCGACGTCGGTGGGAAGCGGCGTGGCGCAGGGCGGGATGGTTGCGCTCAACACGATGCTCGCCACGTGCAGTCCGGGCGTCGCTGTCATGAATATCGACAACGGGTTCGGCGCCGCCTGTCTGGCGCTCAAGATCATCGGCAGCGCCTGGCCCGATTAGGCGACGAGCCGCAGTGTAGCGATTCCTGAATGGAGCTCGGCGTCTACACTTTTGCGGAGACCACGCCCGACCCGGTAACCGGTCGGACGATTGGTGCCGCGCAGCGGCTCCGCGACCTGATCGAGGAGATCGAGCTCGCCGATCAGGTTGGGCTCGAGGTCTTCGGCGTTGGCGAGCACCATCGGCCGGACTTCGCCGTGTCAGCGCCGGCAGTAGTGCTCGCGGCAGCCGCGGAGCGGACAAAGAAGATCCGGCTCACGAGTGCCGTCACCGTGCTGAGCTCGGACGATCCGGTGCGCGTATTCCAGGATTTCGCGACTCTTGACCTGCTCTCGGGCGGGCGTGCGGAGATCATGGCCGGCCGCGGATCGTTCATCGAATCGTTCCCGTTGTTCGGATACGATCTCGACGACTACGACGATTTGTTCGCGGAGAAGCTCGAGCTCCTGCTGCGGCTCGTCGATGACGAGCGGGTGACGTGGGCAGGCGAGCACCGCGCGCCGCTCGAGAACCTCGGAGTCTATCCGCGGCCGCTGCAGCATCCATTGCCGATCTGGATCGCGGTCGGCGGCACTCCGCAGTCGGTCGTGCGAGCCGCGACGCTGGGACTGCCGATGGCGCTTGCGATCATTGGCGGCTCGCCCGAGCGATTTGCGCCGTTCGTTTCATTGTATCGCGACACCGCATCGAAAGCCGGACACGACCTTTCGCAGATGCCGGTGAGCATCAACTCGCACGCCTACATCGCCGACGACTCGAAGCGGGCGGCAGACGAGTTCTTCCCTTCGTATGCGTACGTGATGACCAAGATCGGACGCGAGCGTGGCTGGCCGCCGACCACCCGCGAGCAGTTCGAGGCGCTGCGCTCCCCACGCGGCGCGTTGCTGGTGGGAGATCCGCAGGAAGTAATCGACAAGATTCTCTTCCAGCACCGGATCTTCGGCCACCAGAGATTTCTGGCTCAAATGAGTGTCGGCACGATGCCCCACGCGCAGGTAATGCGCTCAATCGAGCTGTTTGGCACGAAGGTCGCCCCTGTGATTCGCCGAGAGACTGCGAGCGCGAGACCTGAATAGCCAACGCGTGGGGAAGTCGTACGCCGATGACTGAGAGCGCCACAACTATCGAAAGCACAACCCAGCTGCCCGCACTTGGGCACCGGCAGGTGCTCGTTGCATTCAGCGGACTGGTGCTGGCGATGTTGCTGGCTGCACTCGATTCGACGATCGTTTCGACGGCACTGCCGACGATCGTCAGCGAGCTCGGCGGGCTCGAGCATCTGGCGTGGGTAGTGACGGCGTATCTCCTGGCGCAGACCATCGTCACGCCGATCTACGGCAAGCTCGGCGATCTCTACGGCCGCAAGATCATCATGCAGTCGGCGATCGTGCTGTTTCTGATCGGATCGGTGCTGTGCGGGCTGAGTCAGAACATGACCCAGCTCATCTCTTTTCGAGCGATTCAGGGACTTGGGGGCGGTGGGCTCGTCGTTACGACCCAGGCCGTCGTCGGCGATCTCGTGCCGCCCCGCGATCGCGGGCGCTACCAGGGAATCTTCGGCGCGGTGTTCGGTCTCGCGAGCATCGCCGGACCTCTACTTGGCGGCTACTTCACCACGCACTGGACGTGGCGGTGGATCTTTTACATCAACCTTCCGGTCGGGCTCGGCGCGCTCGTGGTGTTGGCCGCCACTCTGCCAGCGAGCTCGCGGCGCATCGCCCACGCGATCGATTACGCGGGCGCCGGGCTCGTGGCAGTAGCGCTGAGCACCATCACTCTGCTCAGCGACCTCGGTGGGACGGCGTATCCATGGTCGTCGGGGATCATCATCGGCCTGATAATCGTGAGCGCTGTTGCTCTCGCGTTGTTCGTGTTCGCCGAGAATAAGGCCAACGAGCCGATTCTTCCGATGCGGCTGTTCCGCCAGCGGACCTTCGTGGTGACGTCTCTTATCGGCCTGATCGTCGGCTTCGCGCTGTTCGGCTCAGTCACCTACTTCCCGCTCTATCTGCAGGTCGTGAAGGGCGTAAGTCCAACGGCGTCGGGCATGCAGATGCTGCCGATGATGGGCGGCATGCTCGTTACATCGATCGTGTCGGGACAGCTTATCAGCAGGACAGGACGCTACAAGCTGTTTCCGGTGCTGGGCACGGCGGTGATGACGGTGGGACTTTACCTGCTGTCGCGACTCACCGCGCAGAGCACCGCCATGACGGCATCGCTTCTGTTGCTGGTGCTCGGTGTCGGGTTGGGTCTGGTGATGCAGGTGCTGGTGATCGCCGTTCAGAACGCCGTCGAGTATCGCGATCTCGGCGTGGCGACATCGGGCGCGACTTTGTTCAGGCTCGTCGGCGGCTCGCTCGGCACCGCGGTGCTCGGGGCAATCTTCGCCGCGCAGCTCGCCACAAATCTTGCCAGCATGCTGCCCGCCGGCGCTGCGGGAGCCGCGTCTCAGGGCTTGAGCATGCAGGCGATGGCGAAGCTGCCGGCGGCGACGCGTGGACTGTATGGGCGGGCATTCACCGAATCGCTCGACACCGTTTTTCTCGTTGCCGCAATTGTAGCCGCGGTCGGGTTCGTCCTGACGTGGCTGTTGCCGGAACGACCGCTGCGAGAGACGATCGCCGCTCGCGCCGCCGCGCCAGGTGCAGAGGCCGGCGAAGCATTCGCGCGACCGATGGATGAGGATGCAGTCGCTTCGCAGTTGTACGCCACGCTGGCGAGGATGGCGGATCGGGATGTCCAGCGCGCGCACATCGAACGAATCGTGACCCGCGCCGGCGAGACATTGACACCACTGGCCGCGTGGCTGCTCGTGGAGATCGAGCGGCATCCCGAGCAATCTCCGTTCGACATCGCCCACGGTCGTGGCGTGGCGTCGGATCGGGCGCAGGCGGGCCTGGAGGAGCTGCGCCGTCGCGGGCTGGTCACCGTCCCGCGTCCCGACTCTCCGGCGCACTCCCAGCTGACACCGCGTGGGTGCCAGACCCTTGATCGCATCGTCGCCGCGCGCCGTGCGCATCTGGCGGAGCTGGCCGAAGAGTGGGATCCTACCCACGAGGACGATGCGGCTCAGTATCTTCGCGCCGCGGTTCGCGACCTCGTTCCCGACGTCAGGCGGGTGAGCTAACTCGGGACGGCCAAGTTTTCCTGCGAGGTGCCGATGAGCGACGCAGTCTCGGGCTGGGATACGTTCTACGTGATCATCGGATCGTCGGCCGCGGCGCTGACGGGTCTGATGTTCGTGGTGGTTAGTCTGACCACCGAAATGAGAATGGAGGCGGGTGCTACCGCGGCCGGCGTCGCGGCCTATTCATCGCCTACGATCGTCCACTTCTGTCTCGTGATCCTCCTCGCCTCGGTGCTGACGTCGCCGAAGCATACTGCACTCAGTCTCGGGATCAGCGTTGGCGCGGTCGCACTGATCGGGCTTGGGTACATGGTTGTGGTGGTGCGGCGCATCAGGACCGTCACTCAATACAATCCGGTGGGCGAAGACTGGCTGTGGCACACCGTTTTTCCGCTGATCGCGTACATAGTCATCGGGACCTGCGCCGCGATCCTGGCAGCTGGCTCGGCGTGGCCGCTCTACTTCGTGGCCGCTTCCGCATTGCTCCTGCTCTACACGGGAATCCACAACGCCTGGGATACGGCGACCTGGATGGCAATCAGCCAGCGGCAATCGGGGAAGCCACCGACCGGAACGAACGCCGTCTAAGGAACGCGGTCGTTCGTCCGCGGGTCCGGGTGTTCGATCCGCGCTCGAATGCGCCGCAGCGCCCAGTCTGCGTGTTCAGCGACGAGCGAGTCGGGATCGTTGGAAGCGCGGGAAAGCGAAGCGACATCTTCGTCGATGCCGACATTGCCAAGCACCGTCGCCGCATTGCGGGCGAGACCTCGTCTTTTTGCCCGCTTCATCGGCGAGCCTTTCAGTTCGTTCCTGAAGGATTCGTCGTCAAGCTCGAGAAGTTTTCTCGCGACGGCCCGCGCGTCACCCGACACGATCGGTCGCGGCTCGAATGATTCCTCCTGGAGCTCGGTGGCGAAGCGGATGTTCCAGGGACAGACGTCCTGGCAGATGTCGCATCCATATACGAGCCCGCCGATTGCCGGACGCAGATCTTCGGGTATCGCACTCTTAGCTTCGATGGTCAAATAAGAAATGCATTTGGTCGCATCGAGCACTCGCGGCTCGACGAAAGCGGCGGTTGGGCAGGCGTCGAGGCAACGAGTGCACGTCCCGCAGCGATCGACCGCGAACGGCTCGTCGGGCAACAACTCGAGATCCACGAGCAAAGCCCCAATGAAAAAGAACGAGCCGATGCGCGGGTTGACGAGATTGGTGTTTTTTCCGAACCAGCCGAGACCGGCGCGACGCGCGAGATCGCGCTCGAGGATGGGGCCCGTGTCGACGTAGGCCTTACCACGAACCTGACGTCCCAACTGGTGCTCCAGCCAGCGATGCAGCTCTTCGAGGCGCGCAGTGATCAGGTCGTGATAATCGTCGCCGCGCGCGTAGCGCGCGACCGGGCCGCTGGGCTCGCGACCTCCGTACGACATGCCGACCACGATCGCCGACGCAACGTCGGCAAACGGAAGCCGGGAATCGCGCCGCTTCGCTGCACCACGCTCGAGGTATGCCATGTCACCGGCGTACCCCGCGCCCACCCACTCGTCGAACCGGGCAGCGGTGTCCATCGGCCCTAGCGACGCGATTCCAACGAGGTCGAAGCCGAGCCCGTATGCCTGCGCCTTGAGCAGCTCCGTGTCCGCGAAAGTCTCAGCCGCGACGGCAGTCATTCGTTTGAGCCCGCCCACCGCGCGTAGCGCTCGACGTCTGTGACCGTCGGTATGGCATTGTAGTCCCCATATGCGGTGTACATCCGCCAGCGCAGATAGGTGGGATCGGGCAGGGGGAGAAACGGGAAATGACGGTACCAGCCGCTCGACCTGAATCTCCAGGTGACCTTCATCAGATCCACCGCGAGCCGCGGGCGGCGGAGCGCACGCAACGCCAGACGAAACGCGAGTCGTAGCCACGCCATGACACTCCTAATATATAGAAGTACCTATGCCAGACCCCGCGCGCATCATTGGACTCATCTCCGATACCCACGGTCTGGTGAGAGCGGGGGTGCACGAAGCGCTGAGCGGCGTCGAGCTGATTCTTCATGCTGGTGATGTCGGAGGCGACGCGATTCTGCAGGAGCTGCGATTGATTGCGCCGGTGCGGGCCGTATTCGGGAACACAGACGTTCCCGGCGATCCGGCGCTCGTGGAACGGATCGATCTCGAGGTGGGCGGAGTACATCTTCATGTGAGTCACGGACACGAGATCGGAAGTCCGACGCCGGCGAAGCTTGCCGAGCGCTACGATGCCGATGTCGTCGTGTATGGGCATACGCACCAGCAGCTCGTCACCAGAATCGACGGCCGGCTGTTCGTAAATCCGGGAGCGGCTGGTCCAAGGCGGTTTAATCTCAAGCCAAGCGTCGGAAGACTGACGATTGTCGGAGGGAGAGCCGAAGTTGACATCATTGACATCGCTTGAGCTGATGACCGAAGAGGTTCAGGTGTGGGTCGCATCGCTCGACGTCAGCAACGAGCGATACGACGCTCTGTCGCGCCTGCTTCCGAGCGAAGAGAGGAATCGCGCCACGACCCTCTCTCCCAATTCCGCGCGCCGCTTCATCGTCGCCCGCGGAATTCTGCGCGAGCTCCTCGCCGGCTACACGGGAACGGCCGCGAACAAGCTGCGCTTCCGCTACGGCAGCTCCGGCAAGCCGTCACTCGATGATCGCGACGACATCCACTTCAACATCTCGCACTCCGCGGACCTGGGACTGTTTGCTTTTTCTCCTGACCGTCCGGTCGGCGTCGATGTCGAGAATGAGCGGCCGGTGCGGCGACTTCTCGATGTCGCCCAGCGCTTCATGTCCGAGGCGGAGCTGCGTTCTCTGGTGGACACGGCGCCCAACGAGCGCAACACCGCGTTTCTGCGATCCTGGGTAGTGCGCGAGGCAAGGCTCAAGGCTGAGGGTCGGGGAATATGGTCGGGGCCGGAAAAAGCGACGCAGAACGGGCGCCTAACCCACAGGCTTTTCGCGCCTCGACCGAGCTACATCGCTGCTGTCGCGGCGCCCGATTCAGACTGGAGGCTCTATACCTGCGCGGTGAGGCCTGAGTAGGACACTAACGTTCACCCGACGTCAGGCGCTTTTCGCGGCGTCGAGACATACGGTTACCGGACTCGCTTTGCGGGCGTTTGCGCGCGGCCCCTAATTAACAGCCCAGGATCCAACCTGGATTCCAGTCGACGAGGAGGCAGGATGAGAAAGCTTGCAGGTCAGTTTGGAGTTCTGATGCTCGCGGTAGCCTTGGCTTCATGCGGGGGCGACTCGACCGGCACCGGAGGGGGTGGTGGCGGCGGGGGCGGGGGAGGAGGTGGTGGCGGCGGGGGCGACACCTGCCCGGCCGGAACGTTCTGCATGGGCAGCAGCTCTTTCTTCACGTCGGCGGGAGCCACGGTGAAGACGCTCACGGTGGCGGTCGGCTCGACGGTCACCTGGACCAATGACTCTGGAGTGGCTCACAACGTTCTCTGGAACGACGCGGCAGGTCGTAACGCGGCCGCCGCCGGCGATGGTACGGGCGATATGCCCGACTTTGCGAGCGGCTCGCACACGCGCGTCTTTACCGTGGCGGGCACCTACAAGTTCTACTGCAGCATCCACGGCACGCCGACATCCGGCATGACCGGGACGCTGATTGTACAGTAAGGCCCGCTTAAAGAAACGAGACCCCGTCCACGCCACGTGGAATGGAGATGCCGAGCGCCGACAGAGCGCTCGGCATCACATCCACCGTCCGCCGCGGCACTCGGGCCGGAGCGTGATTCAACAGGAGTGGGACGAGCATGTGCTCACGGTGCAGCGCGCCGTGGGACGAAACGTGGGGAATAGGTTCATAGCGGGCACGGAAATCCCAGTCGCGTGAAGCCGAGAGGATGATGTCTCCACTGCGTGCTGCGCCGACCAGGTTTGCCAGCTGGACCAACGCATCGGGGTAATCGCTTTCGATGGTCGCATCGTAGGCTTCCCGATCGCTGAGTGAATCCTGGTCGCCGATCCCGAGCGGATCGCCGCCGACGGTGCGATACGAATACCGCGATTCCTTCCACTGCAGAATTGCAGAACCGCGGCCCCGTCCGCGGATCTCACATGATCCGGCACTGGTGGGAAGGACGACCAGATCCACGGAATCGCGCTCGACCAATCGCGCGATGAGCGCGCCCCATTTCTGCCGGTGATCGGCCCACCATCGTCGCGATGTGACGTCGAGATCGACGTACAGGTGCGCCATGGCGTTGCCGCTCACCATCACGGCGATATCGGCGCTCGTCTTGAAGGCCCACGGGTGCGCGAGCGTGCGATACCCGGAATTCTCGAGAACGCCAACTAGATCCTCGTGCTCGCGGACTCTTGAGTGCCCGTGATCGCTGCCGATCCACAGCTGCATTTTCGACCACCGGCCGTCGCGCTCGGCATCGCGTCGGATTTGAGCGACGGTGTCGTCGACGATTCGCATCGCATCGGCGACGACGTCTGACTCGTGTCCGCCGGCGTGGGACGTCTTGTCGATGCCCGTCATTGCGATGAACGCGAATTTCACGGATTGGGTTTTGAGCCTCCGTGCCGCTTCCTCGCCGACTTCGCGGTCAATGCTCAGCCAGCCACGCACATTGCCGCGGAAATGCGTAGCGGCGGCGCGCGCGACAAAGCCCGGGTTGTGTCCGATGCGATCGCGGCGCTTGAGGCCGCGGGTGATTACGCTCAATGCGCCGAACGACGGACGCGCCAGCTCGAAGATCGTTGGGGCGTCGGGATCGATGTCGCGATCCACGAGTCGCATCTCTGAGCCGACGTAGCTGCGCGAATGACCGGGCAATCTCGCGACGCGACGCGAGCGGTCGTACCACCTGAGGCCCGGCAATCCGATCTCGCCCGGATATCTTCCCATCAGGAACGGAGCGTACGCCGGTCCGGTCACCGAGGGAAATACTGACGTCACAGTGCCGGCGAAGCCTTCCTCGCGCAGCGATGCGAGCGCGGGCAATCGGCCAGCGTCCATGGAGCGCGCGAGCATATCCGGACGCGCTCCATCGGCTATGATGATGACGATCTGCGCAGCATCACCTGGCGGGCTTTGTGCAGTCGCACGCAACTTTACGATTCCTGATGAAAAGACGAGCCGAGCCCGCGACAGCGGCCCACATGAAGAACAGAAAAGATAAATCGAACGACGTCCCCACGAACCCCGGCCGGTCTCGCGCAATGCGCGGTCGCACAGCGGGCGGGAAGAAACTCAATCCGGAAGTGCTGGCCTCTGCGGAGCAGAAAGCGCTCGAGGGATTGAAGCAGCGCACCGAGGAAGGCCACCTCAAGGCGGGGAGAACGCCGCCTTCCCAGGGACCGGGCAATCTCGCCGTCACCAGACGAATCGACGACGCGATTCGCGACTCGTCTCCCGTTACCGAAGACGAGAAGCTTCTCCAGCAATCGGGCCCGCGCATCGACTTCACGCGTACCGATCCGTGGCGCGTACTGCGCATCATGGGCGAGTTCATCGAGGGATTCGACACCCTCGCGTCGGTTGAAAAGGCGGTCACCATTTTCGGCTCGGCGCGAATCGGGCCCGACGATCCGCACTACGAGGCGGCGGTCGAGACATCGAGACTGCTCGCGAAAGCGGGGTTCGACATCATCACTGGCGCCGGGCCGGGCATCATGGAAGCCGGCAACAAGGGCGCGAAGCTCGGGGGCAGCCGGTCGATTGGCTGCAACATCCAGCTGCCGTTCGAGCAGGGCGCGAATCCCTACGTCGACACTCTGATCCAGTTCAGGTACTTCTTCGTCCGCAAGACGATGTTCATCAAGTACTCCGTCGCGTTCATCATTTTCCCGGGCGGATTCGGGACCCTCGACGAGCTGTTCGAGGCGCTGACGCTGATTCAGACGGGAAAGATCTACAGATTCCCGGTGATCCTCTTCGGCCGCTATTACTGGGCAGGGCTATTGCGTTGGCTGCAGGCGCGCGTGCTGACGGAAGGAAAAATCTCGGATGGCGATCTCGATCTGATGCTCGTCACCGACGATCCGGCGGAGGCGGCGCAGGCGATCATCACGGCGTACAAGTCCCTGGGTAAAACCGCCGGTGATCAGTACGACGAAACCCGCGCCGAGAAAATCGATGGCGAAAAGTAAGCGGGACGGGAGAGGCGGGAAGCGCGAGACGCGGAATGGCAAAACACCCGCGCGGAGAGACCGCGGTGGGTTCAAGGCGTCGCGGCACGCACGTGCATCGGCGGCGGGCCCGAAAGCGCAGCAGAAAATGGCGGCTGAGGAGCGCGAGCAGAAAGGCGTCAAGCATACCGCGCACGAGAGCAGCCGCTTCCTGAAAGGTCAGCGGATCGATCCGCGTCGCATCGACGGCAAGGAAACCGTCGCCGATCTGATCGAGGGCACCTACCTCGCGTACAACGCGGCCCGTTTGCGCGAAGCCTGTCAGCTGTTCGCGGAAAAGATGCTCGAGCCCGACGTCACCATCGGACTCTCGATCACCGGAGCGCTGACGCCGGCCGGACTGGGAATGTCGGCGCTGATTCCGCTCATCGAGGCTGGATTCGTCGACTGGATAATCTCGACCGGCGCGAACCTTTATCACGACACCCATTTCGGTCTCGGCCTGGCGATGCATCGCGGCAACGCTCAGGAGTCCGACGTCGTGCTGCGCGAGGAAGGCGTCGTCCGCATCTACGACATCTTCTTCGACTACGACGTGCTCCTCTCGACCGACGCGTTCTTCAGGAAGATCATCACCGGCGGCGAATTTCAGCGCGCGATGTCGAGCGCCGAGTTCCATAACCTGGCGGGCAAGTACGTGCGCGAGCGCGAGAAGGCCCTCGGCATTGGACAAAAATCATTGTTGTCGGCGGCTTATTCGGCCGGCGTCCCGATTTACACATCATCGCCGGGCGACAGCTCGATCGGGATGAACATCGCGGCGCTGACGCTGGACGGTAACGAGCTGATACTCGATCCCAATCGCGACGTCAACGAGACTGCGTCGATCGTACTCGATGCCAAACGCGGCGGCGGCAAGAGTGGGGTGATGATACTCGGCGGCGGGAGCCCGAAAAACTTCATGCTCCAGACGGAGCCACAAATTCAGGAAGTGCTCGGCATCGACGAGAAGGGCCACGACTATTTCCTTCAGATCACCGATGCGCGACCGGATACCGGCGGGCTCTCGGGCGCTACGCCGGCCGAAGCGGTGAGCTGGGGGAAAATAGATCCCGATCGCTTGCCGGACGCGGTCGTGTGCTACCTCGATTCAACGGTGGCGCTGCCGCTGCTGACGGCCTACGCGTTTGCACGGCACAAGCCGCGGCCGCTCAAGCGGTTGTTCGAGCGTCGGGAAGCGATGATGCAGAGGTTGCGGGAGGAATACGAGAGGTCGAGCTCGAAGCCGCCGGATATCGAGGAGACGGATTCGAAGTTGCCGCAGCACCGATAGTCTCGGCGTACAGCGACGGGCGCTTCGGCTGGCCACCACATGAAAGAAAGCACGGAGCTGTTAGCTCGAGACCTGCCACGCCGAGAGCTCTGAGCATAGTTGCTCAGCGGCTAACGGCTCCGTGCTTCCGTACTGTTAGATGCGAGCCGAAGCGCCCCCGATCGCTGCACAAAAAGCTGTTAGCGTAGTTGGAATGAAGCGGCTGGACCTCCACGGCAACGTGGTGGCACTATCTGCCCCACAAGAATTTCACGCGGTCAAGAGCCGCAAACCGGGGAGGCCAGCCATGGATACGATAGGACTTGATCTTCACAAGCGCGAGAGCCAGCTCTGCGTAATCGGCT
>DASSNV010000092.1:0-5158 GCA_035701245.1 Gemmatimonadaceae bacterium | reverse complement strand
GGCCCGCGGCCATGGGCTGAATCTTAAGTATCACTGAAGACTACCAGCTAATAGCGATGGGCGGAGCGGCTGGCGGCGCCGAGCACGGGTTGGATGAACACCGTGGGTTGGCTCCGGGTGCTGTTTCCAAAAAATGCTCGGAGCCGTCCGCTGCTCCGCCCATCGCTATTAGCTGGTAGTCTTCTTTAGTCTCTAGGAAGCGAGCTCCCGGCCGCCGGCCGGCCCGCCCACAGCCTCCCGCCGCTAGTCTTCTTTTGCGTTTTCCTAAAAGCTGCTTTGAGTCAATCCTACCAGATATCGGGCCTGACCGAATCCGGCCTGACCATGGCATCGCCCGGCTTACAGCCGAACGCGGCCGCGAATTGGGGCATGTTCGAGAGCGGTCCGTTGACGCGCCACTGTCCCGGCGAATGCGGATCGGTGTTGATTCGAACGCGCGCCGCTTCGGGGGTGATGTTCTGCCGCCAGATCTGCGCCCATGCAAGGAAGAACCGCTGCTCCGGTGTGAAGCCATCGATGAGCGGTGGTCTTCCCTTTTCGGCGAGCGCTTTCTCCATCGCCGCGTACGAGACCGACAGTCCGCCCAAATCCGCGAGATTCTCGCCGAGAGTGAGCTTGCCGTTCACGTGCACGCTGTCGAGCACCGTGTAGGAGTCGAACTGCGAGGCGACCAGACCGGTGCCATGCTTGAACTTCTCGAGATCCGAAGCACTCCACCAGTTGCGGAGGTTGCCCTGCGGATCGAACTGCGCACCCTGGTCGTCGAACCCGTGGGTCATCTCGTGTCCGATCACCGCTCCCATGCCACCGTAGTTCACAGCATCGTCGGCATTCGGATCGAAGAAC
Organism: Gemmatimonadaceae bacterium; assembly: GCA_035701245.1. Classification (GTDB taxonomy): domain Bacteria; phylum Gemmatimonadota; class Gemmatimonadetes; order Gemmatimonadales; family Gemmatimonadaceae; genus UBA4720. The sequence continues at coordinate 4,312 of DASSNV010000092.1, read as the reverse complement.
GGCGGCTGCATGATACCAGCCGGAAACACGATCTCGTTCATCAGCGGGTTGTAGTATGCGTTGACGGTCGGTGGGGTCATTCCCCACTCGGTGCGATCGACGGGCTGTCCGATGCGCGCGAGCTCGCGGTGACGCTCGTACTCTCGTACGGCCATCTGGTTGTTGAGGAACGGACCCGGCTTGATGTCGAGGGTGCTGTAATCACGCCACTTGTCGGGATAGCCGATCTTGTTGGTGAAGGCGGCGAGCTTGGCCGTCGCCTGGACGCGGGTGGTATCCGACATCCAACCCAGCTTCTGGAGCCGGTCGTGGAACACCGATTCCAGGTTTCGCACCATGTCGAGAGCGCGCTGCTTCGCCGTCGGCGGGAAGTACTGCGCGACGTAGGCCTGGCCGAGCGCGTCGCGGAGACCCGCATCAGTGGCGCGGGTGCAGCGGCGCTCGCGCGGAAGCTGCTCTTTCACTCCGGTCAGCGTGCTGCCAAACCGGAAATCCTCGTTCACGAACGCCGAGCTGAGTGCCGGCGCCGCGGCATCGACGATCTTCCAGCGGAGGTACGCTTTCCAGTCCGAGAGCGGCACAGCGGTCAGCAGGCTGTCCGCCGCCTTGAGAAAGACCGTATTCTGGACGTTGATGGCCGGAATGTCGCCGCGGCCCTCGCCGGTGAAGAAGCGCGGCCAGTTGAAACCAGGCGCGAGCTGCGCGAGCTCGGCCGGCGTCATCTTGTGATAATTCGCGTTCGGATCACGGAGCTCGACACGCGTCTTTGCCGGACGGGCCAATGATGTCTCGATCGATAGCACCCGCTGCGCGTCTGCCGCCGCCTGCTGCTGACTCTCGCCAATCAGCTGAAACATCCGGGCGACATGATCGACGTAGTTGGTGCGAATGTCGGCGTACCGCTTGGCGTCGTTGAGGTAGTAGTCACGATCCGGGAGCGACAATCCGCCCTGCCTGATCCCGGCGATGACCTCGGTAGTGTTCTTGGCATCCTGCTGGGCGCCGAAGCCGAAGACGACGGGGACGCCGCGTCCGTGCAGCCGCGCGATCTCCGACTCCAGCTGTGCACGATTGCTGATCGCGCTGACGCGCTTCAGCTCGTCGGCAATGGGCTGGTATCCGGCGCGCTCGGCGGCAGCGGAATCCATGCACGAGGAGTAGTAGGTGCCGAGCTTGCGCAAATCGGCGTTCGCCTGCTTGTTGCCGTTCGCAGCGGCGTTCCGCAGGATGGAGAGCAGGTTGCTCTGATTGTTCTCCTGAAGCTCGGTGAAGCTGCCCCAAACGGAGTAAGCGGGCGGAATCGGGTGTGCTTTGATCCAGCCGCCGTTGGCGAACTGGTAGAAGTCGGTGCACGCCGAAACCGAGCGATCGATGTTGACCGGGTCGAGGGGCTTGGTTTGCATCGGAACGGCGTTTTGCGCCGAAGCAGATGCCGCAAACCCAACGGTGAGCGCGAGGGCACGTAAAACGAGACGCATGCAGTTACTCCGGGAATTTTGTTGACCTTCTGACCATAACCGCCGCCTACAGCTGAAGTCCAGAGGACCGGCGTAAGGCCGGCGTTATCTACAGTACGACTAGCGTGCAGACCGTGCTGACTTTCGCCGCCGCTTCGGCCGGGACCTTCTCTTCTTTTCGGGCTTCATGATCGTGCCCCGACAGTTCGGCGCGCCGCACTTGCACACATAGAACTTCTCGAGCTCGTCGTCGTTCTCGCCGGTGCGCTCGTACTGATAATCGTAGGCGAGCTCTTCGCCCGGTTCGATGGTCCGCTTCGCGTGGATGAAGATCTTCCTGCCGGTGATGATTGCTTCGCAGTTCGGATCACACGAGTGGTTGATGAAACTGGCATCGCCGCCGCCGGTCGCGATCCCGCCGTCGATGACGGTGTTCTTGTCGAGTGTGAAAAGAAAGGTGTGGTGCCGCTTCATCCGGTTGTCGTCGTAGCGACGGTCGGCTTCATCGTTGTCGATTCGCTCGCCCATGTACTCGAGGATGCGGGTGCCCTTGCGAATGCGGCGCGTCGCGAAAACGCCGCGGCCGTGGATGAATGATCGGCGGACGACATAAAGGGGCTCGCGCCCGTTGTTCGACATCTTGATTGGAGAGTTGTGGGTTCAGGACTTCGACGACGCGACTATGAGGCCAGAACACTCCCCAAGCCCAATCCGCGCGGCACCTTCGCGCTGGAAGTAGGCACGGATAGTTATCTCGTCACCGTCGTGGAGAAACTTGCGCTCCTCGCCGGTCGGAAGAGTGACGGGCTCGGCGCCGCGTCGCGTCAGCTCGAGGAGACAACCCTGGGACCCCGGCTCCGGACCGGAGACGGTGCCGCTGGCGAAGAGATCCCCGGGCCTGAGGTTGCAGCCGTTGCTGGCGTGATGGGTCAGCATCTGCGCCGGCGTCCAGTACATGTCCGCCAGCGATGCCGCACTGAGGCGGGTCGGACGCAGGCGCCCCTCTCGCATCAGCATCGACCTGATGTAAACCTCGATGGTGAGGTCGAGACCGCCGGCGTTTCGATCCTTCTCGGACGACAGGTACGGTAGCGGCACCGGATCGTTCGGCGGCCTGAAGAACGCGGGCACCCGATAGGGCTCGAGCGCTTCCCAGGTGACCACCCACGGAGAGATCGTCGTTGCAAAATTCTTGGCGAGAAACGGTCCCAGCGGCTGGTACTCCCACGACTGGATGTCGCGCGCCGACCAGTCGTTGACGAGGCAGATCCCGAAGATGTGGTCCTCTGCTTCTCCGATTGGGATCGTCGTGCCGAGCGCATTGCCTCGCCCGACGAAGAAACCGACCTCGGCCTCGTAGTCGAGCATTTCGGTTGGAGCAAAATTCGGTTTTTGGGACCCTTGCGGTGCGAGCTGTCCGCGGGGCCTCGTGATCTCGCTGCCGCTTATCACGATCGACGACGCGCGGCCGTGATAGCCGATCGGCACATACTTGTAGTTCGGAAGAAGCGGCGCGTCGGGGCGGAAGAGTTTGCCAACGTTGGTGGCGTGGTAGATCGAAGCGTAGAAATCGGTGTAGTCTCCGATCACCGCCGGCGGAAACATCTCCGCTTCGGCCATTGGCACCAGCGCTCCCGGAGGCAGCGGGTTGATGACGCTGTCATCGCCCGGTGTTCCGGTCAGCAACTCGCTCAAACGAGCACGAAACTCCGACAAGGCGTTCATCGGCGCCTGCATCAGCTCGTTGAGGTTGGGCCGATCGCACCAGCGAGCGACATCGCGCGCGCCACCGCTCCACAGATTGGCGCTGAGCGACTCACCGATGTCGATGATCTGATCGCCGATAGCGACTCCAACGCGCCGTTCGGCATCACCCTTCCTCGAGAAGACGCCGAAAGGAAGGTTCTGGATCGGGAAGTCGGTCTCCGGAGAATTCGCCGACTCGATCCAGGAGGTGAGCCCGGGATTATGGGTTGCGTTCACAGTTGGCCGGTTCTGGAGGTGCGGGTCAGCTGGGCAAGCTCGTCAATCGGCTCACGAAAGGAACACGAGCCGAACGAAATTGCAACTTCGCGCGCCGAGTGGAGTTGCCTGGTAGTCAATTTACGGTCGCGCCACGTGATACCGTCATCGCCGAAATCGAGTGTCGCCGGGTCGGTCTCGAGCAACGCCGCTCGCGCGATCTCACGGGGCGCGCCGGTCCGGAGCAGAGCCGCGGCGAGAAACACATTCAGATAGCCGTACATCATCCCCTTCGCGCTTCTCGGCTCATAGGTGAGCCGGTACTCGCCGCGCAGCGGGTGATGCAGTCCCGCCGTCGCCTTGAATGGTACGCCGGCGTCAATGCACGCAGTCATGAAATCGAGGATGACTTCGGCGTCCGGAAAAGCATCCGCTGTCACTCCACCTGTCCTGATTTTCGCCCGCGTCCCGGTGGCGGCAATGGCGGCGACGAGCGGTTGGAGCCCGCCGCCGGTCGGAATCTCGAAGTAGGTCGTCAGCGTTCTCGGCAGCGCGCGATGATGCGCTGAGATCTCGCTCGCGGCGTTGGCTTTCATCTCGACGACGTCGATCTCGGCGCGCGCCGTCGTGCCAACCGAGTACCGCCGATTGAAGTCGAGGATCTCGCCCGCCTCGGCGGAGGCATCGCCGGAAACGAGAGCGGCGAGGCGCCAGGGCTTCGATCGGGGTGCGCCAGATATCAGGTCGCTGGCTACGCTCTCCAGCTCTCCAAGACGACTCGCGGGGACGATGAAGCGCGCGAGCGCGCGGGAGTCGGCGCCGTCGAGGTACTCAGCATACTTCTCCGCGGCCGCTCGCATCGACTCGCTCGCCGGCGGAAACAGACCGGCGTA
>DASSNV010000091.1:0-14866 GCA_035701245.1 Gemmatimonadaceae bacterium | reverse complement strand
TGCTTTCTGCGCGCCGGGATGAAGCCGGCATCGCGAATCAGGCGCTCCATCTCTGCGGTGGACGTGCGGTACGTCGTATTGGCCGCGGAGACTACGTTCTCCTCGAGCATGAGCGAGCCGAAGTCGTTGCAACCGAAACGGAGCGCGATCTGGCCGATCTTCATGCCCATCGTCACCCAGCTTGCCTGGAGGTTGGGCACGTTGTCGAGAACGATGCGCGCGAATGCGGTGGTGCGCAGATACTCGGTAGCGCCGGTCTTGGGCTGGTTGGACATCGTCGGCGTATTCTCGGGCTGGAGCGGCCAGCAGATGAATGCCGTGAACCCGCCGGTCCGCGCCTGCACCGCCTTTACCCGTTGCAGGTGCTCGAGCCTTTCGGCCAGGGTTTCGCCGAGCCCGTACATCATCGTCACCGACGTCTTCATGCCCTCGTTGTGGGCGAGCTCCATGATCTCGAGCCAGCGGTCGGCGCCGGCTTTCTTGGGCGCGACGATGTCGCGGACGCGCTGCACCAGGATCTCGCCACCGCCACCGGGGATCGAGTCAAGTCCGGCTTTTCTAAGCTCACGGATGACGTCGATTGCTTCCATCCGGAACAGCTTCGAAAAAAAGTCGATCTCGCTCGGGCTGAAACCGTGGATGTGGATCGGGTGGTTCCGCTTGATGTACCTCATGAGGTCGAGGTACCAATCGAACGGGATGTACGGATTGTGTCCGCCCTGAATCAGAATCTGAACGCCGCCGAGCGCCTTCACCTCATCGATCTTGGTGCCAATCTGCTCGAAGGAGAGCGTGTAGCCTTCACCGTGCTTCGGACGCCGCGCGAAGGCGCAGAATCCGCAGTCAGCGACGCACACGTTGGTGTAGTTGATGTTACGGTCGATGATGTAGGTGACGGTGTTCCCCGGATGCTTCTCCTGGCGGATGCGATCCGCTTCGAGCCCGAGCTCGAGGAGCGGCGCGTTGGTGTAGAAGTCGAGGAGGTCGCGGGTTTCGCTCATGCGGCGGGAAGGAAGGTCAGAGTGCCGTTGGGGATTCGACCGCGTTCCAGCAGACGGCGGAAGAATTCCGTCAGTCCGGCAAGGTGCGGGTACGACAAGCCGTAATCAAGACCGGAAAGATATTCGACGCAGGTTTCTCGATCGACACCGGTGGCGCGGTGAGCCTGCTCTGCCAGCTCGTCCAGATGGAGAAGACCCCAGGCGCGCGATGCGATGAGCCCTGCGTGCGCCACGAGCGCTTCCTTGACGTTGGTCGCGCGCTGGGCAACCCACACGGCGAAGACGAACGGCTGGCCTGTCCATTCCTTCCAGGTCTGACCGAGGTCGTAAACGTACGGATAACGCTCGCGATGATTCGAGCCGAGTACGAGCGCGGCGTCGCCGATGACGAGCCGTGCGTCCGCATCGTCGGTGCTGGCGGCGATCACATCCGGAATCTCGGCGTCGCCCGCGATGAATCGGGGCTTTGCGCGCCACACGTTCTCGAACAACAGCTCGAGGAGTGCGACGCTCGTCATCGAGCTGCGGCTGACGATTACGTTTCGCGAAGAGAGCTCGGGAGCCGGACGGCGAGAAAAAAGCATCACGCTGCGCACCGCGCCGTCACAGGAGATGGCGAGATCGGGCAATAACAGATATCGCTCGGCGTCACGGGCGTACTCGACGGCAGACACCACACTGATGTCCAGCTCACCGCGAGCCATCCTGCCGTTCAGATCCGACGGAACACCGTCGATGAGCTCGGCGCCGAGAGACACCACACCGCGGTCGATGGCGCCGTAGACCGGGTAGCAGTTGATGTAGGGAATGCGACCGATCTTCATCACGCGGCCGCGGGCGTACGGTCGAAAACGCGCAGGATGTTGTAGAACGAATCGCGCTCGGCGGGAGTCTTGCCCGCGGAGGCGATCAACTCGATGATCTCCTCGAGGCTGAGACCCTGCGCCGTGTGCGCGCCTGCTTCGTGGTAGATCTTCTCACGAACGACGGTTCCCTCGAGATCGTTGACGCCGAACGACAGCGACGTCTGCGACAGGAACGGCGTGACCATGATCCAGTGGGTCTTGATGTGGTCGAAGTTGTCGAGGAACAGCCGGCCCACGGCAAGGTTGCGCAGGTCGTCGAAGCCCGTTGTTGCAGTCCCCTGCCGCCCGAGCTCGATGCCGAGCTCGTTGTTGTCAGGATGGTAGGCAAGCGGGATGTATGCGAGAAATCCGTGCGATTCGTCCTGGAGATTCCGCAGCATCGCCAGGTGCTCGACGCGGTCAGCCACCGACTCGACGTGGCCATAAAGCATTGTGCAGTTGGATCTGATCCCGAGCCGATGGGCAGTGCGATGAACTTCGATCCAGTCCTCGCCGGCGAGCTTCTTGTCGGCGATCTCCATGCGGACGCCTTTCCCGAAAACCTCGGCCCCACCACCGGGTAGCGTGTCGAGCCCGGCTTCCCGCAACGCGATCAGCACGTCCTCGATGGACATCTTGTCGATGCGGGCGACGTGCGCAATCTCGACCGCGGTCAGCGCCTTGATGTGGACGTGCGGATACCGCGACTTGAGGCCCCGGAACATCTCGCTGTAGTACGCGAGTCCCGCCTTCATGTCGAGGCCGCCGACGATGTGGAACTCCCTTGTCAGTCCCGTGGCCGCAGTCTCGGCTTCCGCGAAGACCTGGTCGAGCGTGTAGTGATACGCTCCTTCCTCCTTGGGCAGACGCGCGAAGGAGCAGAACGTACAGTTCTTCCGCAGGTAGCAGATGTTGGTGGGATTGATGTGCTGGTTGGCCGCAAACGTCACCACGTCGCCGTGCTTACGGCGGTTCGCGTAGTCGGCGAGAAGTCCGACGCCGAGGAGGTCAGGCGTCGTGAACAGCAGCTCGGCGTCATCGTTGGTGAGCCGGCTGTTCGACGCTACTTTTTCACCGACAGCACGAAGCGCGCGGTCGCTGATCCTTCCGAGGTCCAGATTGATGCCCGTTGACATGGCCTTAGCGCTTGAAGCGTTTGATGGCGAGGGTGGTGTTATGGCCACCAAAGCCGAAGCTGTTGCTGAGGACGTTGTCGACTTTTCTCTCGACGCTGACGTTGGGAGTATAGTTCAGATCGAGCTCGGGATCGGGGTTCTGGTAGTTGATGGTGGGCGGGATGATTCCGCTTCCAACTACCATGGCACTGATCACGGCCTCGACCGCGCCTGCAGCGCCAAGCATGTGGCCGGTGGCGGACTTGGTGGAGCTGACGTTCACGTCCTTGGCGGCCTCACCGAAGACGGCCTTGATGGCGCGGGTCTCGTTGAAATCGTTAGCGGGCGTCGAGGTTCCGTGGGCGTTGATGTACTGGATGTCGCTCGGCTCGAGGCCGGCGTCCTTGAGCGCCCGCTTCATGGCCCGCTGCGCGCCTTCGCCGTCCGGTGCCGGAGCGGTCAGGTGGTAGGCATCCCCGGTCGCGCCGTAGCCGACGATCTCGGCGTAGATGGTCGCACCGCGGTTGAGCGCGTGCTCCATCTCCTCGAGGATGAGAACTCCCGCGCCTTCTCCCATCACGAATCCGTCGCGGGTAGCGTCGAACGGACGTGATGCGGTCTCGGGGCTGTCGTTCCGCTCGGAAAGCGCCTTCATGTTGGCGAATCCGCCGATCGCCATTGGGGTGACCGTGGCTTCGGCGCCGCCTGTGATCATGATGTCCGCGTCGCCATACTGGATGGTTCGAAACGCATCACCTATCGCATGAGCACTCGTGGCGCAAGCTGATACGGTGGCGTAGTTTGGACCTTTTGCGTTGAACTGCATCGAGACGATGCCGGCAGCGATGTCCGCGATGAACATCGGAATGAAGAACGGCGAGATCTTTCCGACGCCGCGCTCGCGATAGACGTCGTGCTGTTCCTCGAAGCTTTTCAGACCACCGATGCCGCTGCCGATGATGACGCCGATGCGGTCGGGGTCGATCCCGTTGCTCCCGTTGGCGAGGCCTGCATCCGTCATCGCCTGCCTGGCGCCGGCGACGGCGTATTGGGTGTACTGGTCGGCTCGCTTGGCTTCCTTCCGGTCCATGTAGTCCAGCGGATTGAAGCCCTTAACCTCGGCGGCGAACCGCACGGGAAAATTCGAGGCGTCGAATTTGGTAATGGGCGCGGTTCCGGACTTCCCTTCGATGAGGGACCGCCAGGTCGTCGCCACATCGTTGCCGACAGGGGTAATGGCTCCCATGCCGGTGACGACGACACGTCGCTTCATTACGCTCCGACCTTTTGGTTCAGATACCCGAGCGCATCACCGACGGTGCGAAGCTTCTCGGCGTCTTCGTCCGGGATATCGATGTTGAACTCTTTCTCGAACTCCATCACGAGCTCGACGATGTCCAGGCTGTCAGCACCAAGATCCTCGATGAAGCTCGCTTCGTTGGTCAGCTTTTCCCGCTCCACACCGAGCTCTTTCTCGATGATGTCCTTGACCTTGTCGGAATTGTCGGCCATTTGATGGATTTCCTCTGGTTGTAGGGATTGCCGGAAATATACCTAAGCTGCGGTACGCTACAAAGTTAGAGTCGTCGTCGAGGATCGAGGATCAGGATTTGATCGTGTACTTGGTTACTTACATAACCATTCCACCATCCACCACGAACACCTGTCCCGTGATGTAGGAGGCAAGGTCGGATGCGAGGAAGGCCACGATCGCGGCGACATCCTCGACGGTTCCAAGACGTTCGAGTGCAATCTGTTTGCCGAGCGCTTCGCGGGCCTCTGGCGTCATGGCATCGGTCATCTCCGTTTGAATGAAGCCTGGGGCAACAGCATTGACGAGGATGTTGCGCGAGCCCAGCTCCTTGGCGACCGATTTCGTGAGTGCGATCAGACCAGCCTTGCTTGCGGCATAGTTGGCCTGACCCTTGTTCCCAATCAAGCCGACGATGCTGGCGACGTTGATGATGCGGCCGGCTCGCTTCTTCATCATTCCGCGAGAAACCGCGCGAATCGCCGCAAAGGCGCCACGAAGATTGGCGTTCTGAACCGCGTCCCAGTCCTCGTCCTTGAGTCGCATCACGAGGTTGTCCCTGGTGATGCCGGCGTTGTTGACGAGGATGTCGATCGAGCCAAACGCCTTCTCGACATCCTCGACCAGCCTGGCGACGGCGGCAGTATCGCTGACATCGGCGGTGAAGCCTTTGGCGTTGTTTCCAATCTTCGCCGCCGCGTCGTCGGCGCGCTGTTGATCGCGACCCACCACCGCTACGCGCGCTCCCGATTCGGCGAAAGCGTCGGCAATTGCCCGGCCGATGCCTCGGGTGCTGCCCGTGATCAGTGCGTTTTTACCGCTCAGGTCGATTTTCATCAGGCGACCATTTGTAGAAGTTTTTCGACTTCGCCAGCGGTGCCGCACGCAAAAGTGCGCGCGCCTTTGACGAGCCGTCCCATCAATCCGGTGAGAACGTTTCCCGGCCCCATCTCGACAAAAAGCGCGTCGGGGAATTGCGCAGCCATGTTCCGCACCTCGGTCGACCAGCGAACCGGAGAGGTCAACTGCCGGAGCAACAGATCCTTCGCTTCCACCGCGGTGGTTGCGGGTTTTGCGGTGACGTTGGAATAAACCGGATAGACGGGGTCCGTGAACGCCGAAGTCGCAATTGCGTTGGTGAGTCCGACGACCGCCGGCTGCATCAGCGGCGAGTGAAAGGCGCCGCTCACCGGAAGTTTGATCGCGCGCTTGGCGCCGGCTTCTTTTGCCAGCTCCATCGCTCGCTCGACCCCGGAACTCTCGCCCGAGATCACGATCTGCTCATCGGTATTGAAGTTGGCGGGGACGACCTCGCCGGCGTCCTTGCTGGCGCGCTTGCAGATGTCTTCGATGGGTGTGGTCAACGCGCCCAGTATTGCCGCCATTGTCCCGGGCCGAGCGGTGCCCGTTTCGTACATGAGCTCACCGCGGCGGCGAACGAGCTGCGCGGCCCCGGGCAGACTGATCGCGTCGGCGGCGTGATAAGCGGTGAACTCACCGAGGGAATGCCCGGCAGCGGCGCGCACGTGAGGACGGAGTGCGTCTTTGACCAGCGCCCACACCGCGGCACCGTGGGCAAAGAGGGCGGGCTGTGCGTTGCGGGTGAGAGTCAGCTCGTCGGCAGGACCCTCGAAGCAGAGCCGGCTCAGATCTGCGCCAAGCGCCGCATCGACTTCGCCGAAGACCGCGCGCGCAACCGGGAACGCTTCGGCGAGATCCTTTCCCATCCCCGGCTTCTGGGAGCCCTGGCCGGGAAAGAGTAGTACGATATCCACTGCCTAGAAGCGAATAACCATCGACGCCCAGGTGAATCCGGCGCCAAAGGCGACCATCATCACCGTCGATCCTTCCTTGATCCGTCCCGACTGGATTGCCTCATCGAGAGCGATCGGGATCGACGCCGAGGAGGTGTTGCCGTAGCGGTCAACGTTGACGTAGACCTTGTCCATCGGAATGCCGGAATGCTTGGCGGTCGCCTCGATGATGCGGACGTTTGCCTGGTGCGGGATGAGCAGATCGATGTCCGAGCCTGTCAGCTTGGCGCCGTCGAGGGCGCGGTCTGCGGCGTCGGCCATTGACCGCACCGCGTGCTTGAAAACTTCGCGGCCAGCCATCTTCACCAGGTGCGAGCGTTTCTCCAGAACTTCGGCAGACATCGGGACGGTTGCGCCGCCTTCCGGCCGATAGAGAAGATCGGCGAGCTTGCCGTCGCTCCTCATGTACGCCGAAAGAATTCCCTTCGTGCCTTTGCTGCGCTTCAGGACCGCTGCACCGGCGCCGTCGCCGAACAGCACGCAGGTCGACCGATCCTTCCAGTCCACGATCGCGCTCATCTTCTCTGAGCCGACGACTAGCGCCGTCTCGGCGGTGCCGGACATGATCAGTCCCTCGGCGGTGCTCATTGCGTAGAGCCAACCGGCGCACGCGGCGCCAACATCGAACGCGGCGGCACGTGTCGCGCCGAGCTCGGCCTGGATGTCGACGGCGGTCGCGGGGAGGAGCCGGTCCGGGGTGGCGGTGCTGAGAACGATGATGTCGATCTCGCCGGGATGAACTCCCGCCTTCTCCATCGCCTGCCGTGACGCTTCAGATGCCATCGAGCACGTGGTCTCGCCGTTCCGGGCGAGGCGGCGCTCGGAGATGCCGCTGCGCTCGTAGATCCACTCGTGAGATGTCTCGATGCCGATCGACGCGAAATCGTGATTCGTCATCACGTGTTGGGGCAATCCGCGTCCGGTGCCGGCAACCGCGGCGGCGGGTCTCTTCATGCTGAGGCCGCGGCGGCGGTGATGGCTGGCTCAGCCGCCTCGAGCTTCTTGCCGATTTGCTCGTTCATCTTCGTCTCGACTGCGCGCACGGCGACCTTGATCGCATTCTTGATCGCGCGCGGTGGTGAGTTGCCATGACAGATGATGCTCACTCCACGCACGCCGAGGAGCGGCGCTCCGCCGTAGGCGGTGGAATCGAATCCTCTGAGCGCTTCCTTGACGTGGCTCGCGTTGATCCCGGGGTGCTCGCTCAGTACGCGCACGATCATCGGCGCCACCGCCTCGTAGAACTTGAGCACGACGTTGCCGACGAAACCGTCGCAAATCACGACGTCGAAGGGGCCTCGGTCGCTCGCGCCGACAGGTAGATCGCGGCCCTCGAGGTTGCCGTGGAAATTGAAGCCCGCCTTCTGGAAGAGCACGTGCGCCTCCTTCACGACGGCATTTCCCTTTTCCGGCTCCTCACCGATCGAGAGGAGACCAATGGATGGATTGGGGCGGCCGAAAACGCACTCCGCGTAAACCGCGCCAAGCCACGCGAACTGGAGGAGCTCACGCGTCGAGCAGTCCACGTTTGCGCCCGAGTCGAGCACGATCACCGGCTTGGCGGCGGTGGGAAAAACGGTCGCAATTGCGGGACGAGTCAGGCCCGGCTGCAGCTTGAGCAGCATCGCCGACGACGCCATCTGCGCACCGGTGTTTCCGGCGGAGACGAATGCGTCGGAATTACCGTCGACCTGGAGTTTGAGGCCGACGATCATCGAGCTATTGGGTTTTTTTCGGAGACCCGCGGTAGGCTTTTCCGACATCTCGATGACGTCGGGGGCCTCGACGATCTCGAGACGACTGCGAGCCGATGCGGCCTGGGAGAGCTCACCCGCCAGTGCGCGGTCGAGCTCGGCTTCGATAACGGATGTCTGCCCAACGAGCTGAACCTTGTGCACCGGTTCCAGCTCGAGGAGGGCGAGTAAAGCGCCGGCAATTGTAGCTTTGGGAGCAAAGTCACCCCCCATCGCGTCCAACGCTATACGCGCCAAATCAGGCTTCCTTCGGCTCGACTCGCTGTTCGCCCGCGTAGTATCCGCACTCCTCGCAGACATGGTGCGGACGCTTCATTGCCTGACAGCGTGGACACTTCTGAATGACGATGGACGGTGCGGTCTTGTGGGTGTTGCGGGCGCGCTTTTTCCGCTTCGATGTACGTCGCTTGGGGACTGCCATTGGTTCTGTTCCTTGAGGTTGTTTGACGTGCTAGTGCGATTTGCTTTTGTGCTTGAGCAAGGCGTCCCAGCGCGAGTCAGTCGTGGTCGTGGTGCAGCTGCAGCTACTTTCGTTGAGATTGGTACCGCAGGTTGCGCAAAGTCCCTTGCAGTCTTCACCGCACTGGACGTAGCTCGGCACCGTGAGGAGCCAGTTTTCGCGCACCACCGGTCGAAGATCCAGCATTCGCACGGCGGGGTCGTAAAGGAAAACGTCGGGATCGTCCGCTTCATCCGCACCGATTTCTGCGAGGAGCAAATGGACGTCCTCGTCGACATCGACGTTCACCTCATCGAGGCAGAGCCGGCAGGGTAGCTCGGTTCGACCCTCGATGCGACCGGTAAAGTAGAATCTTCCCTCACCCGCCGACGACAGTCTTCCGGTCACCCGAATCGGCCCGGTGGGCCGAACGTCCGCCTCTTCCCAGATCGGATCGTCGGGAGCCAGAGAGCCGTCGACCTGGACGGCCTTCGTCTCCAGCGAGCGTATGTCAAACGACAGCATAAGCCCTTTAAGCTAGCGGGGTTAAGCCTTTGATTCCAGTGAGGTGCCGTTCCTTTTTCGCGGGGAAAGATCACTGAAGACTACCAGCTGGTGGCTGTGAGCGGAGCGGCTGGCGGCGCCGAGCAAGGATTTGAGAACTTCACTCCGTCGGACGCGCCGTCGTTCATCCAACCTTAGCTCGGAGCGGCGAGCCGCTCCGCCCACTGCTATTAGCTGGTAGTCTTCAGTAACGCCTGACGTTAGACGAGCTCGCTTTCCGCAAAAAAGAACCTCGATTCCCGGTCCGCATTCTCATCCGAATCCGAGGCGTGGATTGCGTTCCGCTCCTTTGACTCGGCGTAGAGCTTCCGTACCGTGCCTGCTTCGGCCTCGGCGGGATCGGTCGCGCCGATGGTCCTGCGAAGTGAGGCTACGGCGTCGGCGCGCTCGAGCACCATCGGCATGCACTTGCCAGAAGTCATGAAGCGCACGAGCGGAGCGAAAAACGGCCTCTCGCGGTGCACCTCGTAAAACGCGCCCGCCTGCTTCTCGGTCAGCTGCATCACCCTCGAGGCGACGATTCGAAATTCGGCCTTCTCGAGCAGCGCGATAATAAGTCCGGCCTTGCCGCCGTTGAAAGCGTCGGGTTTGATGATCGTAAGAGTTCTGTTGCCTGCCATTTATCGTTCCTGGCGCATTGCGCGTTTGAGTAGATCCACCACGTCGATCGGGCGTTTGGCGACGCCGACCCCATTTTCCTGAAATGCCTGCATTTTTTCGGCGGCAGTGCCGGCGGAGCCGGAGATGATAGCGCCCGCGTGGCCCATCCTGCGGCCGGGAGGCGCGGTCTGGCCGGCGATGAAGCCGACCACCGGCTTCTTCATCTTGTCCTTGATGAAGCGAGCAGCCTCCTGCTCGTCGGTACCGCCGATTTCTCCAATCATCACCACGGCCGTCGTTGCCGAATCTCGCTCGAACGCGGCGAGACAATCGATGAAGTTGGTACCGTTGATCGGGTCGCCTCCGATGCCGACGCAGGTCGTCTGACCAATACCTGCGCGGGTGAGCTGGTAGACGACCTCGTAAGTGAGCGTTCCGGATCTGCTCACCAAGCCAACCGGTCCCGGAGTGCAGATGCGTCCGGGGATGATTCCGACGTTCGACGCTCCGGGTGAGATGAGCCCGGGACAATTCGGACCGAGCAGTCGCGCGCCGCGCTCCTTCACGAAGGGATACACGCGCGTCATGTCTAGGACCGGCACTCCTTCGGTGATCGCGACGATGAACGGAATGCCGGCGTCGGCCGCCTCCATGATGGCGTCAGCGGCGAACGGCGGCGGGACGTAGATCACGCTCGCATTTGCGCCGCTCTCCTTGACTGCCTGGGCGACGGTGTTGAAGATCGGAACCTTGCTCTCGAATTTCTGTCCGCCTTTCCCCGGCGTGACTCCGGCGACCACCTGGGTGCCGTACTCCATCATCTGCTTCGCGTGAAAAGACCCGTCGCGCCCCGTGATCCCCTGAATCAGCAGTCGGGTGTTTCTGTCGATGAAGATGCTCACGCGGCCTTTCCTCCGGTCGCAAGGGCAACTGCTTTCTTCACCGCTTCGTCCATGTCGGTCAGCGCCGACATGCCGTTGTTCTCGAGGATCTTCACGGCGATCTCTTCGTTGGTACCGGTAAGTCGGATGACGAGTGGAATTTTCAGCGGATTCTCTCTGATAGCCGTCACGATTCCGTTCGCGACGTCGTCGGTGCGTGTGATCCCCCCGAAGATGTTGAACAGAATGGCCTTGACGTTGGGCTCGCGGGTGATGATGCGCAGTGCCGCGACGACCTTCTCCGGATTGGAGGAGCCGCCGATGTCGAGGAAGTTCGCCGGATCGCCGCCGTAGTATTTCACCAGGTCCATTGTCGCCATTGCCAGGCCGGCGCCGTTCACCACGCAGCCGACATTCCCATCGAGCTTGATGAAGGTGAGGCTTGCCTTGCGCGCCTCGACCTCGCTCGGATCTTCCGCCGACTCATCCCGGAGCTCAGCGATGTCGGGGCGGCGCTCGAGCTCGTTGTCGTCGATCACCATCTTGGCGTCGAGCGCGACGACGTCGCCCGCGGGCGTTGTCACCAGAGGGTTGATCTCAGCGAGCGAGCCGCCGTTCTCGGAAAAGGCAGCGTAGAGCTGCTGGAGAATTGTCGCGGCGGCGCGCACCTGCCTGATATCTGAATAGAGAAAGAACGCCAGCTGCATCGCCTCGTAAGCCCGCAGGCCATAGCGTGGATCGATCGGATGCCGAAGGATCTTGTCGGGGGTCTTCGCCGCGACTTCCTCGATGTCGATGCCGCCGGCAGGGCTGGCCATGAACACGGGCTTCTTCGACGCGCGATCGACGATGATGCCGACGTAAGCCTCGCTGGCAATGTCCGCCGCGGGAGTGACGAGAACCTTTTCAACCGGCAGACCCTTGATGGTCAGCTGGAGAATCTTCGTCGCGACTTCGCGCGCTTCCGCCGGGGTCTTCGCGAGCTTGACGCCGCCCGCTTTGCCGCGTCCGCCGGCGTGAACCTGCGCCTTGACCACTACCGTTGTTCCATACTTGCGGGCAATCGCTTCCGCTTCTTCGGCGGTGGTGGCTACCTCTCCCGGCGGAATGGGAATGCCGTACTTGCGGAAGATCTCCTTTGCCTGGTACTCGTGGATGTTCACTCTTGCTCCGATCGCGTGCGCGCACGCGAGCTATCGACTTTGGATGAACTGCTACGGGATGATTTCTGTACCGCCAGCACCCTGCACCGCTGCCCTGCCCTTACTGAGCTCCGTAATGATCGCTCGGCCCCCTGTTCGACGCACATAGTCTGCCGCCGCTGCGACTTTCGGGGCCATGCTTCCTTCGCCGAACGCACCCTCCGCGCGCAGTCGGTCAGCCTCCGCAACCGTTATCGACGTCAGCGCACGCTGCTGGTCAGTGCCCCACGCAGTATAAACGGCATCGACGTCAGTGAGAATCAGGAAAAGCTCCGCGCCGAGCTCGCCGGCGAGCACCGCGGCGGCCAGATCCTTATCGATGACAGCATCGACGCCCTCGAGACCGAGCGCCGGATCACGATAGACAGGAATGCCACCGCCACCACAGGCGATGACAAGTGTATCGCGCTCGAGAAGGGTGCGAATCGTCGCCAGCTCGTGGATCGCGAGCGGCCGCGGGCTTCCGACGACTCTTCGGAAATTGCCTTTGCCGTCCTTCTTGATGACGTGACCTTCGGCACGGAGCTCGCGAGCTCGCCCGGCCGACAACCCGCGTCCGATAAACTTCTTCGGATCCTTGAGCGCCGGATCGTCGGGCGCGACCTCGACCTGGGTCAGCACGGTCACTACATCGCGCGAATTTCCCGCTTTCCGAAGCGCGTTCTCCAGGGACTGCTGGAGCATGTAGCCGATCCAGCCGGCGGTGGACGCGACGAGCACTCCGAGCGGAAAGGGGGGAATCTCGGTGCGCGCCTTCTCGTTGCGTACGAGCTCGTCCCCAACCTGCGGGCCGTTGCCGTGCACGACCACGACCCGCCAGCCGTCGAGCGCCAGATCCACAATCGGGCCGAGGCTTTCGCGCGAATGTCGGAACTGATCGGTGAGCGTCGAACGCTCACCCGACGGTGATAGTGCGTTGCCTCCGACGGCGATCACGGCGGTTCGTGCTCCGGTCATCGGTTATTTCGCGAAATGATGGCGCCGAGGGAATCGTAGGCGATTCCGAATGCCCTGAGGTCGGCCGCCGCAAGCGCCGCTCGCATTCGATTGTACAGGCGAGTCACGGCGGCGCGAAAGGAGGAGTCGGTGGCGCCGGCGGCCGAATCGACGGTTACCGGCGACCACGGCGTGGTGGTCAGCTCGCGCTGTATCCCTGGCGCTCGATAGTCGGTCGAATTGGGAAACGCGCTCATCCAGGCCTCGGCGATTGGATCGGGCGAAGGGTCCGCCGCCATCGTCACTCTCGCGGTTCGGGCATTGATCAGCGCAGTCGCAGCGTGCCGAAAATAACTGCGCTCCTCGCCGGCTAGAACGAGATGATCCGACAGGGGATAATCGGATGACGCCGAATAGAGCTCGAGCTTCCAATAAAGGGTGTCGGCGTGGAACATCGGCTCGATGATCGTCCCTTGAGCGAAGACGGGGGCCAAGGCTCTCACCCGGTCGCGAACGTCGCGCACAGAGACGATGCGCGCGCGCCGGGGAACCGAATCCGAGAGCAGATCGAACGACTGGTGCGCCCAGGCGTATCCCAGACGTGACAGTCCATCGCCGAGGCGCTGGCCGGCGACATCGAGCTGCGGGTTCGCGACGAGGACGAACCCTCGGGCGCCCGGATAGACGAGCGAATCCTGCCGCAACAGCTGCTGGCTCGCAGCGCTCGTGGCGACGCTGTCGAGCGCGGCGGATACCGACGATCTGCGCAGCTCGTCGTACGTCGAGGCAGTCAGCGCATAGGCTCGTTTGGTGTAGTCGGCCCGGGTCGCGAGGTACGGGCGCTCGCGGAGCACCTGCGCATCGCGGGGGGTGAAGCGATGAACGAGGAGCGGAATCAGCTCCTGCACTCCGACCGAGAGCAATACGATCACGGTGACGGCGACGAAGCTCGTCCTGAGCTGTCCGGTCCAGCCGCTCAGTAACACCGTCATCGCCGCGCCGGCTGTCGCGATCGAAAGGATCAGCAGCCCCGGCAGTAGCCACTGGTGGTCAACATACGAGAATGAGCCGTTCTCGCCGCTGCCGTGAACGAGAAGATCGTACGATTCGAGGCGGTAGCTCCACATTGTGACGAGCAGAAGGAGCGCTGCCAGGACGCTGAGGTGCCGACGCACCCGCACACTCATCCTCAGACCGGCGCGCTCCCAGCGGAGTCCGGGAGTCAGCGAGTAGAGGACCACGACGACCACCGAAATGCCGACAATCAGCAGCATCGCCCACGAGTAGACAGCCTTCTCGAACGGCAGCCAGCCGACGTAGAATCCGAGGTCGTGCTGGAAATACGGGTCGGTCTCCCGGAAGGTGATCCCGAGACGCGCCACCGCCAGACTGGTCCAGTGCGGGAGCAACGGAGTTGCGGCGGCCGCGATCATCAGCGAAACGAGAAATGCAAAGCGGTCGATGTACCTCCTCGGCACCGCCTCGCCAAACTCGACGTTCGCCATCCGCCGGGGCAGGGTCAGAATGCCGATGCTGCGGCCCAGCGCGGAGAGGTTGACGAAAGCGAGAAGCACCGCGACGACAGTGCCGATTCCGTAAATGAGCAGCACATCTCCGGCGCGTTCGCTCCACAGCGCGCCGGCTCCGAGGGATGAATACCACGTGTAATCCGCGAACACCGTCGAAGCGGCACGTCCCCCGACGAGTACGACAGCCGCGATGACGACTCCGACGAAGAGGCGTCTGCGGGCGTGCGCTGTCACATCACACCTTCACGCCTTTTGAGCCGAGCCAGCCTACCATCTCGGACTGGATTCGCTCGAGCTGCTCCCGAGTCCGTGCCTCGAAGCGCATCACCAGCACCGGCTGGGTGTTCGACGCGCGCAGCAATCCCCAGCCATCACCGAACAGAACTCTCGCCCCATCGACGGTGTTGATCTGGTACCTGGATCCGAAATACTTCTGCGCATCCTCGACGATGCCGAACTTCCTGTCGTCGGGACAATCGATGCGAATCTCGGGAGTGGAAACGAAGCGGGGAACGTCGGCGAGGAGCTCCCTGATGCTGCGGCCGGAGTCGGCGACGATTCGCAACAACCGTGCAGCGCCGTACAGCGCATCGTCGAATCCGTAGAAATTCTCGGCGAAGAACATGTGGCCCGAGACCTCGCCGCCAACCGGTGC
>DASSNV010000090.1:0-53073 GCA_035701245.1 Gemmatimonadaceae bacterium | reverse complement strand
CGTCGACGAACAGGTTGTTGCGCACCTTCTCCAGGCCGACCATGTCGGTGACGATCCGCTCGGCGATCCGGAGCTCTTCCTCAGTGCCCACGCGGCCTGAGAGACTGACTACACCAGAACGAACCGCGATCGACACGTCATCGGGATCCACCGCCATCTGCTGCTCGAAGGCGTCGCGCACCAGCGCGCGCAACTCGTTGTCGTCCAGATCGCCGGTGTCTCTGATGTCCTCGTAATCCTTGTCCACGGTTCCTCCGGGTTACGCCGGCGGCGGCTACCGGAAAAACAGCAGCGACGCGCCGATCGTCAAAGCTCGATTGCCCTTCCAGAATGAACGGGCCTGGTTGCCGGTCACGGCCGCCGTTCCACCGGTGGGATTCACGTAGTACGCGGTCGGGTACTTCAGTTGATACAGGTAGTCGTTCCAGTCCGCCGTCAGCTGAAATCTTCCACCAGGAACCCAGCGCAGCCCACCACCGAAGGTAAACGCAAACGGGGTGCCGAAGGTGTACGGATCCTTCTCGACTTTACAGCCGCCGCACGTCCCCATTCCCGCGCCGACGTTCAGCACCGGAATGATGTGATGAAAACTCTTCTGACCGGTGAGATTGAGCGCGAGATCGAGGTCGAGAAGATTGAGCGAGACATCCTTCTTCCCGAGCTGGCGCGCGGGACCGACCGCTGTCGGATCGATGGCGAAGCGCGAGCTGTTCACGTGCGACCACCGCGCCATCAGGAACGCCGGGCCGCCGACGTGAATCTGATACCTGATGCCGTACATCGGACCCGCCCGCGGCCCAATCTCGATCGGGTCCTTGCCCGCCTCGTAGTGCCCGCCGAAAAAGGTGAACTCGTGGCGGGTTTCGACATCACGATAGGGACTGCTCTGCGGTAGATGTCCGACCTGCGCGCTGGCGGTCGTCGCGATAGAGGCAAGCGCAATCGCGCCCAGAATCTGCTTCACTAATCCACTCCAAGATTGACGCCGGTCATCTCCGGCGGCTGCTCGACACCGAGCATCGACAATATAGTTGGCGCGACATCACAGAGCGCTCCACCCGGGCGCAACCGCTGCTCCTGCTCCCAATCGATCACCACGAACGGCACCGGATTCGTCGTATGCGCTGTGTGCGGCCCACCCGTCGCTGGATCGATCAGCATCTCCGCGTTGCCATGATCGGCGGTGACGATGAGTCTCGTTCCCGCCGCCTCCGCCGCCTTCAACACGCGCGACAGACTCTCATCCACCGTTTCGACCGCTTTGATCGTCGCCGGAATCGACCCGCTGTGTCCCACCATATCGGCGTTGGCGTAATTGCAGAGAATGAAATCGTGCTCTCCGGCGGTGATGCCCTTCACCAGTGCGTCGGTGACGCCGGCGGCGCTCATCTCCGGTTGGAGATCGTAGGTCGCCACCTTCGGGCTCGGCACCAGCACCCGGTGCTCGCACGGAAATGGGGCTTCGACCCCGCCGTTGAAGAAATAAGTCACGTGCGGGTACTTCTCGGTTTCCGCCGTCTTGAGCATGTCTAGCCCGCGCGAGGACAGCACCTCCGCCAGAATCCGCACCATCGACGTCGGCTCGAACGCGATCGGCACGTCGAAGGTCTTGTCGTAATTCGTCAGAGTCGTCACGGACACCTTGGGTCCGCGCGACACATCGAAGCCGTCGAACTGTGGATCTATCAGAGAGCGGACGATCTGTCGCATCCGGTCGGAGCGATAGTTGAACCCGATCACCGCATCTCCGTCACGCATCGGAGCCACCGCCTTGCCGTGCTCGGCCACCACCACCGGCAGCATGAATTCGTCCGTCTTTCCTGACGCATACGCTTCGCGGATGGCTTCGAGCGGATCCTCCACCTTCGTTCCCTCGCCCAGCACGATCGCCTTGTAGGCGAGCTCGGTGCGATCCCAGCGGCGGTCGCGGTCCATCGAGTAATACCGCCCGGAAACGCTGGCGATCTTCGCCGGCGAGCCTATCCGCCGAATCTCCTCCAGCAGCTCCTGCACGTAGCCGAGGGCGGATTTGGGAAGGGTGTCGCGCCCATCCAGAAATGCGTGGATCGCCACACGCTCGATCTTCTGCCGATTCGCCAGCTCGAGCAGCGCAAAGAGGTGCTTGTCGATGGCGTGGACTCCGCCCGCGCCGATCAATCCCATCAGGTGCAGAGTGCCGCCGTTCTGCTTCACCTGGCGACACGCACCCACCAGCGCGGGATTGGTGTAGAAGCTTCCATCGGCGATGGCCGTTGAGATGCGCACCAGATCCTGCATCACGACGCGGCCGGCGCCGAGATTGAGGTGGCCGACTTCGCTATTCCCGATCTGTCCTTCGGGGAGGCCAACGCGAAGACCAGACGCCTCCAGCAGGGTGCGGGATCCGCGCTTCCAAAGCGAGTCCCACACCGGCGTCTTCGCCATCGCGATTGCATTGCCTTCGGTTTCGGGGCGGTAGCCCCACCCATCGAGTACGATTAACGCGACTGGCCGCGCGCGCTGTGTAGTTGCCATTATATCAGTAATGTAATCCCAACCCCGACGAGAGCCCGAGGGAGCATGGCCATCTTCAGACCCAAACAGGAAAGCGGCGTCGAGACCCGCCGCAGCCCCGATCGCGCCGGCGAAGGCGATCGACGTCGCGGTACCTGGCGCGATTTCCGCCGCGCTTATCCGGGATTCGTTTTCGTTCTCGGTCTCGGACTCGCCGCGATGATCGGCGTCGATGCCTGGCTCCTCGCCAAGCGCGTCAAGTACAATCACGACGTCGCGCAGCTTCGCGAGCACATGACCGCCGCCGAGCGTGAGCGCACCGACGCAATCGTCCAGGCCGAGCAGAACAAGCTCCGCATCGCCATCGAGCTGGCGAAGCGACAGGCGAAGTTCGACAAGCGCTTGCACCTCAACGTCTCGATCGACAGCGCGAGGATGTATCTCACCCGCGAAGGCGCCCTCCTCCGCGAGATGCCGGTTCAGTTCGGCCCCGAGCGCGCAGCGGCGGAGTCCTCGAGCGCTCCACCCGCGGCGATCCCGCGCGGAGAGAGGACCGTCGCTGATCTCAACGACAACAGCATCATCCTCGACGGGGGCACCCGGATTTTGGCGGGCCGCGACACCACCGACTCCACGCCGATTCCACCTGGAGCTCTACGGATCGCCAGCGAGGACATGAAGGCGATCATGCCGAACCTTAGCGCCGGCATGAAGGTATACTTCTACTAGAGAACGTCCGTTTCCCGCTTAGAAAAACCCACGGGGTAGATATGGCAGCCAGCAGAATATTCTCGTACGGCGGCAAGACCGTCTGGATGCTGATCGGGGGCTTCGTCATCGCCGCGATCCTCAGCGTCATGCTCCTCACCAGGACCGCCGAGCTGCGCTACCAGCGCGACGTCAATCGCATGGTTTATAACGACAACCTCGGGGTACTCAACGAGGTCAAAGCCAAGCTGGGCATGACCGGCGACAGTCTCAATACCCTGATCAACTCGACCGCGGCGGAGGCGACCAACCAGCCTTATATCGTGGTGAGCATGGCCGATCACCACCTGTGGTACAAGCAGGGCAAGGAAGTGCTGTTCGACGCACCCGTCGCGACGGGTAGCGGCAAGGAGCTGGTGGGCGGCTCTAACGGCCAGTGGAGATTCGAGACGCCCCGCGGCCGTCTCACGGTCAAGGCAAAGGATGAGAATCCGGCGTGGGTTCCCCCCGACTGGCACTACGTCGAGCAGGCCCACAAGAAGGGTCTCGGCATCGTTCACCTGAGCCCCGGTGGGGCTATTCCCACCTCCGACGGGGGCGTCATAACTACCCAGAATGGCGAGGTCGTAAAGCGTTACGGGAACGGGAATGCGGTGTCATTAGGGGGAGGAGTCGAAGGCAAGGAGATTGTCGCAAATGGCAACATCGTCGTTCCACCCTATGGCACTACAGCGCGCCGCTACATGGGCGTTCTCGGTACCCGCCGGCTCGATCTCGGCGACGGCTATGGCATCCACGGCACCGACCATCCCGAGTCGATCGGTCAGTCCGTCAGCCACGGCTGCGTCCGCATGCGTAACGAAGACGTCGAGAAACTCTATCCGATGGTCGCGATTGGGACTCCGGTTTACATCTATTAGAAAGGTCGCTTGGAGTCGGCAGTCGTAGGGGAGAGAAGGGGCCACCCGACAGGCGAAGAGCTCGAGCTTCCCGACGATCTCCCCGTAAGAAAGCGCCACACAACTCGCCTTGTCTGGGCCGTCGCCGGAGCAATCGCTCTGGTGGGCGCTTTCCAGTTCTTGCAGGCCGCCGATGACACTACCGAGAAACCGATCGGCACGTTCCTGCGCAGCTCGGTGGTGCCGCTCGCCGAGCCGTCGGTGAGCGCGTACGGGGCGAGCGGCGAGGTGAAGCTGACCTTCGCCTTGCCGGCGCAGGCGATCTCGTATCCGCTCGACGTTCACGGCGACCCAACCGCGCTCCAATATGCCTGGGTACGCGTCGGCGATACGGCCCTCGCCACTGGCGGTCAGCCTCTGACTGGGGACAAGGTCTTTGCGCCGCCGAGCGCCGGGTTCTTCAGGCTCGCGCTGCTAAAGAGCGGGCAGCGCCGGATCGTAGACGGCCTGACCCTCGCGGTGCTGGTGCCGTTCAGCGAAAAAGAACGCGGAGTTCTGCGCGGCTATCGCATTGGGACCTACCTCGCCGAGCGTGTCCGTGGCAAGACTCCTCCGCCCGAAGGCTTTCTCGAGATTCGACCGGCTGACGTAGATCTCCCGATTACCAAGCATCTGCACGTCGGCGATTTCC
This sequence comes from Gemmatimonadaceae bacterium, assembly GCA_035701245.1. GTDB lineage: Bacteria > Gemmatimonadota > Gemmatimonadetes > Gemmatimonadales > Gemmatimonadaceae > UBA4720. The sequence continues at coordinate 48,282 of DASSNV010000090.1, read as the reverse complement.
TCAATCATGATCAGCAGGGAGTCTGGCCCAGCTACGCTGCGGTGAATCCCAAGCTCCTCGACAAGCTCGAGCTCGTCATTCAGGAGATTGCACGCTGGCACGGCGACAAGGCGGTGGCCGACATCGACATCGATGTTCACTCCGGCTTCCGGGCTCCCGAGCACAATCGCAGGGTGCGGCGCGCCGCCAGCGACAGCCAGCACCAGTACGGCGACGCCGCGGATGTCGCGATCGATGCCAATGGCGACGGCAAAATCACCGCGATCGACAGCCGGATGGTAGGTTTGGCAGCAGAGATCGTCGAGCTCAAGCACCCTGACCTCGTCGGAGGCCTCGGCATCTACACCAGCGGGCACTCCAGCACGAATTATGTGCATATTGATGTGCGGGGTCGGAGGGCGCGGTGGCGCGGGGGTGGGTGAACCGCACGGAGGATAAGGATCGATGAACGATATTCTGCGCGAACGACTTGTGAGGAAGCTCGATACGCTGCCCGAGGAGAAGATCTATCAGATCCTCGACTACATCGATTTCCTCGAGTCGAAGTACGCGCCGAAAGTTACGACGGCGCCCAATCCATTGAAGCGTTTTGCCGAAGGTGTCGAGGATACCCTGCGCGCCGGTCGCGTCTCGGCTGGAGTGATCGGTGGCACGATGAGCGTGATGAACAAGGCTGTTGGCGTGGTTACCGACGTCGCCAACGCTGGCAAGTCAGTTGCAACTGAGATCGCTGGAGTCGTATCGTCTGTGGCTTCGCCGAAGCCGGCCGCCGGAGCCGCTACGCCTGGGACGCCACCACCGGGACCATCCGCCGAGACTCCGCCATCACCGCCACCGGGAGATCAACGCAAGTGAGAGCTCAGTCCGCGCGTTCGAGCACGGCGTCGTCGCGCAAGCGGCGCGCAACGACGGCATCCGCCGCCAGATCGTCGCGCGCTGAAACGCGCTCACGCGACACTGGCGACGGTGCTCCTCCAATCGGCTCCTCGCCGCGCACCGGCGCGAAGCGCACCGTTGTCTCTGCGCTCAAAGAGCTGCCGAACTTCCTTCGCCTGCTCGGTGGGTTGTTGACCGACCGGCGAGTATCGAATACCGACAAGCTGCTGGTCGCGGGCGCGGTCGCCTACGTGCTGCTGCCGATGGATTTCATTCCCGACTTCGTTCCGTTCATCGGCGAGGTTGACGATCTGTTCGTGCTCGTGTTGGCGCTCCAGCGATTGATTGCCAACGCCGGCAGGGCGGTGATCCTCGACCACTGGATGGGCGACCCGCGGCAGCTTCGTTCGCTCGATCTCGAGCGAATTCTGGTCGCGGCGGCGTTCTTCCTGCCGCGCCGCGTCAGACGGCGGTTGCGCACCCTTGGCCGGGATTTCTAGAGCTGCGTCGCTCATCGCCGCATGCATCTTCGTTAATGCATGCCACCGTGCTCCCAGCACCGATGTGATGACCATAACTGGACGGTGCAGCAGTCACGTCCGCTCAAAGGGTCCGCGACCGCAGCTGCCGGCGAATCCATCGCTCCAACCCGGTTTCGGCGGAGTAATCGGCACCCTTGCCGATTCCGGCGGCGCTCTGCCGCACTATCCGATTCTCGCCGTCACGCCCGGTGATGCGCCCGGTTCCCCTCACGCGTCGGCAACGGCCGACAGCGTCGGCGGTTTCGTCTTCAGCGCGTTGCCGCCCGGCAGGTATCGGTTGTTGGTCCGCGCGTTCGCGCACCGGCCGGACTCGACCTCGGTGGACGTCGTCGCTGGGCGTGTCGACACCGTGCGCATCATGCCGCGATTTTTCGAGTGCGTGCGTTGACACAGGAGGACGGATGATCAAGGAGGGCGATCGGGCGCCGGCGTTCTCGCTTCCCGCTGATGACGGTACCACCGTCACTCTCGACTCCCTGAAAGGCAAACCCACCGTGCTGTTCTTCTACCCGAAGGACAACACCTCCGGCTGAACCAAGGAAGCGTCCGATTTTCGCGACGCGTTTCCCCGGTTCGGGGAGATTGGTGCGGTTGTACTCGGAATCAGCCCCGACAGCATCGAGTCACACCGGAAATTCCGCAAGAAAAATCAGCTGCCCTACCGTCTTCTTTCTGACGAAGGTCATCGCCTTGCCGACGCCTTCGGCGTCTGGAAGGAGAAAACGCTCTATGGGCGAAAATACATGGGCGTCGAGCGCACGACGGTCATCATCGACGCCGACGGTCGCGTGGCCAAGATCTTCCCGAACGTCAAGATTCCTGGGCACGTCGAGGAAGTCGCCTCCTTCCTGTCTCGGCGGTGAGACTCGGCCGCTTCGTATGCATCTAACAATACTGAAGCACGGAGCCGTCACCTGCTGAGCAGCTAGGCCGGGAGCACGTCACGTGTCCGCAGTTTCACCATCCCAATTCCGGACTCGGACGACGAGACGCGATGCCTCCCGAGAGCTCTCAGCGTAGCAGCTCTCCAGCTTTCGGCTCCGTGCTTTCTTTCATGTGGTGGCCAGCAAGGCACGTGACGCTCTACGCCGAGATTTCAGGGTAACCCCTGAATGGCGACCGAAGTTAGACGAGTTCATTCCCCGATTGTATAGTTGTGCGATGAAACGCACTGCCCTTCTCGTCGCCCTCCTGCTTGGCGGCGCAACTACCCTTGCCCAGGCTCAGTCCACGCATTCGGCCGCCGACACCGTCGACGACGAACCGTGGGCCTCCGATATCGCCGCCTTTCGCAAGGCCGACCGCCTGCACTTTCCCAAACCGGGCGGCATCGTCTTCGTCGGCAGCTCGTCGATCGTCTACTGGCCGCACCTCGCCCAGGACTTTCCCGGTGAGAACGTGATCCAGCGCGGATTCGGCGGCTCCGAGCTCGGCGACGTGGTCTATCGTGCACCGACCATCGTCATCCCCTACAAGCCGCGACTCGTCGTGCTCTACGCTGGCGACAACGACATCGCCAATGGCCGCACACCGGAGGAGGTGCTCACCCAGTTCCAGCGATTCGTGAAGGTTGTGCGCGATTCTCTTCCGAAGACGCGGATCGCCTTCATCTCCATCAAGCCGAGCTGGGCGCGCGTCGCGCTGCTCGACAAGATGCGCGCGGCGAACGACCTGGTTAAGAAATACATCGATGGCAAGCCTGGTCTCACCTACATCGATGTCTTTACTCCGATGCTGAGCCCGGCAGGCCAGCCGCGGATGGCGCTCCTCGATCCCACCGACAGCCTGCACCTCAACGCGACGGGTTACAAACTGTGGCGACACCTCGTAATGCCGGTCGTCAGAGCCTCACGCCCGGTGAAGCCATGACCTCCGCTTCGGCGAGGAGCGTCAAGGCGCTCCGCGTCCTGGTTTCGGCGCTGCTTTGTGTTTGCGCTCCGTCGCTGACAGCGCAGCAGACCACTGTTCCTGCCGCGCAGCCAGGCCAGCCCAGTGCCGACGAGATTGCGAAGCGCCGCGCCGCCCAGGACGAGAAGCTTCGCACTGATTGGGCAGATCTCGCCAAATACCGCGACGCCAACTCCAAACTCTCGCCGCCAGTGAAGAACGAAGATCGCGTCGTGTTCATGGGAAACTCGATCACCGAAGGCTGGGCGCGGTATTTCGCGACCATGTTTCCCGGCAAGCCCTACATCGGCCGTGGCATCAGCGGTCAGACCACTCCGCAGATGCTCGTTCGGTTCCAGCAGGACGTCGTCGCGCTCAAACCGAAGGTCGTCGTCATTCTCGCGGGCACCAACGACATCGCGGGAAACACCGGTCCCTCGACGCCCGAGATGATCGAGGCCAACATCGCGTCGATGGCGGAGATCGCGCAGGCGAACGGAATTCGCGTCGTACTGTCGTCGATTCTTCCCGTCTATGACTATCCGTGGCGGCCGGGACTCGAGCCCGCCCCGAAGATCATTGCAATCAACAAGTGGATGAAAGACTGGGCGAGCAGGCACGGCGCGGTCTATCTCGACTACCACTCGGCGATGGCCGATGCGCGCGGCGGCATGCGCGAGGGACTCGCGTCCGACGGCGTGCACCCGACCGAAGCAGGCTACCGCGTCATGGCGCCGCTCGCCGAGCAGGCGATCAGGAAAGCGCTCCGGAAGTAAAGCCCTAGTTGAATCGGGTGACGCGCCAGAGCGCTCCGCCCGCAACGACGAGCATAGCGATCGTCGCTACCACAAGCGCCACCGTCCAGCCCGCCGCAACGTCGATCTGCGGCGCGCGCGCGATCGCCGCAAAGGCGACGATGATCGCCGTCGCGATTCCGACGACAACCCAGTCGATCCAGGACCGCCGCCGCACGGCACCGGCGGACTCGCCCGCGATGCGCGCCCTCGTGTATTCAGGATCGACACGATAACGGTCTCCCTCGCGCGCCGCAGCCTCCTCCCACCGCAGATGCTCGCTTCTGCTCACCGACGAGAGCGCGATCAATCCGGCGCCGATCGCCATCACCACCGACCCCCCAATCACCTGCGCCAACACCGCACCGCGAGCACTTCGCAGCTCTCCGAAGACCAGAATCCCCCACATCAGTCCCCACAGCTGATTGGTGTTGGAGAGCGGAATGCCGCGGGTGATGCCCGCGTACTTCACCGCGTACTGCTGAAACAGGTCACCAACCACCCAGACGAAGCCGCCCGCCAGCAGCCAGAACAGCACGTGCCGCGCGCCGGATAGCTGATCCCACAGTGGCGCCACCCCTCCCGAGTAAGTGACGCCGAGCGCCGCCATCATCCCCAGCTCGCCAACCGTGAAAAAGGTGACGAACGAGAGCGGGCTCATCCCCGTGAGATATGCTTTCCTGTAGGGGATGTACATCGTGCCCCACAGCACGCCGGCCATCAACGCCGCCGCAACACCGCGCAGTGCATCCCGTGACGCAGACTGCGAAGCGGAGGCGATCGCCAGCACCGTTGCGCCCACGAACATCAACACCGCGCCACCAATCACTCCGAGCCATCGCCGGGTGTCCGCGCCGCGCAGCTCCCTGAAGAACACGATTCCCCAGATGATTCCCAGTAGACTGTTGGTGTTCCACAGCGGGAAGGCGATGCTCAGGCCAACGTCGCGCACCGCAAAAATCGTGAGGGTGTTCGCGACTGCCCATAGGCAACCGGCGAGAATTGCCCACACGATCAGATGCGGAGCCTGCCGCAGATCCGCTGCGACGTACGACGTCCCCTGGATGAGGGCCGGCAAAGTCCACCGCGCCAGAAAGACGCCGATCACCATGCTCAGCGAGATCACGACCGGCGACAAGCCGAGAGTCACGAGCTTGGTCGGAGCTTCGGCGGCGCCGAGCCACGCTCCCGCTGTCAATCCGCACAACATTCCCACGCCCTGCAGCGTGCGGATTCGTCGCGCGTCGATTGCCTCCGATGCCCGGGGCGCGGGTGCGGCCGCGGTTGTCATGAAATCCAACGCAGCACCATCAATCCGACGACGAGCACCCCGACCGGAACCCAGAACTGCAGATCACGGAGCACGAGGTTGATCCAGCTCTTTGGCGGTTGGCTGCGGTCGTCGGGCATGGAGTCCGGGCGGAGGTCGGGCAATACTGCGGAGGGCTGGCGGCGCCGCGCAAGAGCGACATCTTGAGGATAACGCTCAGAGGTGAGAGCTGTCGTGAACAAGGAAGAAGACTGGCGGTCGATCATCGCGTCGTCCCTCAACTGGGAGCAGGCGCATTCCTCGCTCGAGACCGTGTTACGCGGACTGCCGCAGGAGCTCCGCGGCCGGCGGCCGAGCGGCTTCGCCCATTCGGCGTGGGAGCTTCTCGAGCACATCAGAATTACTCAGCGCGATCTCCTCGACTTCCTCCAGAATCCCGATTACGAGGAGAAACTGGAGTGGCCGAAAGACTATTGGCCGACCAGCATGGCGCCGACCGGCGACAAGCAGTGGAACGGCAGCGTCGCGGGGTGGAAAAAGGATCGCATCGCGCTCGAGCGCTTCACCAATGAGAGCAAGATCGATCTGACCACCAGGATTCCGAAGGGTACGGGACAGACCTATCTTCGCACCGTCCTCGTCGCCCTCGATCACACCTCGTACCATCTGGCACAGATCGTCGTGGTTCGTCAGCTGCTCGGCGCGTGGCCGCCGCCGAAAGAAAAGTAGATGCCGACTGGTTCGAACACGAAACGCGATCGCGCGGGCGGCTCTACACCCGAGATGATTGTTCTCTCGCGCGAAGACGCCGAAAGCTACGCGCCGACTGGCCGCGAAGTCTGCATCTCGATCTCCGATCCGCAGGCGCCGCCGGCGCGGATCTCCGAATCATTCGTGGCGGTGCTGCGACTCCATTTCGACGACGTCGTCGAATCCACCGATCCGTCGGACATCCTCTTCGGCGCCGAACACGCGCGTGAGATAGATCGATTCATCGAGCGCTGGCCGGACGCCGAGCGAATCGTCGTGCATTGCAACATGGGAATGAGCCGCTCGCCTGGTGTCGCCCTCGGACTCTGCGACCTGCGCGGTTGGGCGACCGCTGCGCTCGAGAGATCGCATCCAGGCTGGAATCGGCTGGTGCGGAAGAAGCTTGTGGAGACTGGACGTGCCGAATCAGGAGGAGCGAGCTGATGCCACGTGCCGGCGGACCGTTCGAGGTGACCCTCAAGCCGTTGCCGATGGAAGGGCAGGCCGAAGCAGATACACATCCGTTGGGCAGGATGTCCATCGACAAGGTGTATCGCGGCGATCTGGAGGCGGTCGGCCGAGGCCAAATGCTGACCGGGGGAACGCCAATCCGGAACTCGGCGGCTTACGTCGCCGTCGAGCGCGTCACCGGGACGCTCAAGGGTCGGAAGGGCTCGTTCACGCTTCAGCACGCCGGCCTCATGAATCGCGGATCTCCGTCACTCGCGATTACCATCGTTCCCGACTCGGGCACCGAGCAGCTGGAGGGCCTCAAGGGCACGATGACGATCAACATCGAGGCGGGAAAGCACTCCTACCAGCTCGATTACACTCTCGCCGATCGGGCGTAAGAAGCTGTCGAAGGGCTGAGACCAATCGGGGTCTCACCAGTCATATGTTTTAGAACCCGAAGCACTCCCATTTCGGGTCCACGGCTGTGCGGTCGAGCTTCGATAAGCCGACGCACCCACTCCGAAAAAACGTCGCGAACCTCCTGAAACCTGGCTTTGTCAAATACGTATTGCCGGGTTGTACAGGGTTCCTCCCTACTCGAAATCAGTGACTCCACTCTTCCTGAGAGCTGGCACCATGAAGCGCGTCTTGTTCGCACTCCTCGCCCTCGTTTTGAACCTTGCAGCCGTCTCACTCAACGCCCAGAACCCCGCTGGCCCACCACAGGGCGCGCAGGCACCAGCCGGCGGTGAAGTCAAGGGAACGATCGTCGCCGGCGATAGCAGCGGCGCGGCCGTTCCAAGACCTGCTGTCGGTGTTCGCAGCAAGGCAGATGGCAAGCTTGTCGCCGGTGCCTATGGCGCCGAGGATGGCTCGTTCCGCATTCAGGGCCTGAGACCCGGGACGTACTATCTGCGCGTTTCCGGCATCGGCTTCACGCCTCTCAACACTGCCGAGTTCACCATCGCGCCCAGCTCGCCCACCGCCGACCTCGGCAGCATCAAGCTGTCGCGGATCTCGGTCACCCTGCAGAGCGTGCAGATCACCGGTGAGAAGCCGATGATGGTCATCGAGCCGGATCGCAACAGCTACAAGGCGAAAGACGTCGCCCCGGCAGCCGCCAACGCCAGTGACGTGCTCCAGGCAACGCCGTCGGTTGAAGTCGATGCGGACGGTAAGGTCAGTCTGCGCGGCAACGAAAACGTCGCCATCCAGATCAATGGTCGCCCGACTCCGATGCGCGGCACTCAGCTCGGCGCGTACCTGAAGCAGATCCCGGCAAATATCGTCGAGCGTATTGAAGTCGTCCCCAATCCGTCGGCGAAATACGATCCCGAAGGAATGGCGGGCATCATCAACATTGTGCTGAAGGCCAATACCGATCTCGGACTGAGCGGCGGCGTCAACACCGGTTTTGCGACAGCGAGCCGCTTCAACAGCGGCGCCAACGTCGGATACCAGAAGGGCGCGCTGACCCTGTTCGGCACCTATGGTTTCAACTCGGACGATCGCGGCATCGTCGGCATCAACGATCGGCTCCGCTACGATCCGACGGGGTCGCCACTCGATTACACGAATCAGGACATCGACGGCGCGACCAAGAACGGCGGCCACAACTTCACCGGCAACATCGATTACAAGCTGACCGACAAGGACGTGCTCTCCAACTCCTTCACGGTCAACCGCCGGCACAACAACGACGCGGCGTTGGCAGGTTACACTGAGCTCGATGCCGACCAGGCATTCCTCGATCGCTACGTGATGGACCGCAACACCAAGGCGCGCGGCCTGATGTGGGACAATTCGCTATCCTGGAAACACACCATCCAGCCTCGCACCCACGAGCTGTCGACGGAGTTGAGGTACAATCGCGCCCGCGACGAGGACAACACGCTCCTGTGGCGCGAGCCGCAGAACCCTGACGGATCGAGTGCAGGCTCGTCGATCGAGGGTGAGATCGACGGCAACAATGCACTGACGCGCCAGATGACTGCTCAGGCCGATTACACCCGGCCGATGTGGACCAAGGCCAAGCTCGAGTCCGGCGTCAAGGAAACCCGCCGCTGGCTCGACAAGGACTACTCGGTGCTCAAGGACGCACTCGGCGACGGAAATTGGGTGCCGAGCGATCTCAGCAACACCTTCCAGTTCGACGAGCAGGTTCACGCCGGCTACGGCGTCCTGAGCCAGAGCGTCGGAAAGTTCGACCTGCAGGCTGGGCTACGCGCCGAATGGGCGAGCAGAAACTTCGATCTGGCCGGGTCGCAGGCGGTGCCCTATGACTACCACAGCTTCTTCCCGAGCGGCGTGATCATGTACAAGCCGGGCGAGCAGAGTCAGATCAAGCTGAGTTACTCACGTCGCATTCGGAGACCAGGAACCCAGGAGCTCAATCCGTTCCCGGTGTTCTTCGACCAACAGAACGTTTTCATCGGAAACCCGAGACTCAATCCCGAGTACACCGATGCGTTCGAGTTCGGCATGAGCAAGTCGGGTCAGCTCGGCTCGATCCAGCTGTCGCCGTTTTATCGTCGCACGACCGACGTCATTCGCGTCGACATCAACACCGCCGATACCGTCGACAACCGCGAGGTCACTTCGGTCAGCTTTCAGAATCTCGACAAGAGCAACTCGTGGGGAACGGATCTGAACGGATCGCTCCGGCTCGGCCCCAAGCTCAACGCGTTCGGTGGGTTCAACATCTTCAAGATGGTGACCGACGGGGGCTCGCAGTCGGCGCTGTCCTCGAATGCGGTGACGTGGTCGTATCGTCTGAATGCCACAACCCAGGTGAGCCCGACGGTGATTCTGCAGGCGAATTACTTCTATCGCGCGCCGGTGAACATCGAGAAGGGCAGGTTCTCGGCGATGCAGATGACCAACATCACGTTCCGGAAGAAGCTCGACGGCGACAACATGAGCGTGGCGGTGCGTTTCCAGGATCCGTTCGACACGATGAAGTTCCGTATCAAGGCCGGTGACGACAATCTGCAGCAGATCACGGCGCGGAAGTTTGGCGTGCGCGCAACGTACTTCACATTCCAGTGGAACTACGGCAAGCCGCCGAAGATCCGGCAGGTGCAGCAAGAGGCGCCGCCCGCACCCGTATTCCCATAGTTGGCTCGGCGTTCATGTGGTGGCCTAGCGGTCTCGGCGTTCATGGTGGCGCTTCGGCCGGCCACCACATGAAAGAAAGCACGGAGCCGATAGCGGGAGAGCTGCTACGCTCAGAGCTCTCGGGACGCATCGCGTATCGTCGTTTGGGTCCGCGAGTGGAATGGCGATAAGGCCCATGCGTGCCGTGCTCCCCGCAGCAAGCTGACTACGCTTAAAGCTCCCCGCTTGTGTTTTGTGGATGCAACTCGAAGCGCCCCGGTCGATTCCCCGAGAAACGCTGTTAGCATAGCTGCTGGAAAGCTCGCCGCTACCTGCTTATGTACGAAGGGTGGCCAGCCACGAGGTCGAGCTCATACGCCGAGATGCTGGGACTAGACCCTCCCCGCGTAAAGCCATACTTTTAACCATGGCAACCACAACTCGACCCTCGCCATCAAACAAGCCCGCGAACCCGGCAAAAGCCGGAAGCGGGCTTTCGCGCATCAAGGGGTCGGATGCATCGGAATCAGGCGTTCCGCGGGTCCGGAGCGACATGGTCCTGACCTTCGACGACGTTCTCCTGACACCCAGACATTCGCTGGTCCACCCCAAGGACGTCAGCACCAGCTCGCTGTTTACGCGGCGGATCTCGCTCAACGTTCCGTTCGCATCGGCAGCGATGGACACCGTCACCGAGTCCGAGATGGCGATGGCGATGGCGCGCGCCGGCGGGATCGGTGTGATCCACAAGAACATGTCCATCGATCGGCAGGCCGCCGAGGTCGATCGGGTGAAGAGGTCGGAGAGTGGGATGATCCTCAACCCGATCACGCTGTCACCGGAAGGCACGCTCCGCGAAGCCGTGGCGCTAATGCGGCGATTCAAGATCTCGGGTGTCCCGATCGTGAACCGCGACGGCCAGCTGGTCGGCATCATCACCAATCGCGACCTCCAGTTCGAGCGGAATCTGGACCGCCCGCTGCGCGAGGCGATGACGTCGAAGAATCTGGTCACCGCGCCGGTGGGCACGACTCTCGAGGAGGCCGAGGCCATCCTGGGACAGCACCGGATCGAGAAGCTCCCGGTCGTCGACAACGATGGAACGCTGCGCGGCCTTATCACCGTCAAGGACATCCACAAGCGCCGGGAATTCCCCAATTCCAACAAGGATCAGCACGGACGGCTTCGAGTGGCGGCGGCGATCGGCGCGGCGAACTACCGCGATCGCGCCCGGGCGCTCGTCGATGCCGGCGTCGATGTCCTGATCGTGGACACCGCGCACGGACACTCGGAAGGCGTGCTCGAGGCGACCGCGGATGTGCGGGAGATGTTTCCTGACGTTCAGCTCGTCGCCGGCAACGTGGCGACGCGATCGGGCGCGCGGGCGCTCGTCGAGCGCGGCGTCGATGCGGTGAAGGTTGGAGTCGGGCCCGGCTCGATCTGCACGACCCGCGTCGTCACCGGCGTCGGCGTTCCGCAGCTGACTGCGATCTTCGATGCGGTCGAAGGCGCAGGCGATGTTCCAGTCATCGCCGATGGTGGCATCAAGTACTCGGGAGATATAGTCAAGGCGCTCGCCGCCGGTGCATCGAGCGTGATGATGGGCTCGATGCTCGCAGGCACCGAGGAAAGTCCGGGCGAGTCGCTTCTCCTCGAGGGAAGGCGCTTCAAGATGATTCGCGGTATGGGCAGTCTCTCGGCGATGCAGGATGGCAGCGCCGACCGCTACTTCCAGGAAGGCGAGATGTCGGCGAAGAAGCTCGTCCCCGAGGGCATCGAGGGACGCGTTCCGTACAAGGGTCCGGTGAGCGACGTGCTCTTCCAGATGGTGGGCGGACTTCGAAGTGGAATGGGTTACGTCGGTTGCGCCAATATCGAGCAGCTCCGCACCGAATCCGAGTTCGTGCGTATTACCGCGGCGGGGCTTCGGGAGTCACATCCACACGACGTAACGATCACGCGCGAGGCGCCCAACTACTCGCTGTAATTGCTTGACATTGCCGCTCGCGTGGCGGCAACTTGTTGCGCCGAAGTCTCGACTGTATACAGAACCTGTCGTCGGACCAACTCACGCTTTCGGAGATTCCGCATGGCTTTAGGTACGAGAAAAAGCATCGCTGCCCTCCAGGCGGAGGCCGCCGGCGAGTCCGAGGGGCACACCCTTCGACGCGCCCTCGGCGCCCTCAACCTCACCACCCTCGGCATCGGCGCCATCATCGGGGCAGGAATCTTCGTGCTCACCGGAACGGCGGCGGCGCAGTACGCCGGACCCGCGATCGTCATCTCGTTCATCATTTCCGGCCTCGGTTGTTTGTTCGCGGGACTCTGCTATTCCGAATTCGCGAGCATGATTCCGGTGGCGGGCAGCGCTTACACCTACGCCTACTCGACTCTCGGTGAGTTCATCGCCTGGATCATCGGCTGGGATCTCATCCTCGAGTATCTGTTCGGCGCCTCCACGGTCGCGGTCGGCTGGTCCGGATACTTCACCGCCTTCATGGACCAGCTCGGCATTCACATGCCGACAGCGTTCACCAGTGCGCCGTACGCCTACGCCGATGCTCCGAAGTTCGATCCGGTCACCCACGCGCTGATCCAGCCGGCAGGCTTCAGCCATACCGGCGCGGTCGTCAATCTTCCAGCGATCATCCTCATCGCGCTGATGACCACACTCCTCGTGATCGGCATCAGGGAATCGGCACGCTTCAACAACTTCATCGTCATCCTCAAGGTGGCGATTGTTTTATTGGTGATCGGCTTCGGCTTCATGTATGTGAATCAGGCCAACTGGCACCCGTTCATCCCCGACAACACCGGACAATACGGTCACTACGGCTGGAGCGGAATCGTCCGCGGCTCGGCGGTGGTGTTCTTCGCCTACATAGGATTTGACGCGGTATCGACAGCGGCTCAGGAGGCAAAAAATCCGCAACGGGACATGCCGATCGGCATGCTCGGGTCGCTGGCGATTTGTACTGTGCTCTACATCCTGATGTCGCTGGTGATGACCGGCCTCGCTCACTACACCGATCTCGACGTGCCGCACCCGGTGTTCGTCGCGATCGAGAAGGCGGGCCCGGCGCTGGCTTGGCTCGCATCGATCATCAACATCGGCGCGATTGCCGGATTGGCCTCGGTCGTACTGGTGATGTTGATGGGACAGCCACGTGTCTTCTACTCGATGTCGCGCGACGGGTTGTTGCCGGCCGTCTTCGGCAAGGTTCACCCGAAGTTCAAGACTCCGTACGTGACGACGATCATCACTGGTATCGTCGCGGCCTTCTTCGCCGGGATCTTCCCGATCGGATTGCTCGGCGAGCTCGTCTCGATCGGCACCCTGCTCGCCTTCGTCATCGTCTGCGCCGGAGTGATCGTGCTACGCTACCGCCAGCCCAACCTGGCGCGGCCGTTCAGAACGCCGATGGTACCGCTCGTTCCGATCCTCGGCATTCTGATCTGCGGCTACATGATGTCGAGCCTGCCGGGCGCGACCTGGGAGCGGCTCATCGTCTGGATGGTAATCGGCCTGATCATTTACTTCACCTACAGCAGATCACACTCCAAGCTCGCTCGCGCGGAAGGCAGTGCTTGACCTTCTAAGCATTCCCGCCCAGCGACGGGAGTCGATCGAGCGTCTCGCGCAGGAGCTCCGCGCGGGGCGCTCTGTCGCAATATCGACCCACATCAACGCCGACGGCGACGGGTGCGGATCCGAGACGGCGCTATCGCGTCTGCTCGGCCAGCTCGGCATTCGCTCGAAGATCGTGAATCCGACGCCGTGGCCCGAGATGTACAAGTTCCTGCTCGGCGACGATGTGCACGATGCGAGCGACATGGGCGCGAAAGCGCTCAAGGACGCCGACGTGCTCGTGGTGCTGGACATCTCGGATGTGAAGCGGCTGGGAGTTCTCGCGGAAGCCGTGCGGAAGCTCACCATCCCCAAGCTCGTCATCGATCATCATCTGCCGAGTGATGAGCCGCCCAGCACTCTGTTGCTCGCCGATACCGCGGCGTGCGCGACGGGCGAGCTCATTTACGATTTCGCCATGTGCCTCGGTCTGGAGATCACTCCCGACATTGCCCGTGGCCTGTACGTGGCGCTTCTCACCGATACGGGCGGCTTCAGGTTCAGCAACACCACGGCGCGGTGCCTCACCATCGCCGGCCAGCTGATCGCGTCGGGGGTCGAGCCCGAGGAAATGTACGGGCGACTGTACGCATCCATGTCGGTGGGCCGGCTGCATCTGCTGCGCGACGCGCTAGCCACTCTCGAAGTTGACCCCGAGTACGGCATTTCCTGGATCTCGGTCGCGGCCGGTGCTCCCGAGCAGTACGGGCTGCGCTCGGAGGATCTGGAGGGAATCGCCGAGCATCCCCGCTCGATCGGCGGGACGCGGCTGGCGATTTTCTTTCGCGATCTCGGCCACGACAAGGTGAAGGTTTCCTTCCGCAGCACCGGCGACGTGGACGTCAACAAGTTCGCCAAGCAGTTCGCCGGCGGCGGACACGCCAAGGCGGCCGGGGCGCTGATTGACGGCGATCTCGACATAGTTCGCAAGCGAGTCGTCGCCGCGGCGAGGGAGTTCCTGACGGCCGAGGATAAGGAGGGGGTGGCCTAGGCCTTTTTCCCCGTCCGCGGTTTGATAACTGAACGGGTGCGAGTCGTCAGTGCCGTCGTTGCGAGTGTTAAGTTCACTACGTCGGGACGTCACCGATGGCATTCGAGGCACAGCCAATTGCCTGTGCCGTAGCACCAGTAGAAACGTCCCGACGTCGTGAACTGACAAACCGGCATCTATGCCACTGGACACTCGCACCCGTTCAGTTCCTATCCCCATGGTCCAGAGGCGTAGCGACTCGCGTCTCCCCCCTCTAACTTGCCCACATGAGCGTCCTCCGCCGCAAACGCGCGCGCCCGCAACCCGATGTCGAGCATCATATCCGCGATGAGCTCGCGGCGATGCTTCCCATCCTCAGGATCGATCAATCGGCCATCGAGCTCCTGAGGTTCGACGCGGCCACGGGAACCGCCGTTCTGTTCATGAAGGGCGGCTGCCCTGATTGCGATTGCTCGCCAGCGACCTTCATGCAGGGGATTGAAACCCAGCTCAAGCTGCGGGTGAGCGAGCTCAAGGTGGTTCTCGTCACAGAAGAAGCCAAACAATGAACGGAAATCTGCAGGAGCGCGTCACCGACGCGCTCGCGCGCGTGCGTAACAACCGCCTCGGCGCCAACGTGCTCGAGGCCGAGATGGTCCGCGACATCGCCACTACGGTGGACGGCAAGGTGAGGCTCACGCTCTTTCTTTCCGCCGACGACGATGCGACCGTGGTTCGCGAGGTGAGACAGACGCTGCAGCAAATCCCTGGCGTTACCGATGTCCGTGTCGACGTGAAGGACGTCGCGCAATCGACGCGAGCGGCAGCGACCCCGTCGACGGCGCGCCGGGATTCGACGGCCGCTCCCCCGAAAACGCGCGCCTTGCCCGTCATGGGGCAGGAGCCTCAGTCGCGGCGCTCGAGCGTTCCCGCGCCGACGCCCGTCGCTTATCCGAATCTTGGCAACATCGTGGCGATCTCGAGCGGAAAAGGCGGGGTCGGAAAATCCACCGTCGCGGTGAATCTCGCCGTCGCGATGGCGAAACAGGGCGCGCGCGTGGGGTTGATGGACGCCGACATCTACGGGCCGAACATCCCGCGCATGATGGGCATCAACGCGCAGCCGCCCGTCGAGAACGAAAAAATCATCCCGCTCCAGGCGCACGGCGTAAAAATCATGAGCCTCGGCTTCATGATCGATCGGGACCAGCCCGCGATCTGGCGCGGGCCGATCATCATGAAGATCATCACCCAGTTTCTGCGCGACGTGCAATGGGGTGAGCTGGACTACTTCTTCGTCGACATGCCGCCGGGCACCGGCGACGCGCAGCTATCGCTGGTGCAGGCAACGATGGTGCACGGCGCGGTAATCGTCACTACGCCGCAGGAAGTCGCCGCCGGCGATGCGCTGCGCGGCGCCAGGATGTTCCAGCGAGTCGCGGTGCCCGTCCTGGGCGTCGTCGAGAACATGAGCTATTTCGTCTGCCCGAACTGCTCGGAAAAGCATGGCATATTCGGGCACGGAGGAGGAGAGCGACTGGCGAAAGAGCTCGACGTTCCGCTGCTCGGTGAAATCCCGTTTTTCCCGCCGGTGCTCGAGGGCGGCGACCGTGGCGAGCCGATCGTGCTCAGCGCACCCGACTCTCCAGCGGGCGAAGCGTTATTCGAGCTTGCTGGACGCCTGAGCGGGCTGCTCACCAGTGGCAATCCGGCCGGCGTAAACGCTGCCGCGCTTTGACGCGATCGAGCCGGTGCCGTGGTGAAGCTCTGAGTTGAGCTCGCCACCAACCAGGATCACCACCGAGATCACGTACATCCAGGTGAGCAGGACCATCACGGCCCCAATCGTTCCGTAAGTCTTGTTCGGCGGGAAGTGCTGCACGTACAGCCTGAAGATCAGGGTCGCCAGGACGAACAACAGCGCCGCGACCACCGCCCCGACCAGAATCTGCTTCCAGTCCTGCTTCGCGTAGGGCAGCAGCCAGTACATGAGATAGAGGAACGCGACCAGCAGCACGATCGCCAGCGGAAACTGCACCACCGACCACACTCCGAGTGCGCTGCTCCCCAATCCGAGGCGATCGCGCGCAAACGCTACGATGCTATCTCCAGCGAGGAGAATCGCCGTCACCAGCGTGATGATCAGAATCCATCCCGCCATCACCGCCAGCGCGAGCAGCCGCTTCTTCCACCACGGTCGGTCATCCTTCACGTCGTAGGCGGTGTCGAGGGCGTCCATGAAGGTCGCGAAGATGTTGGAGCCCGACCAGGCCGCGAGGAGCGCGCCGAGGGAGATGAGGCCGGGCGCGTTCGGCGCGAAGATGATGTCCGTGAGTACCTTCGAGAAGAGCGTGAACGCCCCGCTCGGAAGCGCCTGCGACAGACGGCTGAGCAGCTCCGCGACGATCTGACGCTTGTCGCCGAGCAGGCTGAGGATCGGCGTCAGGAACAGCAGCAGCGGAAAGATCGAAAAAAAGAAGTTGTAGGCGACCTGCGCAGCGATGCCGAGGACGTTGTCGTCCCGGGTCTCTTTTACGGTGCTTTTCGCGAGCTCGCCGACCCGGTAGCCGAGGAAGACCATGAGCGGGTCGGGGGCAAGGGGTAGGCCATTTGACCAGGACTAACAACGGGCTGGGATGGGTGCGGGGCTACGGAAAACGCGTTGGGGGTTGCGGGTGGCACGGTTGTCGGTTGCCGGTAAACTGCGTTTATGACGCGTCGAAGCGCGCGGATGGTAGAACCGAATGCCTTCTCAGGTCCCACGTGACACGTCGGTAGCGTGGTTCACAGGGAACCGGCCACCGTGCTACCGGCAACCCACAACGCGTTTTCCCTGCGCGCGGGTTAACCTCAGAATTGTTTTGTGTCCGGTCTACACCGCGACTGCGTTCTTTTTCGGCCTGCTTCGCCACCACGCGAGGATGACGGCGCCGAATCCGGTGGCGACTGCGACGAGAGTCACCGAGAACGCGAGCATCCGGAGGATCGAGCCAAGAATCGGGAACCAGGTGAACGCGGCGGCGATGATCCAGAGCGCGCTGAACGCGAGAATGCCGGTGTAGAGGAACTGCAGCTCCTGGCCCGCAGGTGTCTCCGCCTCGCGCTTCCCGGCGATGGCGATGCCTGCCACCTGCGCCACGGCGAGGAATCCGAGAATCCCGATTCCCGACAGCGCCACGAGGAACGCACCAACCCCGATCGGAATGAGGAACACTCCGACGATGGTGATGGCCAACCCCACGACCAGAATCACCAGCGCCGGAATCGATGCCAGTCCGCCCAGCACTCCAGTGAGCAGAGAGCGACCCGTCTCGTTGGTGACGACTTCGACCGTGCGCTTGAAGTAGTCGCGCATGAAGAACAGCACGAAGGTTCCAACCAGCAGCAGAACCACCAGCCACAACAGCGCAGCGATGAGAGAGCCAAGCGTCGTGCGCGGCCGTCCGCCAAAGCTGACCGTTGAGCGATTGTGGGTGGTTCCGACATCCTTGATCACACCAAGGATCGACCCGCCCTCGTTGCGCACGTGGCCCATCAACGCCACCGCGCCGCCGCGTACGCGACCACCCTCGTGCACGATCACATCACCGAGCACCGCGGTCGCGGCACCATCCACGTTGCCGTACACGTCGAGATTTCCGCGCAACGACATTACCGAGCCCGAGGTCGTGGTGCCGGCGGGGATCACCAGATTGCCCGTCGCAACCTGGGCGTACTTGCGAAGACCGGCGAATCGCACGGTGGATGTTCGTTGGGCATACGCATCCTGCACGGCAATCGCCGTTGCCAACAGAGAGACACCAAGCAGGATCGATTTCATTACGCAGCCTTTCGTTTGGCGATGTGCGCGGCGGTGCGTATCGCGGAGTAGCCGCCGGCGAGTCCGACCAGCAGGGTCAGGTAGAGCAGCACACCCTGAACAGCACCAGCCTGGAGGTAGGCGATGGTTTCGGGGCCGAGGATCATCGAGCCGACTTGTGCGCCGATCGCCGCGATCGCGAAGGAGTACTGTGCGGCGGCACCGCTGAGGATGGCGGTGAGGATGTCGACTTCGAAGAAGAGGAACGCGGCGGTTGCGAGAAGCGCGACGCCGGCGACTGCCTTCCCGGTCGCGCGGACGACGGTCATCGGACGCCGCGGAGCGACAGCCTGCTGCCCACCCTGGTGCAGTTCCAGGCGGTTACGTGGGGCTAGCGAACGACTCTCGCGGGAAGTGCGCGCCGATTGAAGGCGATCGATTTGTGAGATGACCCGATCCGCAAAATCCCGAGATGGCGACATATAGGGCAGTCGCTGCAGCTCGGCCGCAATGGGGACGAAGTCTTCGTCGAAATCGTGCTCGATCATGGGTTCCTCACGAGTAAGCCTACGGGGTTGGTACGGTTATGGTTTCAGGTTTTTTGGGACTTTTTTGCTTGGAAAAACGAGGGAGGCGGGATTCCCCGGACCCCATATCCGGCGCGCCTCCTCCCGCTTCCGCTTCCCGCCGCCCGCTCACCTCAAATCCCCCAGGTACTGCCTCAACTCCTGACGCGCGCGGTGGATGTAGGTCTTCACAGTGCCCAGCGGCAGTTTCACGATCTCGGCGATCTCGTCGTACGAATAGTCCTCGACGTGCCTCAGGATGATGCAGGCACGATACTCGGGCCGCAGTCGGGCAATTGCCTTTTCGATCGAGGCGCCGATCTCCCGCGACTCGAGCTCCTCGAGCGGTGATTCGCCGCCACTCGTCACTGTGACTGCGGTAGCGCGCGCCCGTTCCGCGGTCACGGCATCAGGCGCGCCCTCGATGCTCACCGTGTCCACCTGTCGTCGCCGCAAATGGTCGATGGTGACATTGTTGGCGATCTTGAACAGCCAGCTCGAGAATTTGAACTCGGGCCGATACCGGTCGATGTTGTTGAGGACCTTGATGAAGGTTTCCTGGGCGAGGTCCTCCGCGGTCTCCTTGTCGCGTACCATCCGATAGATGAGCGAGAAGACCGGACGCTCGTAGCGCTTGATCAGCTCACGGTAGGCGTCCTCGCGCCCTTCCTGGGCGAAGACAACGACCTGCTGATCGGAGACGTCATTGTAGGAGCGTTGGGGCATCAAGTCGTCTTAGGGACAATCGGATTGAGAACTAGGACCAACGGCATTTACGAGTGCGAACTAATTGAGGACTCGGACACACCCCGTATCGCAGGATCGAGAACAATTGCGGCCCGGTCCTGGGTTGTCATCGATCTTGCGGGCAAATCTTTAGTTTGAGTCCTCAATTAGTTCGCAATTGTCGATGCACCTGGTCCTCGGGCCTCAATCAAGGAGTCGCTAGTCCTCGGTGCGCAGTCTAACACAGCCGATCCACACCAAGAACCGAAAAAGATAGCTTGCCCCCCACGCCATCGCCGGTCAACTTTCGGTGGATGCTGACCACCGACATTGACAGGGCGACAGCCAGTGCCGCCGCTGCCGGTGGCGCTGAGAAGCGCGCCTACGTCAAGCAGATATTCTCCGAGATCGCTCCGCGCTACGATCTCCTCAATCACTTGCTCAGCCTCAACATCGACAAGCGATGGCGACACGAGGCCATCGCCAGACTCGAGGTCGAGCGCGATCAGGGCGGACGCTATCTCGATCTTTGCGCGGGGACCCTGGATGTGGCCGTCGAAATCTCGATGCTGCCCGGATTCCGCGGCCTCGTTGTAGGCGCTGATTTCGCGGAGCCGATGCTTAAAGCGGGATCCGCAAAGTTGGAAGGTCGGAAGGTGGCACCCGTCACGGCCGATGCGGTCCAACTCCCGCTCGAATCGGGCCAGCTGGCCGGCGCGATCGTCGCGTTCGGTATTCGCAACGTCGCCGGCCTCGATGCAGCGCTGCGTGAGGCGTACCGGGTCCTCGCTCCCGGCGGGCGATTCGTCATCCTCGAGTTTTCGACCCCGCGCGCGCCGGTCCTGCGCGTGCTGTATCAATTCTACTTTCACTACATCCTGCCCCTCATCGGTCGCCTGATCAGCGGTCATCGCACCGCATATCAGTATTTGCCGCGTTCGGTCGCCAATTTCCCGATCGAAGAGGAGCTCGCGCGTCGAATGAGAGAGGCCGGATTCGCCAAGGTGACCTGGACCAGCCTCTCGCTCGGCATCGCCGCGATTCACGTCGGCGAGCGACCCATCAGCGCCCTGAAATCCGCATGAGCATCGACAACATCTCACAATTCCTGTCCGCGATCGACCGCATCGGCGAGCTGTCGCGCGTCACCGAGCCGGTGAGGGCGAAGCTCGAGCTGTGCGAGATCGCGGATCGGGTGATGAAACAGCCGGGTGGCGGTAACGCGCTCTACTTCGAGAACGTATTGCTCGACGGCGGCGAGCGATCGCCGCATCCGGTAGTGATCAATCTGTTCGGCTCGATGCGCAGGATGTCGCTCGCCCTGGGCGTCGACAATCTCGACGAGATCGGTGAGCGAATCACCGAGATGCTCGATTTGAAGGTTCCCGAGGGTCTGGTCGGGAAGCTGGCGATGCTGCCACGTCTTCTCGAGGTCGGAAAGTTTCCTCCGCGCATCCGGAGCGGAAAGCCGGTCTGCCAGGAAGTCGTTCTCGAGGGCGAGAACATCGATCTCTCGAAGCTGCCGATCATCACGTGCTGGCCCGAGGACGGCGGTCCATACATCACTCTGCCGATGGTGATCTCGAAGGATCCGAAGCGCGGCATCAGAAACGTCGGGATGTATCGGGTGCAGGTGCTCGGGCCGCGCACCCTCGCCATGCATTGGCAGCGCCACAAGGTCGGTGCGGCGCACTGGCGCGAGATGGCGGAGAAGGGTGAGCGGATGCCCGTTGCGATCGCGATCGGCGCCGACCCCGCCTCGGTCTACTCCGCGTCGGCGCCGCTGCCGCCGACCATCGATGAGTTTTTGTTCGCGGGATTCCTGCGGAAATCGCCGGTCAGTCTCGCCAAAGCCGTGACCTGCGATCTCGAGGTGCCCGCCGAAGCGGAATTCGTGATCGAAGGCTACATCGATCCCGCCGAGCCTCTGGTCGTCGAGGGGCCGTTCGGCGATCACACCGGTTTCTACTCCGAGGCGGATCTGTATCCGCGGGTCCACGTCACCGCGCTGACCATGCGCAAGAATCCGGTCTATGCAACGACCATCGTCGGCCGCCCGCCGATGGAGGACTTCTACCTCGGACACGCCACAGAGCGGATCTTCCTGCCGCTGCTCAAGCTGACGATCCCCGAGATCGTCGACTATCACATGCCCGCCGAGGGGATATTTCACAACCTGGTGTTCGTCTCGATCGACAAGCAGTATCCAGGTCAGGCATACAAGGTGATGAATGCGATGTGGGGGCAGGGCCTGATGGCACTGGCGAAGGTGATTGTCGTCGTGGACAAGGACGTGAACGTGCGCAACGTCCAGGATGCGTGGTGGGTCGCGCTGAATCACATCGATCCGGAACGCGACGTGCGTTTCTCGATGGGACCGGTCGATGTGCTGGATCATTCCAGCCGCGCGTTCACCTATGGATCGAAGATGGGTATCGATGCAACGCGGAAGTGGCCCGAGGAAGGCTTCACCCGCAACTGGCCAAAGGTGATCGAGATGGACCCCGCGACCAAAAAACGGGTGGACGAGATGTGGTCGAAGCTGGGGCTGGGGCCCAATGAAAGGTCGGAGAGATTCAGGACCAATGAGCCGCGATAGCGACGTTGCCGCAGGGGCGCGAGAAGGGCAAACCTTGCGTGGCGGCGGTACGCTTCTGCGCCACGCAAACCTGGTGCGCCTGCCGCATACTGTTTTCGCTCTGCCATTCGCGCTCGTCGGCGTCGTACTGGCGAGCTATGTCGCACCGATAACGTGGGGCGCGGTGATATGGGTGGTTATTGCGTTCACGAGCGCGCGATTCGCCGCGATGGGCTTCAACCGTATCGTCGATCGTGACATCGACGCGCGCAATCCGCGGACGCGCTCGCGGGAGATTCCTTCTGGCGCGATGAGCGTTCGTGAGGCGAGCGTAGCGGTCACCATCGCGTGCCTCGTTTTCTTCGTCTGCGCGTGGCAGCTGAATGCGCTTTGCCTGGCCCTGTCACCGCTCGCGCTGGCCTGGGTTCTCTTCTACAGCTACACCAAACGGTTCACTCGCTGGTCGCACCTCGTGCTCGGCGTCGGCCTGTCGATTGCCCCCGTCGGCGGCTACCTCGCCATCACCGGGCGCTGGAGCGAGCCGTGGTGGATGCTCATCGCTCTCGCCGTGGCAGTCGCGACCTGGGTGGGCGGTTTTGACATCCTGTACGCCCTCCAGGACGTGTCGTTCGATCGCGAGAACGGACTTTACTCGGTGCCCTCGACTTACGGAGAAGCAAACGCGCTTGGGATTGCGCGGGTCCTGCACCTGCTGACCGTCGCTGCCCTGACAATCGGCGGAATCGGCGCCGGTGCCGGCCTTCTCTATTTTCTCGGCGTCATCGTGGCGGCTGCGCTCCTGCTTTATGAGCACTCGCTGGTGCGCGCCGACGATTTCTCGAGACTCGATGCCGCGTTCTTTACCATGAACGGCGTCATCAGCATCGTCTTCCTCGGCTTCGTCTTCACCGAGCGGTTGCTGCGATGACTGGCGCACCGCCGATCGTCGTCGGCATCACCGGTGCTTCCGGGGCGCCCTACGCGGTACGGCTGCTCCAGGCGCTCACCGCCGCGCATCGGCGGGTGTCGCTGATCGTGTCGAAGTACGGCATGCGCCTGCTGGCCACCGAGGCTGGCATCGACTCCATCGATGCGCTGCGAGACACCGTCGGCATCGACGCCTGGGCATCATATGTAGAAACCTTTTCGAACGACGATCGCGGCGCCGCGCCCGCGTCCGGCTCGGCACGAACGGCTGGGATGGTAGTATGTCCGTGCTCTATGGGAACCCTATCGGCGATCGCAGTGGGCGCGTCGCGGTCATTGATCGAACGCGCGGCGGATGTGACACTGAAGGAGAGCAGAAAGCTCATTCTCGTGCCGAGGGAGACACCGCTCAGTGCGATTCACCTCGGCAACATGCTACGCCTTGCGCGCGCAGGCGCGGTGGTAATGCCGGCCGCACCCGCGTTCTATCATCGGCCAAAAGAGATCTCCGATCTCGTGGATTTCGTAGTCGCTCGGATTCTCGATCACCTGGAGGTCGAGCATAACCTGGTCGCGCGCTGGAAGGGTCAGCCCGAGCGGTAACACCGACCGTTCAGCGCGCCGACAAGCTTACCACACATCGGGAGGAACACCTATGAGAACTGCTTCGTCCGCAGTTGTCGTTACCTGTCTGCTGGCCGGCTTCGGCGCCTGCAATCCGCTTGACCTCAACGACAATGTGCTTCTGGCGGTGACAAAGCTCGATGTGCCCGCGACTGCGTCGGCCACCGCTCAGTTCACGGTCACCCTGACCCTCGTAACGGGAGGTTGTACCAGCTTCAACCGAATCGACGTTCAACGCTTCGACAACGGTGTGCGTCTGATTCCCCTCGGCACCAACGCCAGCATTCGCGACAAGCACGTCACCTGCCCGGATATCCTCAAGGAGGAGCCGCACGACGTGCAGCTCGAGCCACCGTTCACGAATCCGTACACGGTGTTCGTCGAGCAGGGGGATCAGCCCGACGTTACTGCGAGCGTGCAGATTCAGTGATCAGCTAACCTGCCTCGTCCGCTTCATCTCTTTGGGGAACCGCCGGAACCAGGAAGACAGCAGCAGCAGCTCGTCGATCTCGTGGGTGGGAATTTGTGCAGTCGGCGACGGATTCCCGGCGAAGATGTCTTCGACGAGCTGCTTCATGGTGCGCCGCTCCTTCGACGATTTGGGCTTCGTCAGCTCGGCGCGTACGACGCCCCGTCTGATCAGATAGACCTTGTCCTCACCCTCGTGGCCGGGCACGGTGTACACGAAAGACAAATTTTCGACAGCGAAGCGTAGCCGCCCGAACTGCGCGCGCAGTGCCTCGAGGCGCTCGAGCTTGTCACGGTAGATCGCGGCGCGCTCGAACTCGAGCTCAGCGCTCAATTTCTCCATCTGCGCGCGCAGCATGTTGATCGGGCTATCGTCCGATCCGTCGAGGAACGCGCGCGCCAGCGCCACCCGCTCCAGGTATTGGGTCGCCGAGCAGCCTCCGACGCAGGGACCGAGGCATTTCGAGATCTCGTGACGGATGCATCCGGGCGTGCGCGCCAGCTGGAACAGCTCGGTCTGATCGCTGAAGAACATCTTGAGATCGACCCGGCAGTCGCGCAGCATCAACGCATCGTTCAGCTCGCGCACCGCTTCCTCGACCCGCTGCGCGCCAACGAACGGTCCGTAGTAGATGTCGGCGTCTTCGCCCGACGCGCCGCGCACGACGAGCAGCTTTGGCGCCGCTCCCCTGGTGAGCTTGATGAAGGAGTAGTTCCGACCGTCGTTCTTCATCGCGACGTTGTAGCGCGGGCGGAAGCGCTTGATCATTCGCAGCTCCTGGAGCAGCGCCGCGAACTCGCTCGGCGTGTAGTCCCATTCGATCTTTTCCGCCGAGCGGAGGATGCGCGCGCCTTTTTCCTCCGGGTAGGCGCAGCGGAAATAGCTCAGAAGCCTGGTCCGCACCCGCTTCGACTTGCCGACGTATAGGACCTCGCCGTCGCTGGAGAGCATTCGATAGACGCCGGGCCGGTCGGCTGCACTTTCCTTGACGGTCGACCGCATCACTGCGAGCTGAGCGTCGCTCGTCGGTTGGTTCTCGAGTCGTGGTGTGCCGCGAATCATCTCAGTGCTGGCACTTCACGCACATCGTCGTGGCACGTCCGTCCACGGCGTAGGTCGTCACGAGCCGGGAGCCGCAGCGATGGCAGGGAAGTCCGCCGCGGCCGTAGGCATCGAGCTTCTCGACGAACGATCCACGCTGACCGCGCGCATCCCTGTAGTCGCGAAAGCTCGTTCCCCGGGCCTCGATTGCCTCGGAAAGCACAGCGACGATCGAGTCCCGCAGCAGGTTCGCTTCCTCGAGCGAGATCGCGGCGGCCGGGCGGGATGGATCGATTTGCGCTCTCCAGAGCGCTTCGTTTGCGTAGATGTTGCCGATGCCTGCGATTTTCCGCTGCTCCATGAGGACTTTCTTGACGGGCTGACTGGTCGCCCGAAGAACTCCCGATAGATGCGCCGCTGTAAACGCACGGTCAAGAGGCTCAACGCCGAGTTTCCCGGAGTATTCAGCGAATCGCTGCTCATCCATGAGCGCGAAGGTGCCGAGCCGGCGGACATCGGCATAGTGCAGAGCTCGACCATCGTCGAGATCCATCCGCAAAGTCGAGTATTCGAGCGCTTTCTCACCGAGAGTGCCGTCGTCGATGAGCAACGCACCCGTGAACCGAGGCTGCACGACGATACGCTCGCCGGTGTCGAGGTCGATCACTACCAGCTTCGCCCGCCGCCAGCTGCGCACGATTCGCGCGTCGCGCAGCCGTCTCGCCAGTGTCCGCGCGCTTACTTCGCGGAGAACGTCTGCTTTGCGAACCGCGACTCTTGTGATGGTGCGACCACGGATCGCGGCGTCGAGATCGCGCGCGATCGTCTCGGTCTCAGGTAACTCGGGCACCGCGGTTCAGCTCACGCCAGGCGATGTCGCGGCGCAGCTGCTTTCCGGCGAGAGACACCCGCTCGGCGTGCGATCGCGACAGCTCCGCCGCTTCGACAAGCGTCGGCGCGACGGCAGTGACTCCTAGCACCCGCCCGCCGGCGGTGACGAGATTCCCTGTCGCCGGATCCTGAGCCGTGCCGGCGTGGAAGACTTCCACGCCCTCTTCGGACGCTGGCAATTGAATCACGTCTCCCGTGCGCGGCTTGTCCGGGTACCCGGCCGCCGCAATCACAGTAGTAACCGAACAGAGCGGCTTCCAATCGGGGTAGCGCGCGCGGCTCAACGATCCGCCGCCAGCAACCGCGGCAATCAGCTCCAGCAGCGACGAGTCCATCAACGGCATCAACGTCTGCGTTTCCGGATCGCCGAAGCGGCAGTTGAACTCGACGACTTTTGGACCTTCGTCCGTGACCATGAGGCCGACGTACAGAAGTCCCTTAAAGGTAGAGCTCACGTCCCGCATTGCGGCCAGAGTGGGCCGCACGATCTCCGACATCACCCGCGTCGTCAGCTCCGGTGTAGCGAATGACGTAGGCGCATAGGCGCCCATGCCACCTGTGTTGGGCCCACGGTCACCCTCCAGCAGCCGCTTGTGATCCTGAGCCGGCATGAGCGGGAGCGCCTGCTGGCCGTCGGTGATCGCAAAGAGCGAGAGCTCCTCACCCTCCATGAACTCCTCGATCAGAATCTCGCGCCCGGCGGCGCCGAAAATCCGGTCGCTGAGCATGGCATCGATTGCGCGCTCGGCTTCGGCGGCGCTCTGGGCCACGATGACGCCCTTTCCCGACGCGAGGCCCGACGCCTTGATCACGACTGGAGACCCAAAGCTTGCGAGCGCCGCCTTGGCTTCTTTCGCGTCGCTGTGCTGTGACGCGCGTGCGGTCGGGATTCCGGCTTTCACCATCAGGTCCTTCGCAAATCGCTTCGAGGTTTCGATGCGCGCTGCTTCGCGCGTCGGTCCGAAGATCGGCAGCCCATGGGTCTGAAACAGGTTGACTATCCCCGCTTCGAGCGGGCCCTCGGGGCCGACAATGGTGAGGTCAACGAGCTCTTCCTCGGCCAGATTCACTAGATCCTTGAGCTTGTCGACACCGATTGGAACGCAGCGCGCAAGCTTCGCGATGCCCGGGTTCCCCGGCGCTGCGATCAGCTCGAGGGCCGGATCATCTCGACAGAGCTTCCAGGCGAGCGCGTGCTCCCTGCCGCCGCTGCCGATGATTAGTGCCTTCATGCCAACGCTTGCTCGAGATCCGCGATCAGGTCCCCGACGTCTTCCACTCCGCAAGACAGCCGCAGCAGATCATCGGTCAGGCCGAGTCGGGCGCGTGTTTCCGGAGGGACCGACGCGTGGGTCATCGATGCAGGATGGCTGATCAGACTTTCGACGCCGCCGAGTGATTCCGCCAGTGAGAAGACGCGGACCTTGCCGAGTATTTTTGCCGCGCGCTCTTTGCTGCCGGTGAGAATCGAGATCATGCCGCCGAATCCCTTCATCTGCCGCTTCGCCAGCTCGTGCTGAGGGTGCGATGGCAGGCCCGGATAGATGACGTTCTCATGCCCGAGCTTCTCGGCCAGCCAGCCGGCGATCTTGCGTCCGTTCTCGTCGTGGCGCGGCATGCGCAGGTGCAAGGTCTTCGTGCCGCGGAGCACCAGCCAAGCATCGAACGGCCCCGGCACCGCGCCGGCAGAATTGAGAATGAACTGCATTCGCTCGGCGAGGCCATCGTCACGCACGACCGCGATGCCCCCGACCATGTCGCTGTGGCCGTTCAGGTATTTCGTGCTCGAGTGATAGACGATGTCGGCGCCGTGCTCGAACGGTCGCTGGAAGAATGGCGATGCAAAAGTATTGTCGACGATGAACAGCGCCTTCCGCCGCTTGGCGATCTCGCCGACGGCGCTCAAGTCGGTGATGCGCATCATCGGATTGGTCGGCGTCTCGGTCATGATCGCGACAGTGCGCTCGTTGCACGCATCTTCGACGTTCTGCGGATCGCGGCTGTCGACGTAGGTGAAGCACAGCCCGAAGTTGCGGAGAATCTTGTCGAACAGCCGGAACGTTCCCCCGTAACTGCTTTCACCGGCGACGATGTGATCGCCCGACTTGAACAGCTTCATGATCGAATCGGTGGCGCCCATGCCACTGCTGAAAGCAAAACCGTGGATCCCACCCTCGAGCGCGGCGACGTTCCGCTCCAGCGCTTCGCGAGTCGGATTTTTTCCACGCGCGTACTCGTAGCCCTTGTTCTTGCCCAGACCCTCCTGCACGTAGGTCGAGGTCGTATAAATCGGCGTCATGATCGCGCCCGACAGCAGATCGGGGCGCTGCCCGGCGTGGATCGCGCGGGTGCCGAAGGATGCGTTCAGGTCTTCGTCATAGATGCGGGTCATTCGCCTTTCACACCAAGGGAGGAAGGGTTAAGTGGTCAGAAGTCTAACCAATCGGGCTGGCGTTATCTGTCGGTCGAATCCGGAATACGCGACCACCCGTTCGCGGCACACGACTAAATTTACGGGCTATTCGCAGTCTCAATGCCAAACGAGGGGCGAGTCACGAATGGCTTACGAAGGCTTGATGGTCAGCGTGTCGGGCGTACGCGGTCGGGTCGGAGAAGCTCTGACGCCCGAGGTCATTGCTAAGTTCGCGTCGGGCTTCGGCGCCTGGGCGCTCGATCGGGCCGGCGGGAAAGCGCGCATCGTCGTCGGCAGGGACAGCCGGGTATCGGGTCCGATGTTCCAGCCGGTGGTCCACGCTGCGCTGCAGTCGGTTGGCTGCGACGTGATCGATGTCGGAATGGTGCCGACTCCTACCGTGCAGCTCGCCGTCGAATACCATCACGCCGCCGGCGGACTGGCGATTACCGCCAGCCACAACCCAATCGAGTGGAACGCCCTCAAGTTCATCGGACCCTCCGGTCTCTTTCTCGATGGCGCTGAAGGCGCGGAGATGCGCAAGGTCGTCGAGGGAAAGATTGCGCGCGCGACGTGGGACAAGCTCGGCACGATCACAGCTGACAAAGACGCAGCGCG
Organism: Gemmatimonadaceae bacterium; assembly: GCA_035701245.1. Taxonomy (GTDB): domain Bacteria; phylum Gemmatimonadota; class Gemmatimonadetes; order Gemmatimonadales; family Gemmatimonadaceae; genus UBA4720. Next base: position 19,364 of record DASSNV010000090.1, on the reverse strand, counting down.
GGAGCACATCGAGAAGATTCTGGCGCTGCCGTTCATCGACGTCGAAGGAATTCGCAAAAAGGGTTTCCGGGTCGGGCTCGATTGCGTGCGCGGCGCAGGTGGCGCGTTCATGCCCATTCTGCTGGAGCTGCTGGGCTGCAAGCTGGCGACAATCAACATGGAGCCGGACGGCCGCTTCCCACGCCCGCCCGAGCCGGTCGCCGAGAACCTCGGCGAGCTCCAGAAGCTGGTCCAGGATTCCCACTGCGACATCGGGATGGCCGTCGATCCCGATGTCGATCGGCTGGCGCTGGTCTCGGAAGAGGGGATCGCGATCGGCGAGGACTACACTCTTGCGCTAGCCGCGAAGCTGGTGCTGCGCCACCGGAAGGGAGTCGTCGTCACCAATCTCTCGACGAGCCGGATCGTCGACGATGTTGCGGCGGAAGCGGGAACGCGTGTCATCCGCGCACCGGTGGGAGAAGTCAACGTGGCCACCCGGATGCGCACCGAGCATTCGCCGATTGGTGGCGAGGGCAACGGTGGGGTGATCCTGTCGGAGCTCCACCTTGGCCGCGACGCGCCGGTCGGGGCTGCCATCATGCTTCAGCTCCTGCTCGAGGAAGACAAGCCGCTCTCGAAGATCGCCGCCGCCTACCCGCGCTACATCATCGTCAAGGACAAGCTCGATCGACCGAACGCGCCCCTCGACGCGGTGTACGAAGCCCTGAAGCGCGCTTTTGCCGACGCCGAGGTGGATACCCAGGACGGGCTGCGGTTGACCTGGCCCGACCGCTGGGTACACGTCCGGCCTTCCGGAACGGAACCAATCGTGCGAGTAATAGCCGAAGCTCCCACCGCGGACGCCGCGGAAAAACTGGTGCGCGACTGTCGGAAGCCCGTCGAGGCCCTGGGACGCTAGCCAGACCGTCAACGAGAATCTCATATGTGTGGAATCATCGGTTATATCGGAACGCGCGGCGCAACACCTCTGTTGCTGGAAGGCCTCAAACGGATGGAGTATCGCGGGTACGACTCCGCCGGCGTCGCCGTCATGAACGGGCACGGGGTCGAGACCCGAAAAGCCGCCGGTAAGATCTCCCAGCTGGAGCGCGCGCTCGCCGCCAGTCCCGTCGATGGCGACACCGGAATCGGGCATACGCGGTGGGCGACCCATGGCGTGCCCAACGAGTGCAATGCCCACCCCCACGTGGACTGCAAGGGCGAGATCGCGGTAGTCCACAACGGCATTATCGAGAACTCCGGCACCCTGAAGCAGGGTCTCGAGGCCCGCGGCCACGAGTTCGCATCCGACACTGACACCGAAGTAATCGCGCACCTCGTCGAGGAAGCCTTCGACGGGAATCTCGAGGACGCGGTCATCGAAGCCCTCTGGCAGATCGAAGGCACCTACGGCATCGCCGTCGTTTCCAGCCAGGACCGCAACAAGATCGTCGCCGCGCGCAAGGGCAGCCCGCTCTTGATTGGGCTCGGCGAGGGCGAGTACTACGTCGCCAGCGACGTCTCAGCCATCCTCGCCCACACCCGCGAGGTCGTTTATCTCGACGACGGTGATGTCGCGGTTCTCACGCGCGACGGCTACACCATTCTCAACCAGCGCGCGCAGCAGCTAGAGCGGCGCGTCAGCAAGATCGATTGGGATCTCGACCAGATCGAGCGGGGCGGCTTCGACCACTTCATGCTCAAGGAGATCTTCGAGCAGCCCGCCACCGTCGAGAATTGCATGCGCGGTCGCTTGCTGCCGGAGCAGGGAACCTCCAAGCTCGGCGGTCTCAACATGACCGACGAAGAGCTCCTCCGCTTCGACAACATTCTCATCACGGCGTGCGGCACGAGCTGGCACTCGGCGCTGATCGGTGAGCACATGCTGGAGAACCTCGCCCGCATTCCCGTCGAGGTGGAGTACGCATCCGAGCTCCGCTATCGCAACCCGATCGTCACCGACAAAACTCTCTGCATCGTCATTTCACAGTCGGGGGAGACGGCGGATACGCTTGCCGCGATGCGCGAAGCGAAGGCCCGCGGCGCGCGGACCTACGGCATCGTGAACGTCGTCGGATCGACCATCGCGCGCGAGAGCGATGGCGGCATCTACGTCCACGCCGGGCCTGAGATCGGCGTTGCATCGACCAAGGCGTTCACCAGCCAGGTCATCGCGCTGCTGCTGTTCACGCTCAAGCTGGCGCGCCTCCGCAACCTGTCGATGGTCGACGGCAAGGCGATCATCGAGGAGATGCAGGCGCTGCCGGCGAAGATTCAGAATGTTCTGGATCGCGCTTCGGAGATCGAGAAGATCGCCGAGGACTTCAAGAACGCCCAGAATTTCCTGTACCTCGGGCGCGGCTACAGCTTCCCGACTGCGCTCGAGGGCGCGCTCAAGCTCAAGGAAATCAGCTACATCCACGCCGAGGGGTATCCGGCGGCGGAGATGAAGCACGGCCCGATCGCGCTCATCGACGAGAAGATGCCGGTGGTGTTCATCACGCCACACGACTCGGTGTTCGACAAGGTCGTCTCCAATGTCCAGGAAGTAAAAGCCCGCGGCGGGCGGGTCATCGCCATCACCACGCGCGACGAGGATGCGCTCGAGGGCAAGCTGGACTACGAGTTCCGGATTCCCGAAACAAAGGATCTGCTGACGCCGGTGCTGGCATCGGTTCCGCTGCAGCTCCTGGCGTACTACATCGCCGTCAAGCGAGGCGCGAACGTCGATCAGCCGCGGAATCTCGCCAAGTCGGTAACGGTGGAGTAGCGCGCTGCGAGTCCTGCTGCAGCGGGTCTCGCGGGCGGAAGTCCGCATTGGGGAACGAGTCGCGGGGAAGATCGGCAGGGGATTTCTGCTCCTCGTCGGCTTCACCCACGACGACACGCCCGACAAAGTCGACTGGATGGCGGAGAAATGCTCGGGGCTCCGGCTCTTCTCCGACGCCGAGGAAAAGATGAACCTCGGCCTGGCAGACATTGGCGGCGCGCTGCTGGTCGTGTCGCAGTTCACGCTCTACGGTAACGCCGAGAAGGGCAAGCGCCCGAGCTTCATCGATGCCGCGCGTCCTGAAGTCGCGATGCCGCTTTACGAGCGCTTCGTGTCCGCTCTGCGCGGCAAGGGCTACACGGTCGAGACCGGTGAGTTCGGTGCGATGATGGATGTCGAGCTCGTCAACGACGGCCCCGTGACGCTCTGGCTGGAGCGATGAGCGAGATCAGGGTCGTGCTGGCCTCGCAGTCGCCCCGCCGGCGGCAGCTGCTCGACCTGATTGGAATCCGCCACGAAGTAAGACCTGCGAACATCGACGAGACCCCCCGACCGCGCGAAGCGCCGCGCCGCCACGCCGAGCGTCTCGCGCGCGAGAAGGCGAGCACCATCGCGACGCGGGATCCGGATCTGATCACCATCGGCGCGGACACCGTCGTCGTGATCAATCGCAAGGTGCTCGGCAAGCCTGCTGATGCCGCCGAAGCGGCGTGGATGCTCGAGATGTTGAGCGGCCGCGAGCACACCGTGATCACCGCTGTCGCCGTCGCGCGGGGACGCAAGATCCGCTCGGCGATCGAGGAGGTGAAGGTCAAGTTCAGGCGCCTCCGTCCCGACGAGATCGAAGCCTACATTGCGACCGGTGAGCCGATGGACAAGGCGGGCGCCTACGGCATTCAGGGTTTCGGGGCCACCATCGTCGAGCACATTGAAGGCGATTACTTCGCCGTGATGGGGCTGTCGCTGGTGCGACTGGTTGGATTGCTGCGCGATGTCGGAGTCCGCTATCGCTTCGGCGAGCTCTCAGTTTCCGCCGAGTAGCTCGCGCGCCTGTTCCATCACCCGACGCTCGTTGTCGAATGCGAGCTGGCCGGTCGCATCCTCGATCGGCACCCAGCGGGCTTCGTTTACTTCCCAGTCGTGGTCCTCGGTGTCGCCGGAAACGTAGCGTAGCAGGAAGAAGTGCACGCGCTTGTGAAACCGGACCCTGATGCCGTTCTCCAGCCCGACGTACCAGTACTCGACGGTCTCGATGTGTTGGACGACTTCGCTTGTGACCCCGCCTTCCTCACGCGCTTCCCGTACCGCCGTCACTTCCGGCTTCTCGCCCTTGTCGACGAGCCCCTTCGGCAGCTGCCAGCGATTGTTGCCGCCTACCGCGACGATCACGACTTCGATCCTGCCCGGCTCGCCCCGGTAGACGACACCACCGGCCGATTCCTGATCCCTGATCGGGATCTTGATCGTCGATGTTTTCTTCCCTGTCGATTTCCGCGGCGTCATCGCCCGATTCCGCCCGAGTAGCGGTCGCGCCAGATCTCCACTTTTTCCAGCACGTCAGTAGTCTGAATGCGCTTCATTCTCCCCGCCCGATTCTCCATCGATATCGGGTAATCTTCGCCCGGCTCCCCGTAGGCGTCGATGATCAGGTCGTGGAAGCGTCGATACGGCCCGGTGCGCTTCGGATTGGTGTAACCCATCAAGCTGATCACCGGCCGGTTGAGCGCGACACTCATGTGCAGTGGTCCGGTGTCGGGAGATAGCACCAGCGCCGACGCGTCGAGAATCGAGACGAGATTCCGCAGCCCGCTACCCAGCTCGCTGCGCGGCTTTTTGCGCGTCCTCGCCATCACCACTCGCTCGGCAGCGAGCTCGCGCGCGGAGCGACCACCCACGAGCACAACCTGCATCCCGTATTGCTCGTCGAGCGCATCGGCGACTTCGGCCCACCGTTCCGGAATCCAATCCTTCTCGGGCTTACTCGTCGCGATGACAATGGACGCGATTGGCCGTCCGATCGACTCGATGAAGGTCTGCTGCCACTCGCGCTCGTGCGACCAAGGGCCGAGATCCCAATCGACAGGTTCCGGAGATACGCCGAGCGCGTAGAGGAATTCGAAGTATTGATCCTGGACGTGCTGCACGCGATTCGCGGGAATCCTGCGATTGGTGAAGAGCCAGTTCATGTCGCGCGCCCGCGCGCGGTCGAAGCCGAGCTTGATCGGTGAGCGGGTGAAGCCGGTTACGATTCCAGCCTTGAAGTACACCTGAAGGTTGATGACGAGGTCGAACCGACGCCTCGACATCTGGGCCGCGGCATCGGCGAACGCGCGCAACCCACGGTTGCGGTCGAAGATGATGATCTCGTCGACCGATCGATGGCCGCGCACCAGAGTTGCCGGGCCCGGCTGGAGCACCCAGGTTATCCGCGCCGCTGGGTTCTCCCGCTTGAGGGCGTTGATCACCGGAAGCACGTGCACCGCGTCGCCCACCGCGCTCATCATCACGATGCAGATGTTATTCGGGACCGATGGCCGCGGCGCGCTCATTCCATGCTCTTGAGGCGCAGGTGCTCCTCGTCTTCGGCGGAGTAGGGAAGCCCTTCGTTGTCGCGCCATTTACGCAGCGAGCGAATCAGCCGATCGAGATTCGCCTTCGCGACCAATGGCGATCCGGGCGAGCTGAACCGGACGCGATCGACGTCGAGCACGTGCGCATCGAGCCCCGGCCCTTCGCCGGCGGTGAGAAGAATGTTCTTGAGATTGAGATCCTGGTGATAGGCGCCGGCGTGGGCGAGGTCTCGGAGCAATCCCGCGATGGCATCGAGAACCATGATCCGGTGATTGTGATCGGTCACCTTCATGAGAGCGACGGAAAGATCATGGCCGTTCGGAATCTCGCGGGTCGCGACATCCGATTTGCGGAACAGCACGTTCTGTGGGTACGACACATAGGCCACGACTTCGGGCGTACTCACTCCGCTGGCGCGCAGTCGCAACGACGCGACCAGCTCCCGAAATCCGCGCGTCGTCAATAAAAAGAGATCCTTGTTGAATTTCGCCATCCAGCCGCCGCGCATGTTGTGCCTCACCACCACGCGCCCACAATTGCCGGGAAGATTCACCGCGAACACCGGTGCCCGACCGGTGACCACCGCCGCGTCGGGCTGTCGGGCCGCGTATTCGTGCAGTCGTTCCTTCTCTAGCACCGCGCGGAGAGACGATGCGCATGAGGCGATGGCGACAACGCGTGCACCGCCAACCTCGAACCGCTCGTAGGACGGAATCGATAGCCCGATGATCATCCCGGCTCGGAATCTCGGCGCACCGATGCGATCGCGCTGAGCAGCGCGCGCGCCTTGCTTCGCGTCTCCTCCCACTCGCGCTCGGGGACCGAGTCGGCGACGATGCCGGCGCCGGCCTGAACGGACGCTATGCCGCCGGCGATCACGCATGTCCGAATGGTGATCGCGAGGTCCATTCTCTCCCCGCCTGCTGCGATGTACCCGATGGCACCGGCGTATGGACCGCGCGCGATCGGCTCCAGCTCGTCGATGATCTCCATCGCCCTGATCTTGGGTGCTCCGGTCATGGTCCCCGCCGGAAAAGTCGCGCGGAATACATCCAGCGAGCTCAGACCATCGTTGAGCTCGCCTTCCACCTGACTGACGATGTGCAGCACGTGCGAGTACTTCTCGACCTTCATCAGCTCGGTGACTTTCACCGTTCCGTACTTCGATACCCGACCGACATCGTTGCGACCGAGATCGACCAGCATGACGTGCTCGGCGCGCTCCTTCTCGTCGGCGAGGAGATCAGCGGCGCGCTCTTCGTCGTCCTCGCGATTCTGGCCGCGGGGCCGCGTTCCGGCGATCGGGCGCAGCGTCACCTTGTTGTCCGATACCCGCACCAGCAGCTCCGGAGAGCTGCCCACGATCTCCACACCATCGAGAACGAGATGGTACATGTAGGGCGAAGGATTTATGGCGCGGAGTGCGCGGTAAAGGTCGGCGGGATCGAAATCCAGTGGCAGGTCGATGCGGCGCGACAGCAGCGCCTGAAAGCAGTCTCCTGCCCGGATGTATTCCCTGATTCGCTCCACGTGCGCCATGAAGTCAGCTCGCGCGTAGGTCGAGCGACCTTCGTTGACGGGCGCGTCGGCCCGCGGGGTTATGCTGGGCAGTCGCGACGGCGCGCGCAGCCGCTCCATGATGTCGTCGAGCTCATCGGTCGCGTCATCGTACAGCGCGCGGAGCTCCTCGTCTGCGGCGCCGTGCGGAATTGGCACCGAGATCACCACCCGCGCCCGACCGTAGAGATTGTCGAGGATCACCAGCGAGCGGGTGAACACGAACACGGCGTCCGGTGCCGCGACCCCGCGAGCCGGTCGGTTCGGCAGCTTCTCGATCAGACGCACGATGTCGTAGCTGAAATAGCCAACCACGCCGCCCCAGAACTGGCCCAGCTCCGGAACGTCGGCCGGCTCGATGCCTTCGACCAGCTCCTTGAGATCCGCGAGCGGGTCCATCGGCTTTCGCGCGTTGTGCCAGCCGCGCTCTACCGACCAGTCTTCGACGACGCCGTTGGCGATTCTCCAGGCCGACCTCGGCTCGGTGCCGAGGAAAGTGTAGCGGGCCCAGGTTTCCCCACCCGCCGGCGCTGACTCGAGGAGAAATGCAAACGGACCGCGGCGGAGCTTGGCGAACGCCGATACCGGCGTATCGGTATCGAGCAGACAGTCGCGCCACACCGGGACGAGAGTTGCACGTGCCGCACGGCGCCGGAACTCCTCGAACTGCTTGTCGTCGATTTCTGCTCGCGCCGTCAATTCGCTCTTCCTCCGCCGTTAGCGGCACCAGCAACTAACTTTCGTGGATGAAGCCCGGCGCGATCGTAATCTTCGCCGTACTGCTCGTTTCCCGGACGCTGCACGCGCAGCAGCCGTGGAACGATGACCGCACCCGCGCGCTCGTAGAGCGCGCCACCGAGCGCAGAGCCAGTCAGCTCGCCGACACCGCCCTCGTGGACTACATGGCGACTGCCCACGGTTACGTCACCTTCCTCGCGCAGTTCGGGGAAGGATTCCCAGAGCCGCCCAAGATCGTGAAGGCCGACGAGCTGGGTCTGGAAGTTTACTGGCGCGCGCCCGATCTGAGCAAGCAGCGCATCATCGGCCGTCGCGATACTCTGCTGCTCCCGACCGACATCAATTACCACCGCGATCACCTCGGCATCGTCCAGAACAATTTCCGGAACATCATCCGCATCGGCGAAGGCGATGAGGTGCGCGATGTTCCACACCCGCTGTCGCCCGCCGGTCTCGAGGCCTATGACTTCGCGATCCGCGATTCGCTCCAGATCAGGCTCGGGCCGCGCGTGCTCGATGTCTACGAGGTGCGGGTCCGTCCGAAAGACGACCAGCAGCCGCGCGCGGTCGGCGCCGTTTACATCGATCGCGAGACCGGCGAAGTAGTGCGCATGGCGTTCAGCTTCACCCGCGCGGCGCTCATCGACAAGGATCTCGAGGATGTCTCGGTCGTGCTCGAGAACGCGCTCATCGAGGCCCGCTTCTGGTTGCCGCGACGCCAGGAGATCGAGATCCGGCGCACCGGGTCGTGGCTCGACTATCCCGCGCGCGGAATCATCCGCGGACGCTGGGAGATCTGCTGCTACCAGGTCAACAAGGGGATTCCGGCCAGCTATTTCACGGGCCCCGAGATCGTCATGGCCCCGGCGTCGGAGCGCGCGCAGAAACCGTCGCCGTTCTCGGGCCAGATTCTGGATTCGCTGCCCCCCGATGTTCGCGCCGTCACCGACGAAGACGTTCGCAAGGTGCAGGAGGAGGCCAGAGCGCTGGTGCGTGAGCAGGCGCTCGCTCGCGCGAGAAGCCTGTCGATTTCCGCGCGCCACATCTCCGACCTCGCGCGCTTCAATCGCGTCGAGGGGCTCGCCCTCGGCACCGGCATCCTGCAGCGCGTCGGCGCGGGATTCGCCGTCGTCGCGTCGGGACGCTACGGCTTCAGCGACAAGCAGCCAAAGGGCCGCGGCGCAATTGAGTACCGCACCGGTGCCGGCTCGTCGCTCATTCTCGCCGCCGAGCGTGATTACCGCGATGTGAGCGACGAGCAGGAAACGTCGATGGTGCGAAACACCATCGCCGCCCAGGAATTCGGCAGCGACTACACCGATACCTACGATGTTCGCGCTCTCTCGCTCAACGGTTCGCTGGCGCGCTTCGGTTGGCGCCCATCTTTCCGCCTCGCATACGAGCGCCATGATCCGCTTGCGGTCAACGCGCGGCCCGCCAATGGTGCTTTTCAGCCGACCATCCCCGCTACGCCGCTCCGCGAAACGACTCTTGGCTTCGCGCTGGATCGTCCGACCAGCCTTTCCTTCGACGGGTTCGAGCTCGGCGCGCATCTAGGCTTAACCGGAATTCATCGCCGGAGCTCGGGGCCCGCGCCGCTCGGACAGTTTGTCCGTCCGTCCTTCTCGCTCGACTTGCAAAGGCCGTTTGGCAGCAGCCGGCTTGTGCTGCACACGGTAGCCGCCGCGATCTTCGGCGCCGACACGGTTCCAGCTCAACATCTGGTTTACTTTGGCGGCCCGACCACCGGGCCCGGCTACGAGTTCCACGAGTTCGTCGGCCGCGGCGGCCTGAGTCAGCGGCTCGAATACCGATTTCTGGCGCCCTTCGTCCCGATCCCGCTCGGTCGGTTTGGTCGCGCTCCAGGCACGATCACGCTTGCGCCTTTCGCTACCGCCGTCTGGATCGATCGGTCGGCGCCGTTCAAGTCAGCGCGTCAAGGCTGGTATCCAGCCATTGGCCTTGGCGCGCTGACCGTCTTCGACGTGCTCAGGCTCGACGTTGCCCGCGGACTCCGCGGCGGCCGCTGGACTTTTTCAGTCGACATCGGCCGCGATTTCTGGAGCGTGCTCTAGCTAGAGCGATAACAGGTACTGCACGAGATCTGCCTTCTGTTGGGCAGTAAGACCCAGGTGAAACTGGGTGTCGTACCTCTCCACCAGATCGGCCAGCGTCGGCGAGCTCCCGTCATGGAAATACGGTGGATGCTGCCAGACACCCGCCAGCGGAGTGGTTCGCCACTGTTTGGTGGCCGACCGAAGCGCGTAGGTCGGATCGGTGAAAAATTCGCTCGGCGCGTGCAGGCGGATGTTGGCGTCCGTGTGCAGCTCGCCAACGTGGCACGTGCTGCACTTTGCGGCGCCGTCGAAAAGGGCATCCCCGCGCGCGGCCGCCGCCACGTCGAACGAGCCCGCTGGTGGTTTCGGAGCCTGAAGGCTCAGCTCGTACGCCTGGAGTCGATCGAGCAGGGGAGCCACCAGATCCGGCGACTGTTTGACATCGATTCCCAGGCGCGGTTCTGAGAAGCTGCCCTGACCGTGCATCTGGGTCACTGCCACGTACCTGTTCCAGTATTTCACCTCCGCGCCATCAGAGGTAAAAGTCTCGCCGTGAATTCCGGCCAGTCCGTACGCTGGCGGAATCACCGTCGGATCGTTCTTCCCGTCGAAGTTGAAGCGTGCATCGTACTTCCCGGGCCCCCAGGAGTTGTACACCGCCTTCTGCGCGGCGCTGAGTGCGGGAGAGAGCGCTATGATCGCCCCGGGATTGAGCTGTCTGTTGGGCCAGCCATCGAGGCGCGACCCGATGCCCGCTGCAATGCGATCGTCGACGGTTGAATGGCAGAGCGCACAGGTGACTCCGAATCGCGTGATGTTGTTGTTCGCATCGACGGTCGCCTTTACACCAACCACCGCTCCTAGCTTCAGCAGCGTGACAGTGGTTGCCGGACTGTGCATGTCCACCTGCCCCGCCTGAATTGCCTGCAACACCTCCGGCGGAAGAGTGTCGGCGTCCACCTTGAGTCCCACCGACAGCGCTGTCGTCGGATCGACCGCCGACTGCACCACCGTGTTCATGTGCAGCGTATCCGTCCAGAACTTCTCGTCTCCAAATGTCTCGAATCTGAAGATGTCCTTGCCGGCCGAGATGTCGGCAGCCGATGGACCGCCCGGCCCATCGTCGTTGCACGCCGCGACCGAGAGCGTCGCGACGACTCCAAACATCATTGCGCCGAACCGGACTGGTGGTCTCTTCCAGAGCTGCTTGAGCGTTCTGAGCGACGTCGACATCGGTGTTCCTCCCGCCGTTACAGCGATTACTCGTGGTTCGCAGAAAACTCCCAAACAAACTTGGACATTTTAGGTAGCCGGCTGAATCGATCAGTCGGCGAACTACCAGCCTCGGTCGGCGAACAGTCCCACTCGGTCCACCAGCGTGGACGGACGAGCTTCCGGTTATGGAATGAGGCCGGCGTCGTCTTTTCTGAGGGGGAAAAACCCTGCGACGGGGCGATTTTCCGCCGACTTTCAGACATCAGGACGCGGCTTTTATGGTAAGAATCGGTTTTTCGCGGATGATCCTGGCGCTCGCGTCGAGCGCAGTGGTCGGCGCGTGTGCGACAGGCGCAAACTCCGGCTTCGGCGCGGCGAATTCGGTGCTGTCTCCCACCCCATCGACGCACGTTGCACGCACAGCGACGCTGGCACAGGCCGATAGCGCATGGCAGGCCGGCGCTTATCCGCTCGCGACCGAGATGTACGAAGGCATTCTCGCCCGGGATTCGTCATCCCATATCGCGATGTTCAGGCTCGCGACGCTTCGTTCCTGGGACAATCGTCTCGATGAAGCGATCGCTTTATTCCGGCGCTACGTTGCCGTTGAGCCCAACTACAGTGGGGGAAGAACGGCTCTCGCGCGCGTGGTCGCGTGGACCGGTAATTATGCGGGCGCAGTCGCGATCTACGACTCGGTGCTGGTCGCCGAGCCCAACAATCGTGAAGCGGTTCTGGGCCGGGCCCAGACTCTGGCCTGGGCGAACCGGTTCGACGAGTCGCTCGCCGCCTACAAGAAATGGACGTCCGCGCATCCGACGGATCGCGACGCGGCGATCGATTACGCACGCGCGCTGGCGTGGGACGGCCAGCTCGCCGAAGCGGAGTCGCGTTACGCCGAGCTTTCGCGGACTGGCAACGCAAACGCGACGAAGGGCCTGGCGCGGGTGATCAGCTGGCGTGGAGATCTTCAGCGCAGCGAAGAGACCTGGCGGCGTGTGCTCGTGACGGACCCCGACGATCCCGAGGCCCTCACCGGACTGGCGCAGGTACTGAGCTGGCAGGGCCGTCAGGCCGATGCCGAGTCCGCACTCCAGCACGCCCTTCGCGCCAATCCCGGTTATGGCGACGCGCGCAGCCTGCTGCGCTTCGTCGAAGCCGACCTTCGCCCGGCCGTGATAGTCAGCGCGATCGGGAGCAACGACTCGGACAAGAATCGTACGACCGGCGTGTCGATGGATTACGTCGTTCGCGCGCCGTGGAGTGGCTCGATCGGCGCGAGATACTCGGAGCGGTGGGCGAATTTCCCCAGCGCGCTCGGAGTGGATTCCCGCGCCGACGCTGGGAACGTCTTTGCGAAGTGGCAGCCCGCATCGAGCTCGTGGGTGATCAGAGCGGACGCCGGTCTCACCCACCATGCATCGAGCCTCGTTCCTTCCACGGATCGGAAGGAAAACCTCGTCAACGGCGCGCTGGCCGTGCGCGGCAATCTGGCGCGCTCGTTCAACGTCGGTCTGAGCGCGTCACGCGCGCCGTTCGACGAAACGGCACTGCTCATCGCGAACGGGGTCGTCAGCTCCGAGTACGCCGGCGACGCATCGGTGGCGCTGCCCGGCCGTTTCAGCGTGTCGGGTGCCGCGAGTCACGCGCAGCTGACAGGGGGCAGTCGCGCAAACTCCCGGGATGCTTTTTCGAGCTCACTCCGCTGGACTTACAATCGTCGCTGGAGCCTTGCAGTCGGCGCGCGACAGTTCGGGTACGACACCACGTCGTCCGATGGATACTTCTCGCCGCGCAGATACACCCTCGCGGAAGCGAGCGGTCGGGGCCGCGTCGGCGCCACGCTCGGCTGGAACGCCGAAGGTGATGTCGGACTCGGCAGACAGACCGTCGAGCTCTTCGGAGCGAGTCCGGCGTCGCGGCTCGCCGAACGCGCGGCGCTCACCATGGGCTATCGATTCGATCCCGCCCACGAGTTCAGCGCTTCAGGTACCTACGCGAACGTCGCAGGCCCGGGCCAGACGGGCGGCAGCGAGTACCACTTCTACTCGTTCACCCTGCGCGCCCGATTCGGCTTCTAGGAAGGCGACCGGCTGCTAACGCCCAGCCGGACGGTCGGGGATTGCAGCGAAAGCTTTCTGCATTGCTCCAAACAACGGCTTGATCTCCGTGTGCCAGGTCGGCTGTTCCCACGTCGGCCACGTCCACGTCGGAAGGTCGGACGGTTTCGTCGTAGCCATGTTGCGAGGTAGAGTCTCACCCGCCGAGCCCTTCTCCGGATCGTAGCTCTCGACGACGAACCGGAACCCATCGGTGACTGCTGCGTCGACCTTGCCAGTCCTCGGGTTTCCGAATAGCACGCTGCGCGACGAAGGATCTACGACTTGCAGCATCCCCCACGGAATCCTGACCTCGATCACACCTGCCCGAGGATCTGCATACCAGTCCGCGAGAGAATTGTCTGACTGGCGCGCGAAAAGCAGCCGATTGCGGCTGTACGAAATCGGGTCGAAGATCCTGCCGTCGCGACCGATCCGCCGCCGGTTGGTGACGACTACCAGTGAATCCCATTTTCCAGCATTGTTCGCGACGGTGCGGAACGGCGGGTTCAGCACGTACTGCACGGCCGTCGGCTTGCTGCCAGGGATCACGACGGGTCGATAAAGGTTGTACGGATGGTCGACGAGCACCTGGCTCGACCCCGGCCCGGAAAGATCGAGCACGAACTCGAGGCCGACCGGAGAATGCAGACCGGTGGCAGGCATTCGGGTGTCGCCCAGATCGCGCCGGTAGGTGTCGATGCCGATCTGATAGTGCGCGCGCGCCCAGTCGATTTTTCCGACGTCGAGCCGCAGGTACACGTAGGCTTCGTCATGGGCGACGCGCAGGGCCTTGAGGTGGAGCGGCGCGCTGACCGGCATCGGCTCTGAATACAATGGCTCGTTGCCACGCCAATCCGTGGTATCTCCATCGATCACCACGCTCGACCCCTTCCGCCCCGCCCGCATCGCGATCACACCATAATTTTCTTCGGCGTCGAGTGGGTTGAGCCAGAGCCGCTTGCGGTCGGGTGGATACTCGAAGTCGATCACCGCCCAGTTCTTCTTGAACCACTCGTCGATGAGCGAGAAGAGCCCGGCGCCAGCCGCGCCGGCCGCGTAAATGTCGCGCGTGAGTCGTGCATCGGCCGCCGCCTGCTGCTCCTCCGACAGCCCGCCGTGGTTCCAGCCCTGCGGCTGGATGTGGGCGATCCCGCGCGACGAAGGCACACCGTACTCGCTGATCACCACCGGCATGTCACCATGGTGCGCCACCAGCTCTCGCAGGTACCCGAAGTAGTTGCTCGGCCCTTCCGGCGATCGCGCGCGACCATAGCCTGGGTCGACGACCATGAACTCCGGATAGTAAGGGTAGGCATGATAGGATGCGAAAACGCCGGCGGGGAACGCAGCCGTTGAATGCATCTTTGCTGCATCCAGCCCGACGGCGTCGTTGTCGTATTCCTTCGGCATCTCGACGATCTTCTCACCGCGCTTCTTGAGAAGCGCGATTTCCTGATCCTTGCCCGTCTCCGTCGGATGATCGAGCGGATCGAGAGTCGGCCAGTTGGTGTAGGCGATCGGTCGCTGGGCGTTGTAGCGGTCCATCTCGAACGAAACCACGTAGTCGCACTGCTCGGCGAGCCAAATCTCCAATGGATTGCCATCCGCGATCGTGATGTACTTGCCGGCGAAACTCGTTTTCCCGCGTCGCGCCTGATTGTACGCGACCACCGAGTATGGCTCCCATTCGCGGCCAATGATGAAGGCGAGGGTCCACGTCGATACGTCGGCGGTGTATCGGCCATTCGCGTGGCCGGGGGCCGGTGGGATGGTCACGTCGCCGTGCACCAGTGCAACGACACGCTTCATCTCGTCCCTGAACTGGGCGAGCCACGCCGGGTCGTCGTACTTTTCTTCCTTCTTTCCCGGGGGCGGCTCTGTCCAGACTCCGTGGATCAGCCAGATCGGATGCGCGGGATGCGCGAGATTCCAGCTTCTGAGCGCGGCATAGAAGTGCGGCGGGTGGATGGTGTAGACGCGAATCGCGTTGGCGCCCATTCCGGCCACCACCGAGATCCAACGCTCGTAGGTGCTGTCGTTGGGCGGAAACTCGGCTGGGAATTTCCCCGGCAGCGCTGCGCCGAGGTTCACTGCCTTGATCCACATTGGTGACCAGCCGCCCTTGCCGTCGCTGATTTCAAAAATGCGTCTGCCGGTCCGCGCCACGATCGATGTCACTGCGGGGCGGGCGCGCGAGGAGAGCACTGCTTCCGTACGTCCGCCCGGCAACCGCGCGAGGTACCATTGCGCGGTCGAATCCGCGGGCGCCATTCGCAATACCCGCTCGAATGCTTTGCGAGCGCCTGGCAGGTCGTTCGCGCGGTACGCTGCCATCCCGGCGCCAGTCGCAGCGTCGTATGAGCTCGAGTCTATCGCGAGGGCCCGCGCGAAGTACGATCTCGCTGCCACCACCAGGTTTTGACGCATGGCGGCGTAACCCGCTCCCGTCAGAGCGCCCGGCTCCTTTGGGCAAAGTGCCAATGCCCGCTTGAATTCAGCGCTCGCTGTCGTGATGTCGTTTGCGCGATAGGCCGTCCAACCCCGCTCAGTCAATCGTCGCGCTTCAGGGAGCGACTTGCAGACACCCTGAGCCAGCATCGGCGCTGAGGTGCAGACGCTCATCAAGAGAATGAAGAGACCCACCGTGTGTCGCGAGAGCGAGCGCATACTCAGAGACGAGGCCAGAGTCGCCTGTGTCACCGTGATGCGGGGCGGATAGAATTGGCCATGGTTTCCGACGGGTGCGGCCTACCTTGCGGGATGACGACGACGAGTGCCACAGCCGAGCCGACTGATGCGTGGCTGCTCCCGATCCTGAGAGCGCTGCTGGAAAAGAGCGCCGTCGACGAAATCGAATCAGCGGTCGGCAGCAGTTACTGGCGCGCCGCCGTCGATAGCGGCGCACTGACCGACTCCGCACTGCTGGCCGCGCTTTCGAAACATACCCGGTTCAGAATCGCGACTGAGCTGGTGGTGAGCGCCGCCGCGCTCAAGTGCGTGAGCGAAGAGCTGGCGCGCCGATTCGGTGTACTGCCGCTCGCGATCTCCGATTCCGTTCTGGATATCGCCACTTCCAACCCGTACGACCTCGATTGCGAGCAGCTGCTCGCCTTCGTGACGCGCCGGCGCGTGCGGATGTCCCTCGCCGCGCCGGAGCGGATTCAGGAGCGCATCGACGAGGTCTATGCACCGGTCGAACGCGTGAGCAAGCTGCTCGATCTTGCGCCGACGCCATCGGTGCAGCCGGTAATCGAAAAGTTCGAGGACACCGAAACCATCATCGACGAAAAGGAGGCCGAGCGGCCGGTCATCAAGCTCGTCGATCACATCGTAGCCGAGGGCATCGCGCAGGGAGCGAGCGACATCCACCTCGAGTCGGGCGAGACCGGAATCGCGGTGCGTTACCGGATCGACGGGATTCTCAAGGATGTCTTGGAGCTGCCCAAGGCAGTGGGCATTCCGCTGGTGTCGCGGATCAAGATCATGTCCCAGATGGACATCGCCGACCGGCTTCGGCCGCAGGGAGGTCGCGCGCGCGTTGCAATCGACGGCGCCAGGGTGGATCTGAGAGTCTCGACACTGCCCGCCTCTCACGGCGAAAAGGTCGTCATCCGCATCCTCGACTCGCGCGCCGCGCTCCGTTCCGTCGAATCCCTGGGCATCGATCCCGTCGATGGCCCGCGCATGCAGAAGCTGCTCGATGTCCGCGAGGGACTCATTCTGGTCACCGGACCGACGGGATCGGGGAAGACTACCACGCTGTACGCGGCGCTCCGGCTCCTCCAGAATCGCGGCGTCAACATCATCACCGTCGAAGATCCGGTCGAATATCGAATTCCCGGAATCGTCCAGGTTCAAATCCACGAAAAGGCGGGGCTCACGTTTGCGTCCGCGCTCCGATCGGTGCTGCGCCAGGATCCCGACGTAGTTCTCATCGGCGAGATCCGGGATCGCGAGACCGCCGCGATCGCGATCCAGGCGTCGCTCACCGGGCACATGGTCTTCGCCACGCTGCACACCAACGACGCGTGTAGCTCGATCGTCCGGCTGACCGATCTCGGCGTCGACAGAGTCAAGCTCGCGAGCGCACTCAAGGGAATCGTCGCGCAACGCCTGATTCGCCGGCTGTGTCCCGCGTGCAGGCTGGTCGCCAACGCGGGCGTCCCGCGTCGCCTCGTCGGGTCGGTTCCAGAGGATTCGCTCATCTACATCTCGATGGGCTGCAAGGAATGCTCGATGACCGGATACGCCGGGCGCGTCGCTGTCACCGAAGTTCTCGTCGCGACGCCAGAGATCGAACGGTCGATCGCGACCGGCGAACCTCCCGAGACCCTGCTTGCCGCGGCGCGCGCCTCGGGAACGCGGTCGCTATGGGGATGCGGCTGCGCGCACCTGCTCGCCGGCAACACCAGCGCGCAGGAGCTCATGCGAGTGATCGAGCCCGAGACTTCGCGCGACTCGAGCGTTGGCTCTGCTTATTATTCGCCGAAGGCAACTGTCTACGAGCGACCCGTCCAACAATCAATGACAAAGATCAGCCCCGGCGTCATCGAGATCTTCGCCATCAGGCACAATGGCGGAGACTGGCGGGTTCTGCTCCTCCAACGATCTTCCGACGGTAAGCGGCCCGGGTCGTGGGAGACCGTGTACGGCAAGATCGACATGCACGAAAGGCCTGAGCACGCGGCCGTCCGCGAGCTGCGCGAAGAAACCGGGCTCGAGCCTGACGCGCTGTACAATGTGACCGTGAGCAGCTTTTTCCTGCACGAGAGCCAGACCATCCAGATGTGCATTACCTTCGCCGCATTCGTCCCCGACGACGTCACCGTCGTAATCGGCGAGGAGCACCAGCGCTACGAGTGGCTGTCGATCGACGAAGCCTGCTCGCGATTCACCTGGCCCCGCGAAATCAGCGCGCTCCGGGATGCCCACCACCTTTTGCAGCGAGGGAATGCGGGTGGGGTGGAGGACGTGCTGCGAATCAGGTGAACAGTTTTGAAACTGCAACACAACGGGCGGGAGGCGTCAGTTGGGCAGGCTAGAGGCTGCGGGTGACTGCCGTGGGACGTATTGCCGCGGCATTCACTCTAAAGGCAACTGCGTTTCGCACCGAGAGTACGTCCCACGGTCGTAACCTGACGCCAGGCGCCTGATCCCGGACGCCGCCCGCCCGTTCAGCAACTGTCTTGTGTAATGGTTGTCAAGCCGGATTAGTCGTGTACGCTGGATCCCACGCGCGCTTCTCGCGCAGCATCGTGTTGAGGATGGTGAGCAATTTTCGCATGCATGCCGTCAGCGCCACTTTCTTGGGCTTTCCAGCGGCGACCAGGCGCACATAAAAGGCACGTATTGCCGGGTTCCATCGTACGGCGACCAAGGCCGACATGAATACCGCGCGCCTCACTATTGCCCTTCCGCCCCAGGTGGAGCGGACGCCCCGTCTCCTGCCGCTGTCGCGGTTAATGGGGGCGACGCCCACCAGCGATGCGATCTCGCGTCTGTTCAGTCTGCCCAGCTCTGGTAACTCGGCCACGATCGTTTGCGACACCACTTGGCCGATTCCAGGCACGCTTTGCAGCAGATCGTCCCGCTCCCGCCACACCGGACTCTCCTGAATGAGCCGGGTGAGATCGGTGTTGGTGATCCTTAGCTCGCGCTCGAGGTAGTCGATGTGCTTCTTCAGACTCTTGCGTACGATCTTCCTCGCCAGCGCCAGCCGATGCCGCTCCGCAGAGATCATCTCCACGAGCTGACCCCGGCGCCTAAGGAGATCCTGTAACTCATGCGCTGCCTCGTCCTCCAGCGGACGCGGCTCGGGTCTTATCTGCGCTGCAAATGCAGCCAGCACTCGAGCATCGATAGAGTCAGTCTTGGCCAAACGCCCTGTGGCACGAGCGAACTCGCGTACCTGCCGCGGATTTGCCACAACGAGCGGCATATGAGCTGAGGCAAGAGCCCAACTCACCGAAAGCTCGTAGCCACCGGTGGCTTCCAGCACTACCAGGCTCGGCTTGATTCGGCTCACACGCCTGACCAGTTCAGCGATGCCCGCCTCGTCGTTCAGAGCCTGCCAGCTCTCTCCACCAGCCCCCACCGCAACATCGAGGTGCTCCTTTGAGACGTCGATCCCAACGACCACCGCCGCAGCAACACCGCCTTGCATCCCCATATGACCTCCCTTCCGCCGACGTCGCTGCTGCCCATACTTGTGTGATGCGGGGTTCGCCCCCAGGCAACTGTCCGGGCTCACTGCGACTGGTTGTGCGACGCTCTGGCTGAACGACGGGCTCTTGAGACCCCCAGTTGCATCGAGCTGCCGCACAGAAGAAAGTGCGCTACGGCCTTCAGAAGTCATAGATACAAGTTGCAGTT
>DASSNV010000089.1:0-5949 GCA_035701245.1 Gemmatimonadaceae bacterium | reverse complement strand
GATGAGCGCGAGCATCGTGTCACTCGCCTGACCGCCGGTCGACAGCACCTCGAAAAGCGCATTGGCGACCTGACGAAGATAAGGCTCGTCAGCGATTACGCCATGCTTGACAATCTCTGCAATTCCCGCACGAATTTCCCTAAGTGGAAGTGTACCAAGGGTTTGCGGGTCGTTTACGACAGCGGCCGGCGGGTGGAAAATTCCCACCAGATTCTTTCCCGCGTAGGTGTCGACGGCGGTTTTCCCGCCGATCGAGGCATCGACCATCGCAACCAGGGTGGTCGGAATCTGGACCACCGGAATCCCACGCATATAGGTAGCGGCAACGAACCCCGCGAGGTCGCCGATCATGCCGCCGCCGAGGGCAATCACAGCGGAGTCGCGGCCTAGCCCGCGGGCCAGCATCTGGTCGGTCAGCCGCGCCCAGGTGTCGCGGGTTTTGCTCGACTCGCCGGCGGGCACGGTCAGGATATCGGAGGCGACAGTTTTCAGCTGCGCCGCGACGCGGTCCGCGTACAGGGGCCGGACGTTGGAGTCGGTGATGATAGCGTAGCGATGGGCAGGGGCGGCAGAGGCGACGATTTCACCGACCTTCGCCAGAGCGCCCGAGCCGATGTGGATGGTGGTGCGCCCGAGCTGGATCTCGCGGGTGGACCCCTGCTTTTTTAACCCGCCGCGGCCGCTTACCAGGTGACCTCACCTGCGCCGGTCAGGACGTTCGCCAGGCGGGCAAGGGTGAAGAGCAGATCGGAGAGGCGATTGAGGTAGATCACGACCAGCTCGGGGATCTCGACGTCGTGGTGCAGGCGCACGACCCGGCGTTCCGCGCGGCGGCAGACGGTGCGCGCGACGTGGAGGGTTGCGCCTTTGCGACTGCCGCCGGGGATGATGAACGCCTTGAGCGGCTCGAGCTCGCGGTCGCATTCATCGATGGCGTGCTCGAGGGCTTCGATCCGGCGCGAGTCGATGTTCGCCTTCGCCAGATGCCGGTGCATTTTGTCGAGATCCGGCGTTGCGAGCAGGGCCCCGATGCTGAACAGGTCGCGCTGGATCGGGACCAGAACTTCGTCGATGCGGGGCAGGGGCTCGACCGCCCTCACCATTCCGAGCAGGGCGTTGAGCTCGTCGACGTCGCCGTAAGCTTCGACCCGCGGATCATCTTTGGGAACGCGGCCGCCGCCGAACAGGCCAGTGTCGCCAGCATCGCCGGTCTTGGTGTAGATCTTCATGGTCGGAAATCTACGTTGATCTGGAAAGTTCAACTGCAAAAGAAGACTACCGGCGGGCGGCGGCGGGCTGGCGGCTCGAGGCCAGGGGCTCATCTCCGAAATATCAAGGAAGACTACCAGCTAATAGCGATGGGCGAAGCAGCGGGCGGCTCCGAGCTTTTTTTGGAAACCGCACTCGGAGCCAAGCCACGCTGTTCATCCAACCCATGCTCGGTGCCGCCAGCGGCTCCGCCCGCAGCTCCTAGCTGGTAGTCTTCCTTAGTATTTAGGAAAACGAGCCCGAGCCTCGAGCCGGCCCGCCCACGGCCGCCCGCCGGTATTCTTCAGTTGTCGTTCCCAGCCAATAACACCATCCTAACGAGATGCGCATCCCCAACGATAAAGACATTCTCGACGAAGAATTCCCCCTCGGCGACGGAACGGCGGAAACGGCGGCGACGGTCTATTGCCCGTACTGCAACGAGACAGTCGAGATCGCGATCGATCCGGGCGGCGGCGCCGAGCAGGAGTACGTCGAGGACTGCGAGGTGTGTTGTCAGCCGTGGACGGTCACGGTTCGCTACCGCGGCGATGGGACCGCGACTGTCGCTGTCGCCCCGCTCGATGAATAGTTGGAAGGGTTCGGCCAGGGACGGTCAGCGGGCGGACCGGGACTCGCGCCACTCCGGCTCGAGAATCGAGTAAAGCACGATGCTTTCGTGACGACCCCATTTGATGACGGCGTCGCGCTCGATTCCTTCCTGCCGCATCCCCAGTTTCTGCATCACCCTGCCTGAAGCTGGATTTCGGACGAGGTGGTGGGCCTGAATGCGGTGGAGGCCCAGCGTCCGGAAACCAAAATCCAGAATCGCTTCACTCGCTTCTGTCGCGTACCCGCGACCCCACTTAGCCTTGGCGATCCAGTACCCGAGCTCGGCGCGCGCGAACTCGCGTTTGATGGTGAGGCCTACCGCGCCGACGAGCCTCGCCGTTTCGTTGCTGACAATTGCGAACGTGACGCCCGTGCCATCGATCCACGCCGGGCCATGCAACGCGATCCACTGCGCGGCGCCGCCGTGCGGATACGGGTGCGGAATATTGAGTGTCGTATCGGCGATCTCGCGCGCGCCCGCCAGTCGCTCCACATCGAACGCGTCGTCGGCGATGAACGGGCGAAGCGTTAGTCGGGGCGTTGCGAGGGTCGGTTGTTCGCGAGATCGGGGTTCCGTCATGGGATATATTTCGCTCTACGAATGACTCATGAGATAACTGACATAACGATCATTGGCGGCGGCCCGACCGGGCTGTTCGCCTCTTTTTATGCCGGCATGCGCGGGGCGACCGCACAGATCGTCGACGCGCTGCCCCAGCTCGGCGGACAGCTGACCGCGCTGTACCCGGAGAAATACATCTTCGACGTCGGCGGCTACTCGAAGATCCTGGCCAAGGACCTCGTCAACGCGCTGGTCGAGCAGGCGTCGCAGTTCCAGTTCAAGTCGCACCTCAATCAGAACGTAACGGCGCTCGAGCGCAACGACGATCACTTCGTGCTCGTCACCGAGACCGATCGCTTTCCCACCCGCGCGATCGTGATTGCCGCGGGGATCGGCGCGTTCTCGCCGCGACGGCTTCCTCAGGCGTGCGCGGAGCCATGGTACGGGAAGGGGATCTTCGATCGGGTCTCGAACCCCGACGAATTTCGCGGCCAGAGCATCGTCATCATCGGCGGCGGCGACTCGGCGTTCGACTGGGCGCAGCAGCTGCGGGACCGCGCTCGCGCCGTGACCCTCGTCCATCGGAGCGACAGGTACAGGGCGCACAGTGCCACCGTCGCCGACGTCATTGCGGCGGCGGGCGCGGGCCGGACGACGCTGCTGCCGTTCCACGAGCTGCACGATGTGTTATCGCGCGACGACAAGCTCACCGGTGTCACGGTGCGCGACGTCAAGTCAAAAACCACCCGCGACATCGACGCCGACGTGGTGCTGCCGATGCTCGGCTTCATCAGCGACATCGGCGCGCTGGCGGAATGGGGGCTCAACTGCGAGAAGGAAGAGATCGTCGTCAACAGCTTGATGGAAACGGGCCGCGCGGGGGTCTACGCTGCGGGTGACATCACGACTTATCCCGGCAAGCTCAAGCTGATCGCGACGGGGTTCGGCGAGGCGGCGACCGCGGTCAACCAGGCCGTCCACTGGATCTACCCCGACAAGAAAGTGAATCCGGGGCATAGCTCCAACATGGCCATCTTCGGCCAGAAGGACGACTAGTTCGGCTCGTCGAAGGCGCGGCTCGGCGCGCCCGCCAGTGCGTGGGCGCGGCGCTCTTCCTTCGCGGCGCGCACGCAAAGAATCCAGGTCAGCATCGCGGTGCCGCTGGTCACCGCGAGGTCGGCGAGATTGAAGGTCCAGAACCGATGGGTCCCGATCCCGATGTCGATGAAATCGACGACGCCGCGCGCGGAGCGAAGTCGATCGAGGAGATTTCCGACGGCGCCGCCGCAGATGAGCGCGATCGAGGCGATCTGGAGCCGGTCCTCGCGCGGGGTCTGTCGCAGCATGTAGGCAAGCACGAACAAGGTGCCGAAGGACAGCAGCACGAACCACCAGCGGGATGAGGGGCCCAGCGAGAAGCTCATCGCTCCTTCGGGATTGAAGGCGAGAGTGAAGCGCAGGAAATCGCCGATGATGTCGTGGGGGACGTACGGTGGAGTCAGCTGCGCTACTGCGAAGCGCTTCGTCGTGACGTCGAGAAGGACCGTTACGAGAAAGATCGTCCAGAATCGATTGGCTCTTTGCGGCATGAATCTAGTTGGGGTGTTTCAGCCCTACGGCTGGGAGCAGCACTGCGTTTCGACACCGCGGCGCGATCGGGCGGCCGGCGGGCATATCATAAGAGCAATGTAGATTCCAGTACACCGAAGGCATGTCGACAGACGAGGAAGAATGGCGCGAAACGCCGGCAGCAGCGGGAGCTCACTTCACTACCATCTGATCGGAATCGGCGGGACGGCGATGGCGTCGCTCGCGGGGCTGCTCAAGGCGGCCGGTCATACCGTCACCGGCTCCGATGAGAACGTATACCCGCCAATGTCCACCGGGCTCCAGGCGATGGGAATCTCCTACAATCAGGGGTACCGGCCGGAGAATCTGAAACCGAATCCAGACATTGTAATCGTCGGCAATGCGATCTCACGCGGCAATCCGGAGCTCGAGGAAGTGCTCATCCGGAAGCTCCGCTACACTTCGGCGGCCGCTACTATAAAAGAAGAGTTCATTTGGGGCCACCATTCCCTGGCGGTTGCCGGCACGCATGGGAAGACGACCACGACTTCGCTGCTGGCGTGGGTTCTCGACGCCGCGGGTCTCAATCCGAGCTTTCTGATCGGAGGGGTCGCCGAGAACTTCGGGACGTCGTTCCGGCTCACAGATTCGAAGTACTTCGTGATCGAAGCGGATGAGTACGACACTGCGTACTTCGACAAGGGTCCGAAGATGTGGCACTACCTGCCGGACACCGCGATCGTCAACAACATCGAGTTCGACCACGCCGACATCTACCGCGACGAAGAGGCATACAAGTTCGCGTTCTCGCGGTTCATGAATCTGGTGCCGAAGAACGGAGTGGTGATCGCGGGGTGGGACTCGCCGATCGTGCGCGAGCTGGCGCCGAAGTCACCGGCGCCGGTTGAGTCGTTCGCCTACGGTGACGACGCGTTGAAGATGCCCGCGAATCAACCGCACTGGCACGCGCGGGACGTGGAGTTCGGCGAGCAGGGCACGCGGTTTCGTGCCTTTCGATCGAGCGACGAATGGGGCCGGGTGGAGACTCCGCTCGCCGGCTCGTTCAACGTCAGGAATGCGCTGGCGGTGATCGCGGCTGCTGAATCGGTGAAAGCGGATCGCGACGGGGTGCGCGAAGGATTCCGCACCTTCGCCAGCGTGAAGCGACGGATGGAGGTGCGCGGCGAAGTCCGCGGCATCGTCGTGATCGACGACTTTGCGCACCATCCAACCGCGATCCGCGAAACGATCGAGGCGGTGCGGCAGAAGTACGCCGGCCGCCGCATCGTCGCGGTGTACGAGCCGAGGAGCTACACCGCGCAGCGCCGCGAATTTCAGGACGACTACGCGCGCGCGTTCGGGGGTGCCGACGAGATTGTCTTCGCGTCGCTGTTCCGGCCCGACCGTTACACCAAGGAGACGGCGCTCGATCTGGGGCAGCTCGTTCGGGATCTCGGCGCGTCCGGCAAAACCGCAAAGGAGCTCAAGGACGCGGACGCAATTGTCAGCGATCTCGCGCCGAGGCTAAGGCCGCGGGACGTCGTGCTGATCATGTCGAATGGCGGGTTCGGGGGGATACACCAGAAACTCCTCGACGCTATTGGGGCTGCGGACTGAAGGCGGATTCTGGGGGCTGGGCGCTGGCGACTGGCATCCCTAGTCCAAAAGGCGGCAGGTTGGAGAGACGCTCAGAGATGCTCAGTAAGTCAGTCTTCAACTCGCATTCTCGCTGCGTCACGCCACTATAGAATGCGCCGGATGAACTGACCTCTGTGCCCTCTGACCATGTCTCCCGCCTGCCACCTTTTTGACTACGGTGGCCAGTCGTTAGCGCTCAGGTGCCAGAATCCAAATTCTGAGACCTATATCCGTTTCCGCGGCGCAATGGGTGTCAGTTTCGCGGAGCCGGTCTTGGCGATGATGCCGAGCTTCATCACGGTGTTCCAGTTTCGGCCGGT
>DASSNV010000088.1:0-15432 GCA_035701245.1 Gemmatimonadaceae bacterium | reverse complement strand
CCGCTGCGCGGCGGTTTCATGCCGGCCCGGCCCGATACGTCACTCGCCGGGCGTCCGCGCTCGGCGATCCTCGTCGACGAGTGGGGGCCGTATGATTATCGCTCGCCGAGGCTCTGGCCGGTCGACAGCACGCGAGAGGTTCCCCTTCGGCTGCGCGTGTTGGGACCGCGCGGCCGCTGGCGGGTTACGGATCGGCGCGGCATTGCAGCGGTGTCGAGCGAGAGCGGTGTGATTGGCGACACAATTAGCGTGACGCCCAACCCGGATTCGCTCGGAGACTGGAAGGTGACGATGGAATACGTCGGCGCGGCAACGGTATCCCCGTCGGGGGTCGAGCTTGCGGCGGGTCGGCCTTACACATTCTCGTACTCACGCTTCGAGCCGCGCATCGACTGGACGGCGCGATTCTTCAAATGGACGGACAGCGCCAGCGATCCGCGCTCGCACCCCGAAAAGATCGCTTCCCTCGATTCCGTCATGACCGTACACGTCCCGCGATTGGACTACATGGGGTACCGCGCGCTCCCGAACGTGCCGCGCGAGAACTTCGTCGTTGATGCGTCAGGCTCGGTCGATCTCGCGCCGGGCGAGTACACGCTTCGGACGATCAGTGATGATGGGGTGAGGGTCTGGCTGGATGGCGCGTTGGTGATCGACAATTGGAAGGCGCACGAGTCCACCGTCGATTTCGCGGCTTTGACCGGAGGACATCACGACGTCCGGGTTTTGTATTATCAGGCGGATGGGTGGTACGAGCTGAGAGTCGAGATCGTTCGCGGAAGGGAGAGGTCGGTTGGGTCGCCGGGGGCGCACGGGTCTTAGCTTTTCGCGGGGTCTGGATTCGCGCGCTTCGGCTGGCCAGCGCTCGTACGTAAGCGGGCAGCCTCAAGCTTTACAGCTGCCACGCTGACAGCTCTCGGGAAGCATCGCGTCTCGTCGTCCGAGTCCGCAGTTGGAATGGTGAAAGGGCGCGGACGTGCCGTGCTGTTGGCATGGCTGCTGTGAAGCTTGCAGCTGCCCGCTTTTGTACGAGGGGTGGCCCGCTACTTCGCCAGTAGCCGTCCCAAACGACGCAGTCCTTCCTCCAGCACTGGGCTCGCCATCCCCCACCCGATCCTGAAGTAGTCCGGCGCTCCGAAGAACCGGCCCGGCACCACCAGGGTATCGAACTCCGCCAGCAATTCCTCGACGAACTCGTCGACACGGCCGGTGTCGAGTTTCACGAAACCGACTGTCCCGGCGGCCGGCGGGGTCCAAGACAGCCGAGGATTGGCGGCGATGAAATCGGCGACGAGCCTGGCGTGCGCATCGACGCGGGCACGGCCGGATGCGAGGAGAGCGTCGGCATGGTCGAGGGCGCGCGCGGCGAGTCGCTCGGTCGGATGCGCCATCGAGTTCGTGAACAGACCGTTCAGCTTTCGCACTCGGTCGGCGATGCCCGGCTCGGCGAGGATCCAGCCGGCGCGAAGCGCGGCCATCCCGTACACCTTGGTCAGACTGCGGGTCGTCACGAACCGCGGTGAGATATTGATCGCCGAGTGTGGCTCGCCGCGCCCGTATACCCACTCGAGGTAAACCTCGTCCATCAGCACATCGACGTCGTAGGTATCGGCCAATTGCGCCAGCGCTTCGAGCTCACGACGCGTCGCCAGCACGCCGGACGGATTGTGGAGATTGGTGACGACGATGAGTGCGGTGCGCGGAGTGAGCGCGCTCTCTATCAACCCGACGTCGAGCCGATAACGATCGGCAGCTCGGCGCTGAAAGGTGCGCACATCGCACTGCATGAATTCGGGGACCACCTGCAGCGGATCGTAGCCCGGACTTTCGACCAGTACCTGATCGCCGGGGTCCAGCAACGCGGCGTAGACGAGATGGTTGGCCATCGACGTTCCGTGCGCGAGCACGACGTTCTCCGGCCCGACGCCGTAGCGGCGCGCGATTCGGTCGAGCAGCGGCTGCCAACCGTACTCGTTGTCGGCGACCATCGTGAAGTCATCGACCGAGGGCGCGATGTGCGTCACGTCGAGCGGTGTCACTCCGCTCACGGCGAGATTGTACCTAACGTTGCCGTGCGCCTTCGACCACTCGAGATGGCTGCTCGTCAGCGGCCGCGGCCCCGTCGGGCGAGGCCCGGACTTCCCCGTCGGGCTCATGGATCGATCGCCGCGACGCGATTCTGTCGCCGCCAATGAAGGAACGCCGGTACGCCGAGCGCCATCAGCACTACGCCGAGCATCGCGTTGCGGGGATTGGACCAGATCGCGCTCACGACGACAAAGGCTGCGACGAGATCGAAAAGGGCGGGCAGAACCGGATAGCCTGGCGCGCGGTACGTGCTTGAGCCGGTTCCAACGCCACGCGCGTCGCGCCGGCGATAGCCGAACACCGTCGCCACGATCAGGCCAAAGAAAATCCAGTCGCCGAAGACGACGTAGTCGAGCAGCTGGCCGTAGGTTCCCGACAGCACGAGGGCAATCGCCCACACGGCCTGGATCAGAATGCCCCCGGCCGGAGTGTGGTACTTGGGGTGAAGCTTCGCCGCGAACCTGAAGAACAATCCGTCCGCCGCCATCGCCTGCAGCATTCGCGGCGCCGACAAAATGCCGCTGTTCACGAAGCCGATCGTCGAGACGACTATTCCCGCTGCCATCAACGCGCCTCCAATCGGTCCCATCACCGAGCGCATGGTGTCAGCCGCCGGAGCCAGACTCGTGGCGAGGCCCGCCGCGCCGAGTACGCGCACGTACGCGACGTTGGCGAGCACGTACACCGCGACGACAACGAACATTCCGATCGTCATCGCCCGCGGAATGGTGCGCTCGGGCGCGACGATCTCGCTGGCGATGTTGTTCGAGTACTGCCAACCCCCGTACGCGAATAGCACCGGGATCAGAGCGTAGCCGAGGGCGCGGACGGTGTCGATGCCCTGAATGACGTCGGCACCGCTGGAGATCGCAGGCACCGCGTTCCGCCCGAAGAAGATTCCCGTTGCGATCAGTACCGCCAGCGCCAGCAGCTTGAGCACGGTGAAAATGTTCTGGGTGATGCTCCCCGATCGAACGCCCAGGTAGTTCACCCCCGACAGCGCTACCAGGATGCCCGCCGCGAGCGGCTTGATGAAGCTCGGCGACAGCGCGAACAGATCGGCGGTGTAGCGCGCGAAGGTGACGGCGACGGCAGCGATACCGCCGCTATTGATGATGAAGAGGAAGGTCCAGCCGTACAGGAACGCCGGTAGTGGCCCGAACACGTCGGTGAGATAGATGTAGCCGCCACCCGCTTCCGGCCGTCGCGCGCCCAGCTCGGCGAAGTAGAGCGCGCCAATCAGCGCCACGATTCCGCCGATCACCCAGGTGGTGAGAATGAATGGCGTGGTGTGCACTCGCTGAGCGACGATCGCCGGATTGAGGAAGATCCCGGCACCAATGATTCCCCCGATGACCACCATCGTCGTGTCGAACACGCCGAGTCGGCGGACGTACTCCGTGGTGCCCGGCTTGGCGTCGGTCATCGAATAAGAATACCATTCCCGTCTTTCCCGGTACAATTCCGGCATGGGTAGCCACTCGTGGAAACGATGAACGCATCAGCGGCGCGGGAATTCTTTCTCAAGACCTACGGTTGTGAGCCCGATGTGGTCGGCTCGGCGCCAGGCCGGGTGAACCTGATCGGCGAGCATACCGACTACAACGGAGGGCAAGTCCTTCCGCTCGCGATCGACCGGCGCACCTATGTCGCGATGAAGCGCACCGGCGCCGACAGGAGCAGGATTGTGTCGGATACCGCGGCCGAGTCGGGTGAATTCGATGCCCGCCTAGTGGAACGGAGCGGCGAATGGTGGGACTACATCTCGGGTGTCTTTGCGTTCGCCGAGGACAAGTCGGCGTTGCCCCAGGTACAGGCGGTCGTGACGAGCAATCTGCCGACGGGATCGGGCCTGAGCTCGTCGGCGGCGCTGGAGATGGCGACCGCGATCACCCTGGCTCAGCTCGTTGATGATGCGCGGTCACTCAAGGATCTGGCGCTGCTGTCATGGCGAGTGGAGACGCAGTTCGTCGGCGTATCGTGCGGTGTGATGGACCAGTTCGCCTCCGCGCTCGGCGAGAAGGGGCATGCGCTCCATCTCTGGTGTGATACCCTCGCTACGGAGCAGGTGAAAATGCGGGAGGCGGTGCTCATCTTCGACACCAATTCGCCGAGATCGCTGCGCGGCTCGCAGTTCAACGTCAGGCAGCGGGAATGTCAGGAAGCGCTCGAGCTGTTGCGAGCTCGCCAGCCCGGGCTCGCGAACCTTGCCGCGGCGACGCCCGAGGAAGTGCGGACAGCGCATCTGCCGCGAAATCTGGAAAAGCGCGCGTTGCACGTAACTGAAGAGACGCGGCGGGTAGAAAGTCTGGTCGCAGTGCTGAAGAAGACCGGCGATGTCGATGGCGATTTGCTGTATCAGTCGCACGAATCTCTGCGGACCCTGTACGAGTGCTCGACGCCGCAGCTCGACTGGTTCGTGAGTGAAGCAAGGAAAATTCGCGGCGTGCGCGGCGCGCGTCTCACTGGCGCGGGGTGGGGCGGGTGCGCGATCGCCGTCGGCGAGCTCGACGCATTGAGTGGTGCGCAATCGAGTCTGATCGCGAGCTACAAATCCGCGTTCGGGCTCGATGCCAGAACGTGGCTCACCAATGCGGAGGCAGGTGCCAGAGTGGAAACGTCGGGCAAATGAGCGAGCCCCGACCGAGGGTCACCAGGGCACTCATCCCCTGCGGCGGCAAAGGCACGCGGATGGCGACATTGACCCACGGCGGTGCAAAGGAGCTGCTGCCGATCGGGGGAAAGGCCCAGGTGCTCAGGGTGATGGAAGAGTGCGCGGCGAGCGGAATCACCGACGTACTGATCGTCTCTGCGCCGGGCAAGTCGGATCTGGAGAGAGTCGTGCGCGCCGCGGCGGGCGGTTCGGGAATGCCGGCGAGAGTCGATGTCGTGGTGCAGCCGAATCCGCGCGGGCTGGCTGATGCGATCCGACTCGGGCGCTCCTTCGCGCGTCAATCGCCAATGGCGGTGGCGCTACCCGACAACCTTTTCATCGGCGACAAGCCGGCATTGGGGCAGCTCATCGACGTGTACGGGGCGACGGGAAAAAGTGTCGTCGCAATCGTTGAGCTTACGGCCGACAACCGGGACCGATACGGGCCGACGTCGATTTATCCGGGCGGCGTGAACGGTAACGAGTTCATCATCGAGCGAATTCCGGATAAGGGGCCGAAGAGCAAAACGTTCGATCTCGCCGGCGCGAAGTCGGCATTCACGGGAGTGGGCCGCTACGTATTTCTGCCCGAGGTCTTTGATACGATCGACGAAGTCGATGCGACGCTGCCCCGCGGCAAGGAGCTCGACGACATCCCCGTCATGCAGCTGCTACTGAAGCGCGGGCACCTGAACGGGTGCGTCGTGCGCGGGGATTTTCTCGATGTCGGGTTGCCGAGTGGATACCTCGAGGCTGATACCCGCATGGCTGGGGCCTGACCGCTTCGACTGGCACCCCTAGTCCTAAAGGTGGCAGGTGGGAGAGACGTGCAGAGATGCTCTGGTAGCAGTTTTTCTATTCGCCTTCTCGCTGCGTCACGCCACTATAGAATGCGCCGGATAAACTGGTACCCGTGCCTCTGACCAGGTCTCCAGCCTGCCACCTTTGGGACTAGAGGGGCCAGTCGTCAGCGCTCAGGTCTCAGACTGCGAAGCTACCGAGCAACGGCCTCGCGCGACTCAACGACTCGCTTCTGCGTCGCGCCGAGCGAGTCGACGCGGTTGATGGTGTCGCGGACGGCGGCGCGGATTTTTTCGAATTGACCGCCGGAGATCCAGTCCTGGGGTGCGACCCAGGGACCGCCGCAGGCGACGACGTTCTTGAGCGCGAGATAGGATTCGAAGGTCGCACCGGTGATGCCGCCGCTCGGATTGAACTCGACACCCGCGAACGGACCGGCGAGGAGATTCAGGTACTCGAGCCCGCCGAGTGTGACGATCGGCCAGAGCTTGAAGAGATTGAGCCCGGTCTCCAATCCGGCCTCGATCTCACTCGCTGTCGCGACGCCGGGGTAAACCGGGACATCGTGCTCGAGGCAGTAGTCGACGACGGCGCGATTGAAGCCCGGCGAGATGACGAAGTGCGCGCCAGCTTTCCGCGCCTGCTCCGCCTGCCGCACGTTGAGCACGGTGCCGACGCCGGCGAAGATCTCGGGGCGTTCCTGGGTCATCCGCCGCAGCGCCTCGAGCGCGGCGGGAGTGCGCAGGGTTATCTCGGCGATCGGCAAGCCACCGTCGAGGAGAGCGCTGGCGAGCGGAACCGCCTGCGCGACGTCGTCGATGACGATCACCGGAATGATGCGCCAGCGCCGAAGCGCTTTCGTCATCATGGATTGCTGCACGTTCAATTCGGACTCCTACCGGGGGGAACGAAGTTTACCAAAGGGCGGGCGGCGGCGGCAACTGAACAACTAAACTGCAAAAGAACGGGTGCGAGATGTCAGTGGCATGGCTGGCAGTGATTGGTTCACTACGTCGGGACGTTTCTACTCGCCTTCAGAGCACAAGCAGTTGCCTGTGCTATGAGCGCCACCGGTGACGTCCCGACGTAGTGAACTGCTAACTCGCTACTACGCTACTGACGTCTCGCACCCGTCTTTTGCAGTGCTTTACTGAACATCGTACTCCGGCCTCTCCTTCCCCTGAAGGTACCGATCGAACCAACCCACGATGTGCCGTAGCCGCTCGACCCGGTGCCAGGGTTTGCCCGAGCGCGAGAGCTCGTGGGTTTCGTCCGGGAAGCGCACCATCACCGTCGGCTTGTGCAGGTACTTGAGCGCGCGGAACATCTGCTCGCCGCCCATCGGCGGCGGGGTGCGCATGTCGGCCTCGCCCTCCACCAGCATCAACGGCGTCGTGACGTTGGAGATGTAGGTGATCGGCGACAGCTCGGCGAATTGCTTCGGGTACTCCCATGGAGCGCCGGAAAACCACGTCGGATTGAAGAGCGTGAAATCGGCGGCGTACCAGAAGCCCGACCAGTCGGCAATCGAGCGCTGCGACACTGCTGCCGCGAACCTGTGGGTGTGGCCGACGGTCCAGTTGGTGAGAACCCCCCCGCCACTTCCGCCCGTCACTCCCATGTGAGTCGAGTCGACGTAGCCGCGCTTGATCACCTCGTCGACGCCGGCCATCAGATCCTTGTAGTCGTCGCCGGGATAGTGGAACTGGATGATGTTGGCGAAGTCCTGCCCGTACGAAGTGCTGCCACGCGGATTGACGTAGACCACGACGTAGCCCTTCGCTGCCATCCAGTCGAACTCGTGGGTGAAGGTGTAGCCGTACGCCGAGTTGGGCCCGCCGTGAATCTGGAGGATCATCGGATACTTCCGCGACGCGTTGAAGCCGGGCGGCTTGAGAATCCATCCCTGAATGCGTTTGCCGTCGAAGCTGTTGTACGAGAATTCTTCGGGTGCGGGAATGTCGAGGGCACTGAATAGCGCGTCGTTTACCCGGGTAATCTGACGTGCAGCAGGAAGCGGGGCGCGCGAGGCGGCGTCGAACACGAACAGATCACCGATATTGACCGGCGTCGAGACGAGAGCGACGATCTTCGTTCCGTCGGCACTCGCGGTGTACGATTCGACATCGTGGTCACCCGATGTCACTGCGCTGCCCTTCCCCCCGGCCGAGGGAAAGCGCATCAGATTTGCGCGTCCGTTCTCGGTAGTGACAACGATCAAGCTGCCGTCTTTTGCCCAGATGATTCCGCCGCCGTTCCCCGCGCGCGGCGGATGCTGATCGGCGGTCAGCCCGCCCTCGACATCGTAGTCGTAGTCGGTAGTGAGATTGCGCGGTTTGGCGCCGGGCGTTGCGTCCATGACGTACAGGTCGGCCTCGTCGTAGAACCGGAGCGGCTTCGCGTTCTCGCTTCCGGTGAAAGCAATGCGCTTTCCGTCCGGTGATATCGCGATCGACCCGATGCCGCCGTCGAGCGCTGCAACCTTCACCATCGATCCGCCGGCAGCGGGCACGGAGTAGAGCTCGTCGCTCCTGGGATCGTAGTACGGCTCGAGCCTGCGATTGGACGTGAAATACAGGCGCGCGCCGTCGGGCGACCACACCGGCTCGTTCTCGTCGAACTCACCGAAAGTGATCTGCCTCGCCTTCGCCGGCGCGCCACCTGGTGCGTATGAAGCCGGCACGGTCCAGATGTGGGAGTGCGCGCCGGGATCGGTGTAACCGCCGCCGTTCCAGCGGTACTGCGCGCGCGTGATGATGCGCACGTCGCTGACGTGGCGCCTGCTCGCGGTATCGGCGGATTTCTTCGCCGAGTCCGCCACGGTGGTGTCGGGTGTCGAGACAAATGCCAGGGTGCGACCGTCGGGCGACCACACCGGATTGCTGGCGCCTTTGGAGGCGTCGGTGATGCGGCGCGCTTCGCCACCTGTCATCGAGATCAGGTAGATCTGGGCCGGCTTCGATTTCCCGTCCACGGGTTCCGGCGTGCGCACGAACGCGAGCTCGCGGCCACTTGGGGACCAGCGCGGGGATCGGTCGTTTCGTCCCGAGGTCAGTGGGCGCGGAGCCGCACTGCTGTCGGCGGGCACCACGAAGATCTGGGTCTCGTAGCGATCCTTGTCCTCGTTGACCGTGACGCGCACGAAGGCGACCTGCGATCCGTCAGGTGAGATCTGCGGGTCGGCAGCCCACACGAAGCGGAACAAATCCGTATCGGTGATCGGCCGGCGGGCCTGCGCTCCCAGGGATGCGGCGCAGAAGAAAATGGAGACGGCAAATGAAAAACGGCGCGCGACGACCATGCCTTTACCTCGCTGTGTGCAGTGAATTCGGACCAACGTGCTTCGGGCGGGAACGGGCCGCCAAAATTAGCCCCAAAAGGTTACGGTTGAGCCCGCTGCACAGTCTTGAAAGACTATGCCCGCCTCCGGATCAACAGAGCACCCGATCCGCGTCATCACGATCGACAACAACAAGTTCCTCGTCTCCCTGAGCGTCGGGTACGATGGGGTCGAGTACATTGGCCGTCTCCTGTTCACGGACGCCACGACCAAGATCTTCTACCAGGATCATGGCGGAGTTCCGGGCACCAGCGTGCTCGACGCCGTGCGCAAGGCAAAGGAGTTCACCGACGCGCAGCTCCAGCAGCGCTGCCACCGCGCCCTGTCCGAGAAGCGCCGCTTCGGCAAGCTCCGCCGCACCACCGATGAGATGATCGAGAAGATCAGGTACCTCAATCGCGTGGCCGTCGGGCTCGAGAAAGGCACCATCGACCGCGACGGCGGGAATCGGGAGCTCGAGGCCATCCAGGGTCAGCTGCTCGAGATCGTGCAGCGACTGCGGATGCACGCTGGCGTTGAGGATGGGTAAGAACCAAAGGCGAAAAGAGTAAGGTGGAGGGCGCGAGGTGGTTGGGAGGAGGCGCGAGAGGTGCGGGCGTTCGAGACCTTTCCGCCAAATCAAAAACTACCGCACCTGCAAACGGGACGGGCCCCGACGCCGCAAAGGTAGCGGCAGGCACCGGAACGGCCGCACCCCTCCCCACCTCCTCCCTATCGCCTCGCACCCTTCACCTACTCTTTTCGCTGTTGGTTTCCCGCTGTTGACGGGCCTACCGCCCGCTCCATCGATTGTTGGTGGAATCCGCGTCGACCCATATCCCCGTCTGCAGCCCGACTGACTGGACGGTCTTGCCTGTCGCAATGGGCACCACTGCACGGCGAGGATCGGCGCGCCAGATCGCTGACGTCTGATGGAAGGTCTGAGTCGTGCCGTCGCCGAAACGCGTCTCGATGTCGACCGGCACCGGCATCCCACCAACGTTGTCGATCGTTACCGCGTAGCCGTCGCCGGTTTTCGCGACGCCGTTGACGGCGAGATCGATGTAACCGTTGCGGAAAAACCAGTCGTTCCAGAACCAGTTCAGATTCTGCCCGGTGACGTTGTTCACCGTGTTGAAGAAATCCCACGGCAGTGGATGCTTGCCGTGCCAGCGGGCCATGAACTCGTGGAGCGCGCTTCGAAACATGGCATCGCCGAGCATGTCCTTCAGGGCGAGGTAGCCGAGCGCCGCCTTGCCGTAGGCGTTGTCGCCATAGGCGCGGGGCGCGAGTGCATCGGCGGGCGTGATGATCGGGAGGTCCTCGAGTGCTGACGGATTTCCGGCCCACCCATTCACCCGGAACTGCTTGAAGAACTCGCTGGCTCGCTCCTTACCGATATCCGCGGTGCCGATCAGATACTCGAAAGTCGTCGCCCATCCCTCGTCCATGAACGCGTACCGACTCTCGTTGATCCCCATGTAAAACGGGAAGTAGGTGTGTGCGATCTCGTGCTCGGCGACGAAGCGTGAGAACACCGTGTCGGCGTAGCTCTCGTCGTTGACCATCATCGGGTATTCCATCCCCGCGAATCCCTGAACGACAGTGCTCTTCTCGTAGGGATACGGCACTCCGGGCCAGTTGTGCGACAGCCAATCCAGACCGTGACGCGCGAACTGCACCATGTGATGGAAGTCGGCGGAGGTGTCGTTGTACGCCGCCTGCACGCTCGCGCGCCGCTGCGTCGCGTCGTCCACGACCACGCTCGCCGCATCCCACACGTAGTGGTCGCTGAGATTGTAGGTCATATCGGGGATGTCGGTCGCGCGGAATCGCCAGGTATTCCGCGGCGACTGCGCCGTCACCGATTTCGCCGCCATGTCGGCTCTCGATGCGACGGTAATGGTCTGATCCGATGTGAATGACTGGTTGTAGCGCTGGAGTGTCGTCGGACGCAGCACCTCGGATGGATTGAGCAGGGTGCCCGTTCCCCACACCACGAAATTGGCGGGAACGGTGATCGCGACGTCGTAATCGTTGAAGTCGCTGTAAAACTCCTGGACGTCGGTGAACGGCATGGTGTCCCAGCCGTTGTAGTCATCGAACACCGCAACGCGCGGATAGAAGTACGCCAGGTACCACGTCGTCGAATCGATCATTCCCTCGCGGCCGCTCTCCTTCGAGATCTCGTAATGCCAATTGAAATGGAGTCGCACCGAGTCGTGTGGGAGCAGAGGCGCGGGCAGCCTGAAGCGCTGTGACGTTGATGGATTGTCGCCCGCGGGCCACGCTACCGGCTGCTGATTGACGATCAGGGTGTCGATGTGCACGCCCGACGTCAGATAATCAGCCGACGCGCCACCGCCGCGCACGGCACCTGGCTTGTGAATGTTCAGCAGCAGCTTGATCACCGGATTCCGAATGGTGTCCGGACTGTTGTTGAAGTAGGTGATGTCTTCGCTGCCGCGAATGGTGCGATCCGGAGGCAGCGCGGTGACGGCGATGTTGTAGCGTCCGCGATTCTGCCAATAGTTGGGACCGGGCCGGCCGTCCGGCGATCGCGTTCCCTTTCGAAAAGCCGACGCGACGTCGCGCGGCATGTACAGCGGCTCCGAAGTCGATGTCACCGGCGCCGGAACGGTTGCCGGCGCGGGGGCACATCCGGCGGCGACGAGTCCCGCGATTCCAACGAGGGCAGCACGCATTTCAGTTTTCCTGTTGTGAGAGATAAGAGCCGACGTTCCTTGCGAGGCGTCGCGACGCCAGGTTCGACTCGAACAGCTGACCACGTAAACTGTGGTTGAAGCCGATGAAATAAAGTCCCGGGACGCTCGACGGCGAGCCGGATTCGGCGATTGGCTCACCCGCCTGGTTCAGTACGTGGTCGTCGTCGATAAGGTTCTCGAGTCCCGCGCTGAAGCCGGTCGCAGCAATGATTGCGTCGAACGGCTCCGCCGACCCGTCGGCGAAAACGGCGTTCGACTCGGTAAGCCGCTCGAGCGCAGGCCGGATTTTTATCATGCCGCGCTTGACCGCCGCGACGAAGCCGACGTCGATGACGGGAACGCGACGCGACGAGAACGGCCCCCATTGTGGCCGCGGAATCCCGTAAGCTGTGAGGTCGCCGAGTACGATCCGCGCGGTTATCCGGCCAAGCCTGTCGGCGATGCGTGGCGGCAGAGCGCTCAGGATCAACCCGGTGCGCTGCACGGGCATCCCAAACGGATCACGCGGCACGATCGGCGGCGCACTGCGAATGCTGATCGCTGTGAACGAAGCTCCGTGCTCAGCGACATCAGTCGCGATCTCGGCGCCGCTGTTTCCGGCGCCGACAACGAGCACCCGTTTTCCGGCGTAAGGCGCGGGACGATGGTAGTCAGCGGAATGGGTGAGCTCCCCGCGAAACAACTCGGCGCCCGGCCAACGCGGCGGAAGTGGCTCGCGGTACTGTCCGGTGGCGACGACGACTGCCTTCGATCGCCACGTCGCGCCGCCGACGGTGGTTGTCTGCCATCCTCCGGTATCGGGATCCTTTGCGACGCGCCGCGCCTGACAGTCGGTCATCACCTGAAGACCGAAGTGATCCGCGTATTCCCTCAGATACTCGACGAACTGATCGCGGGACAAGTACGCCGGGTAGCGGCGGGAAATTCCGTAGTGCGCCAATCCGGAGAATCCCCTGACGGTGTGGAGATGAAGGCGATCGTAACGGCGCGACCAAGTCCCACCGATCTCCTGATCGCGCTCGAGGACGACGACATCGACGCCGTTACGCTTGAGTGAAGCGGCGGCAGATAATCCCGACGCGCCACCGCCGACAACCACCACCGTCGTTTCCGGCATCCACTCTCCCCTGGCCCCCAAGCTGCAGCTACAACATTGAGGGGCATAAATATGTCCAATACACCTGGAACCGGCCCGTCGGAACTTTTCTTCGGTCGGTCGCGTACGGGAAATTGGAGGTGGCTCGGTGACTTATCCGCATCATCGGGGGAATTATCCAGCCGACGCTCACCCGGTTCGTCCGGGTAGCAGCGCAGCGCTGACCGCTCGCACGATCGACGCGACGGTGCATGCCCCGCTGGTGCGAGCCCAGGAGACCGCCGCATCGATCGTCCCCCGCGTTGCGCAGACCGCGGCCACCATTGCCAATCCTCTGTTCCTCGGCTCGGTCGCGTTGACGTTGCTGTTCATTCTGATCGCGCGGCGGATGCGCTACCGGCCGAGTGCATTCGTAGTCGGCGCGCTGCTGATCGTGACGCTGAGCTCGTTCAACCCGATGCAGCCGCCGGAGCCGCCGCAATTCGCGCGGGTGCGGACGCCTCGGACCTTGAGCCACGACGCGAGTATCGAGCGCGGTCGCCAGCTCTATGGCGGCGACGATTATCAGATGCCCGACGTGGCGTACACGCCAGACCCGGCAGTGGTGCCCGACGTGCCGGATCCCCCTGATCCCCCTGATCCCCCGCGATACATCGACATCCCCGACTACGGTGTGCAGATCCAGATTCCGGACGACGTGATGGAGCGGGTACCGGAGATGAGTCGGCACTGGATGAAGTCGACGGAGCGTATGCTGCGAGAGAACCAGCAGTTGCGGGAGATCATGCAGGAGCTGCGGATGCGTTTGCGCGAGCAGGCGAGACGGGAGCGACTGCGGCGGACTGCGGAGAAGTACCATCTGCGGCCGTCGGAGATCGAGCGGATCGGGTACGTCGTGGTGCCGTAGGTCAACTACCAAAAGAAGACTACCGGCGGGAGGCCGTGGGCGGGCCGGCTCGAGGCTACGCGCTGAAACGGAAATGCGTTTTGTTTTACGCCCGCGGCCTCAAGCCGTGTGGCCCGTGGCCTCCCGCCGGTAGTCTTCCGTTGTGTGTTTCGCTGGAAGAGAGACCGGAAGCGCGAGGACGCAGACTCGGAAGATCGGCAGTAACTTCTGCCTCTGATGATCCTCCACGAGCGATGGTTCACAGACGAGGCCCTCTACCCGGTTCAGTTCGGAACGTGGAGCTCGGCGAATAGTCTGATCCCGATCGGGGTCGCGGCCGGGATAACCATCGTTGCCACCGTGATCTGGAGAGCGCGCGACCGGCACAGCGTAGTGCCGGGTCCGGTCGCGCTGGGGATGCCGTGGGAGAATTACGTCACGCTCCTCACGTGGGTACCGCTCGTGATCGGCGTGCACATGGGAGTGACGCTCCTCGTCAGCGGAGTCACTCGCCAGTTGTTCATCCCCAATCTCGTGCTGCCGGTGAATCTGCTCGGCGGCGTGCTCGGGATGATCGAGATCGCCATCGCCCTCAGCTTCATCTACGGCGCACTGGCGCGGCCCGCGGCGGCGATGCTGGCGCTCCTATGGCTGATCGGGATGGTCGTGTTCGGGCCGCTGCGATTGATCGAGCACACCGAGATCTTCGGGATCGCATTCTTCCTGTTCGCGACCGGGCGTGGACCGCTCGCGTTCGACATGGCGGTGGGACGATTGAACAAGCCGCTGCCGTCACTGATCCCGTACGCGGTTCCAGTCCTGCGCGTCTCGCTCGGCATCGGCCTCGTGCTGGTCGCGCTGACCGAAAAGATCTGGAACATCCCGATGGGGCTCGCATTCCTCGCCGAGCATCACTTCAACTTCTTCCCGTACATGGGAATGGCGATCAGTGACACCCAGTTCTTGTTGATCGCGGGAACGGTGGAGCTCGTGGTAGGAATGATGTTGATCACCGGCGCGTACGTCCGCCTCGTCATCATCATCACCTTGATCCCGTTCAATCTGACGCTCCCGTTCATGGGGTGGCGGGAGCTGGTCGGGCATCTTCCGACCTACGGGATCCTCGCGCTGCTGCTGCTGTGGGGGGATGAGCGGGCGGGAGAGAGGGGGGCCTTGGTTCGGGCACTGCGCGGCTCGATCTAAACCGCGAATGAGTGTCGCGGGGAGGCTTCACGGAAGACTACCAGCTAATAGCGGTGGGCGGAGCGGCTGGCGGCTCCGAGCCAGGATTCGATGAGAAGCAGCGCGTCAAATGCGAGTGCTGTTATCAAATCCGAGCTCGGTGCCGCGAGCCGCTCCGCTCAATGCTACTAGCTGGTCGTCTTCGGTAATGCCTACCGGGGGAACCGGTTATTACTCCGATCGACATCCGGCAATGCGTGCCTCGCATCGATCTCGACCCTGCTCACCCGCAGGTGTTGCGGCACTTGGTAGGTGAACCGTGACCCGAGATTCCACATCTCGATCGGCAGCTTGACCGTGCTCTGGCTTCCATCGACGAAAGTCAGGGTCATCTCGAGCGGCATCACCATCGTACCGCGGTTGGACAGGACCACCAACGCTTCCGCCTCGGGCTTCATTCCAACCGAATCGACCGCCTGGTCGAGGCGTGCGGTCGAGTAGATCCAGCCGCGCCAGAACCAATCGAGGTCCATCCCCGACTCGTCGCGCATCATCCGGAAGAAATCGGCCGGCGTCGGGTGCTTGAACGCCCACGCCCTGATGTACGATCGAAACGCGGCGTCGAACCGGTCCTTGCCGAGCACTTCGTAGCGCAGCGTCTGCATCATGAGCGCCGGCTTC
>DASSNV010000087.1:0-5656 GCA_035701245.1 Gemmatimonadaceae bacterium | reverse complement strand
GCGAACCTCGGCGCCCAGGAGGTCATCGGCATGGCCGCGTCGGGGGCCAAGTACGGCATCTCCACCAGCCACTTCTACTGGATCGGCGCGATCCCGGCGATGGTGTTCGTCGGACTCTTCATGATGCCGTTCTACTACGGCTCGCGCGCGCGGTCGGTCCCGGAATATCTCAAGCTGCGCTACGACGAAAAAACGCGCACCCTGAACGCCGTCTCCTTCGCCGTGATGACCATCATGTCGTCCGGAATCTCGATGTACGCGATGGGGAAGCTGCTCAATCTGCTCCTTGGCTGGAGCTTCGACATCAGCATGATCGTCGCCGCTCTGATCGTGCTCGCCTATATCTTCCTCGGCGGGCTCACCAGCGCGATCTACAACGAGGTGCTGCAGTTCTTCCTGATCGTTTTCGGATTCGCGCCGCTGGTATTTCTCGGATTGCGCTCGGCGGGTGGATGGGATGGGCTCAAGACCAAGCTCGCTGAAATCGCAGTCGGCCGAGGATTCGAGCCGGGCGCGATGACACACGCGTGGCAATACATGGGAAATTCCGCGCAAAACCCGATTGGTGTCGAATGGTTCGGCCTGGCGATGGGGTTGGGATTCGTGCTGTCGTTCGGATACTGGTGCACCGATTTCCTCGTCGTTCAGCGCGCGATGGCGTCGGAGAACATGGCGGCCGCGCGTCGCACTCCGTTGATCGCCGCGATCCCGAAAGTCTTCTTTCCGTTCCTGGTGATCCTCCCGGGAATGATCGCGCTCGCTGTCGATTGGCACGCGCCGGGAACGGGCGGCGCGCTGGGGATTGCGGGCGGGCAGGGAATCGTCCCGCCCAAGATCGATCCGGCAACGGGTGCGGCACTTCTCGATCAGGCGGGCCACGTCGTGCTCGACTACGATCTGTCGGTGCCGATGATGCTGCTGCGCTTCTTTCCGTCCGGGATGCTCGGCCTCGGTCTCACCGCGTTGATGGCGTCCTTCATGTCGGGCATGGCGGGGAACGTCACGG
Organism: Gemmatimonadaceae bacterium; assembly: GCA_035701245.1. Lineage (GTDB taxonomy): Bacteria > Gemmatimonadota > Gemmatimonadetes > Gemmatimonadales > Gemmatimonadaceae > UBA4720. Next base: position 4,650 of record DASSNV010000087.1, on the reverse strand, counting down.
CGTTCAACACTGTCTGGACCTACGACATCTACCAGAGCCACATCAAGAAGGGCGCGAGCGACGAGCACTATCTGTGGATGGGCAGAGCGGCGACGGTGTTTGGAATCGCGCTGTCGATTGCGGCGGCGTACGTCGCGGTGTCGTTCAACAACATTCTCGACCTGCTGCAGCTCGTCTTCGCCTTCGTGAACGCCCCGCTGTTCGCGACCTTTGCGCTCGGCATGTTCTGGAAGCGCACGACCGGGCACGGAGCGTTCATCGGACTCCTCGCGGGAACCGTCGCAGCCGCGATCCATCACGGCATTTCGCTGGCGGCGGGAGCGGTGCCAGGTGTGAAGGGCGGCTATTTCGGGGCGCACATTATCTACAGGAGCGAGCTCGGCCAGACATTCTGGACGGCGATCGCGGCGTGGGTGACGTGCTTCGTCGTCACCATCGTCGTAAGTCTCGCTACCCGGCCGCGGCCGGACGAAGAATTGCGGGGTCTGGTTTACAGTCTCACGCCGAAGCCGTCAGAGGGGAACGTAGTGTGGTACGAACGCCCGACGGTTCTCGCGGTGATAGTGCTGGCGATCGCGCTGGCGCTCAACATCATCTTCTTCTAGGAGACCGAGCCAATGAGCGCTGCGGGACGTTTCGACATTCGGCTGCCGATCGGCGCGTTGTTCTCGCTGCTCGGGATCGTTCTTACGGTTTACGGGGTCGTCACCAAATCAGACGCGCAGATGTACGTGCGCTCCGAGAACATTGCGATCAATCTGTGGTGGGGGATCGTGATGCTGGTGTTTGGCGGGCTGATGCTGTTCTTCGGGCGTCGCGCCAAGGAGCGACCGCTGCACAGTGCGGCAGGAGAAGCGACCGAGATTCGGGAGCACGCGACGGGATTGGAGCGGGAATAGTTGTCAGTTGCCGGCTTCTGATCGAGGCCCGAGGACCAACGGCATCTATGACCGCAGATTCATTGAGAATTACAGACTACTGAGGACTGGTTCCCACGGTGAAATGAAAGAGTACGTCGGGAATGGAGACGATTCTACTGCGAGGGTCCATTAGGGCGAAATTGGGCAATGTCGCATTTCGGCCCGGCGGTCTCCCATGAAACGGCGAATGATCCGCTGTTCCGGATGCGAGCGTATCGGCTCGCGGCGGACATGCGTGATGTCGCTTGGCACGACGCCAAATTATTGAGCGCCGATCCCGTTACCGAGCGAATCGCCGGCCAGCTTTACGCTGCTGTGACGTCGATTGCGGCGAATCTAGGCGAAGGATACTCACGAAGCTCGGGCAAGGATCGAGCGAGGGTGTTTGAGTACGCCCTCGGCTCTGCCAGGGAGAGCATAAACTGGTACCAAGCTGCGCGCCCTGTTCTTGGCGATGCCGTCGTCGCGCGTCTCGACGACCTGGAAGAAATCCGCCGCCTCCTGATCGCAATCATTCCCCGCGAACGAGAAAGAGGAATTTCTCGAACAAAGCGGGTGAAGGATTGAGGGCTGAGGACCGACTGCATCTATGATCGAGGATTAATTGAGGATCCGGGACCATTGAGAACTGTCCTCAATAGTCTGCGGTTCTCGATGAATCTGCGGTCATAGATGCCGTTGGTCCTCGGGCCTCGATCAAGAAAGTCCTCGGTCGTCAGTTTTCAGTGACATGCGCTTAGTCCCGCATTAAAATTGGCGCCATGGATGACCTCTCCTCCCGCCTGGGGGCTGCCCTCGGCGGGGCGTACACCATCACCAGCGAGCTCCGCGCCGGAGGGATGGCGCGCGTATTCGTCGCCCGCGAGAACGCGCTCGAGCGCGACGTCGTCGTCAAAGTCCTTCCGCCCGACCTCGGCGCCGGGATCAACGTCGAGCGGTTTCGCCGAGAGATCCAGCTCGCCGCCAAGCTCCAGCATCCGCACATCGTTCCGGTTCTCAGCGCGGGCGCGAGCGACGGCCTGCTGTTCTACACAATGCCGCTCATCGAAGGAGAGTCGCTGCGCGCGAGACTCTCGCGCTCCGGGGAGCTGCCGATCGGTGAGACGATCCGGCTGCTGCGGGACGTCGCCGACGCTCTCGAGTACGCGCACGCCCGCGGCATAGTTCATCGCGACATCAAGCCCGAAAACATCCTCCTCTCCGGCCACCACGCGTTCGTCACCGACTTTGGCGTTGCCAAGGCCCTCAGTGTCGCGACCGGGGAGGTCAATCTCACCTCCGCTGGAATCGCGCTCGGCACGCCAACCTACATGTCGCCCGAGCAGGCGATGGGCGATCCGGGGACCGATCACCGCACCGATCTGTATTCGCTCGGCATCGTCGGCTACGAGATGCTGTGCGGCCGCCCGCCTTTCACGGGACTCAATCTTCAGCAGCTCCTCGCGGCGCAGGCGACGAGCGATCCCCCGCCAATCGTAGGTCACCGCAGCCACGTTCCCCCCGAGCTCGCGGCGGCGATCGAGCAGTGTCTGGAGAAGAGGCCCGCCGACCGTCCGCAGAGTGCGCAGGAATTGCGCGAACAGCTCGAGGTCGCCGCGCTCGACAGCGGCAGCGCCCGCGCGACAACGCGTGCATCGGCACGAGCGGCAAACAACAGTCGTCGGCGGATCGCTCTCAGCCTCACCGTCGTTGCCGCCGTAATACTTCTCGCCAGCCTCCTCGCCAGCCGTTACATCACCGGCTCGCGCGACCAGTTCGAGTTCGGCGAGACCCGCCAGATCACCAACGATCCAGGCATCGAGGTGATGCCGGCGATTTCGCCCGACGGCCAGCTGATCGCCTACGCCGGCGGCGTCCCGGCACGGATGGGAATCTTCGTGCGCCAGGCCAAAGGCGGCGGGTCGGCAATCCGCCTCGCCGATGGACGCGCGCCGCAGTGGTCGCCGGACGGCTCGAGAATCATCTACGTCGATTCCGCGGGCATTGCCGCCGTTCCCGCATTGGGTGGGGTGCCGCAGCGGATCGTGCGCGAAGGCGACGTGCCGGTACGGAGCCCCGCGCTGTCGCACGACGGCAAACGCCTCGCATACTCGACCGCGTTGGGGATGTTCGTCGCCAACGCCGACGGCTCGAACCCGCGCAAGATCTACGACCACCCTGAAGCGCACGAGATAATGTGGTCGCCTGACGACAGCAGGCTCGCCTTCACCCAGGGCAACGTCACTTTCTTCTACGGCGTTCAGGAATTCGACAACGTCGCGCCATCCTCGGTGATGCTGCTCGATCTCGGACGCGGCGGCGACGGCAACGGCGACGCCGTCGCGTTGACCGACAACGTGCATCAAAGTCTGAATCCGGTGTGGAGTGAGGACGGTAACGGCATCTATTACGTTTCCAACATCCGTGGCGGTCGGGATGTCTACTATCAGGAAGTGAAACGCGCGCGTCCCAGTGGCGAGCCGCGCCGGCTCACCAACGGCCTGCGCATCCACGCGATGTCAGTCGGTCACGGCACTCTGGTCTATTCGGTGTTCAACAGCGGCGTCGGCATCTGGGCGGTGACTACCTCCGGAACCGGACCAGCGTCGGTCGCATCCGCACGACAGCTGACGGGAGCGGCCGAGCGCATCGAGGCGGTACGCGCGAGTCCCGACGGGAAGACCCTCGCGTTCGATGCCGATCGCTCGGGCAACATGGACATCTACCGAATGAACGCGGACGGCTCGGGAGTGCAGCAGCTCACGACCAACTCGGCTGACGAGTTCCGCCCGGTATGGTCGCCCGACGGCCGGCAGATTCAGTTTCAATCATGGCGCAGCGGCAATCGCGATTTGTACGTGATGGCAGCCGACGGATCGGCGGAGAGGCTACTCCTCGGCGGTCCCAACCACGAATGGGCGGAGACCTGGTCGCCGGACGGGAAGCAGATCGCGTTCACCTCGGATCGTGGCGGTGGCATTCATGTGTGGACGGCATCCATCGCGGGTGGAACGCCGCGCGAGCTCACCAAAACCGACGGGTCCGGGCCGCGATGGTCGCCCGACGGAAAGTGGATCGCCTACATCGGAGCGCGATTCGCGAGCGCGGGCAGCTCCGGCGCCGGCTCCTCTCTCGACCTGATCACTCCGGACGGCAGCGAGACGCGACGAATCGTACCCGAAGATCTGCTCGGCAAGATTACGTCGGTCGGCGGATGGAGCGCTGACAGCAAGACTATCTATTTTCGGATTCTGAGCCCGGACGGCAACTACGACATCGCCCAGGTCGGAGTCGACGGCAGCGATCCGCGCGTTCTGATCCGCTTCGACCGACCGGACCGCGTCCCCTACCGCTCAGATTTTTCGACCGATGGCAGAAACTTCTACTTCACCATCGGACAGCACCTCGCGGATATCTGGATTATGGATCTACGGAAAAGGTGACTGCCTCGGCATTCTGGAACCTGATCGCTATCGGCTGGCAACCCTAGTCCCAAAGGCGGCAGGTGGGAGAGATGCGCAGAGATGCTCTGTTAGCAGCTTTTCTACTCGCATTCTAGCTGCGTCACGCCACTATAGAATGCGCCGGATAAACTGACATCCGTGCCCTCTGACCACGTCTCCCACCTGCCACCTTTGGGACTACAGTGGCCAGTTGTCGCGCTTACCCCTCGAACGCCGAAACCAAGTCCTCGATCCTCAATCAGTCACCAATCGGCAATGCCGTTGGCCCGCGCCCGGTCGATCCAACC
>DASSNV010000086.1:0-30864 GCA_035701245.1 Gemmatimonadaceae bacterium | reverse complement strand
AGCGATCAGCCGATTTTTGCGCCGCTTCCGGCGGAGGAGCCGGAATCCGGTGTCAATCCTCGGCTCGCGGACATCGAAGGCATGCAGCCGGCCACCGTCGCTGTCCTCGAGGAAGCGGGATACCGCACCCTCGACGACATCATCGATCTCGAGCGCGAAGATTTTCTGCGTCTGCCGGGGATCGCCCCGGAAGAGGCGGACCGGTTGATGGCGATCATCAACGAGCTCACCACCGACGAGACGCCCGAGACCGGGGAGGAGGCCGTGTCGGCTACGTCCGGGGACGCTGAAGCGAGTAGTGAAATGGAGTCAGAGGGAGGCGCCGCCGGCGGGACCGGTTCAGACCCGGAAGGCAACAGCCCGGAGTAGCTGAATGGACTCCGCGCAATTGCGCAAACTCCTTGGCCTGGTCGGCCTTGGTGTGCGAGGGCGCGGCGCGATCGTTGGAGTGCAGCAGGTCCGGGAAGCGGCCAGAAGAGGAAAATTGCATCTCGCTATTGCGGCGAAAGACGCTTCAGGCAACAGTTTGGATAAAGTTCTGCCCCTGCTGAAGGCTCGTGGAATTCCGGTTTTCGTTGGACCGGACGCCGCCGAGCTGGGATCGGCTGCAGGGCGTGAGACTGTGGCAGTGATTGGAATTGTAGATAATGGTCTGGCAAAGGGCATTCGGGCATTGAGCCCGGATCTCATGCCCGATATTCGTGTGGATAGGGGAGAGCGGGTTTGAGCAAGCTTCGAGTGCACGATCTGGCCGGTGAGTTTGGGGTGTCCAGCGATGAGGTCATCAACCTCCTTCGCCAAATGGATGTCCCGGTCCGAAGCCATCTGAGTCCATTGAGCGACGATCAGGTCGCACGCATCCGCGCGCGCTGGGAGCGTGAGAAGCGCGCGCGAGTCGCTGCTCCGCCGGCCGCAACCCGCCGCCGTCGCGGCGCGTCAGCTCCTGCCGCCGAAACCAAGCCCGAGCCCGTTCCGGCAGCGGAAGCCGGTGGTGTTCGCCGCCGTCGTCGCGCCGCCGAGCCCGTGGCGGAGACGCCAGTAGAAACGCCGCCCGCACCAGAACCCGTCGCGCCGCCGCCTCCGCCGGCACCTGCGGCCAAGCCGGCGCCAATCGCTGCGTCGACCCCCGTCGAAGCTCCGCCCGTCGAGCGTCCGAAGGCTCCGCCTCCGCCGCCTCGTCCGGCGGCGGCGCCAACTGCGCCGGCGTCCCCACCTGCCGACAGGTCGGAAACGCGGGAGCGGCAGCGTCCGCAGCCCGTCGTGCCCGGTGCTCCGAGACCCCGGCCCGTCGCCACCGGCGCGCCGTACACTCCGCCCCGTCCTGTCGCATCGGCGGCTCCCGGCGTCGGCACGACTCCGACCCGCCGTGAGGATCGCGGTACCGGGCGCGGCGAAGATCGCGGCGCCCGGCGCGGCAAGAAGGGCAAGCGCGGTGTCGATCAGGAAGCAGTGTCGGCGAACATCGGCAAGACCATGGCTTCGATGCGCGGCCCGGTTCGTCGGGGCGGCGCACGTCGCGCCGAGGATGGCAGCTACCGCGAAGAGCTGGCCGCCCAGCGGCAGGCCGAGGCCGAGCGCGAGAAGAAAACGGTGCGCGTCAACGAGTTCATTACCGTCAGCGAGCTCGCCCAGATCCTGAAAGTCCCGGCTGTGCAGATCGTCGGCTTTGCCTTCAAGAATCTCGGATTGATGGTCACCATCAATCAGCGCCTCGATTTCGATCAGATCGAATTGATCGCCGGGGAATTCGGGTTCCAGGCTGTAAAGGAAGAGGAATACGCCGCCGATCTCGGCGCGGCTCCGGTCGAGGACACCGCCGAGCAGCTCGTATCGCGGCCGCCCGTTGTCACGATCATGGGCCACGTCGATCACGGCAAGACCTCGCTGCTCGATTACATCCGCAAGTCGAATGTCGTCGCTGGTGAGTCGGGCGGTATCACCCAGCACATCGGCGCGTACCATGTGTCGCTGCCGAAGGGAAAGAAGATCACTTTCCTCGACACGCCTGGCCACGAGGCATTCACCGCGATGCGCGCCCGCGGCGCGCAGGTCACCGACATCGTCGTGCTCGTGGTAGCTGCGGACGATCAGGTGATGCCGCAGACCGTCGAAGCGATCTCGCACGCCAAGAACGCCGGCGTGCCGATGATCGTTGCCATCAACAAGATCGACCTGCCAGGCGCGAACCCGATGAAGGTGAAGCAGGATCTCCTTCAGCACGGCGTCGTGCTCGAGGAGTTCGGCGGCACCGTGCTTTCGACGGAAGTTTCCGCCAAGAAGGGTACGAACATCGACGCGCTGCTCGAGCAGATTCTGCTGCAAGCGGAAATCCTCGACCTCAAGGCGAACCCGAACCGCAGCGCGACAGGTGCGGTGATCGAAGCCCAGCTCGACCCGGGGAAGGGCGCCGTCGCGACGATTCTCGTCAACAACGGCACCCTGCGCGTCGGCGACGACTTCATCTGCGGCATGTACTCGGGACGCGTACGCGCGCTCCTCGACGAGCGCGGTCGCAACGTCAAGGAAGCGGGACCGGCGATTCCGGCCCAGATCCTTGGCATCGGCGGTGTGCCGATGGCGGGCGATCAGTTCGTCGTCGTCGAGGACGCGATGGAGTCGCGCGAGATTGCGCAGCGTCGTCAGCGTCTGGATCGCGAGGCCAAGAGCCGTCGCACCGCCAAGGGTGTCGTTTCGCTCGAGGACTTCATGTCGCAGACTGCCCCGGGCCAGAAGCGCACGCTCCGCATCGTGATCAAGGCGGATCAGGGTGGACCGGCCGAAGCTCTCGCCGACGCTCTGGCGCAGCTGTCGCACGAGGAAGTCTCGGTGGATGTCATTCACCGCGGCGTCGGCGCGATCACCGAGAGCGACATTCTGCTCGCTCGCGCGTCGGGTGCGATCATCGTCGGGTTCCACGTGCGTCCCGACAACAACGCCCGCGCGGCCGCGGAGCGTGAGGGCGTCGAGATCAAGCTGTACAAGATCATCTACGAGGCGGTCGAGGACGTGCGTGCCGCGCTCGAAGGCATGCTGCGTCCCGAGGAGAAAGAAGTGGTGCTCGGCGAAGCCGAAGTGCGCGAGCTGTTCAAGGTTCCGCGGATGGGCGTCATCGCCGGCTGCTCGGTGCGCAGTGGCGTCATCAACCGCCAGGGCCGCGTGCGCGTGATTCGCGACGGTGTCGAGATCTACGACGGAGCCATCGGGTCTCTGCGGCGCTTCAAGGATGACGTCAAGGAAGTTCGCGAGGGCTTCGAGTGCGGTATCGGTGTGGAGAACTTCAACGACATCAAGGTCGGCGACGTTCTGGAGTGCTACCGGAAGGAGCAGGTGGCGCGCACGTTGACCTCAGCGGCGGGCGCTTCTGCGTAGCACCCGTCGAGCGGACCGCGTCGCCGAAGCGGTCCGCGTCGAGGTCGCGACATTCCTCACTGAATCGGCCAAGGACCCGCGCATCGTGGGCTTCGTTACGGTGACCGGCGCCGAAGTTAGTCCGGATCTGCGTCACGCGCGCGTCTACGTCAGTGTGCTCGGCACCGATTCCGAGAAGCAGGCGACCTTCGACGGACTCGATAGCGTCGCTTCCCACCTGCGCGCGCGCGTCGCGCGTCAGCTCCAGCTTCGCGTCGCGCCCGAAATCCAGTTCAAGGAAGACGACACCATCGCCCGCGCCGCCCGGATCGAGTCGTTGCTCGCCGATGTCAAGAAGCAGGACGCCTCCCACGGCAGTGGCGGCGACAACGACTGATAGACTCGCGGAGCGCGGTACGCCGGTTCAGGGACTGCTGCTCGTGGATAAACCGGCCGGGATGACGTCGCACGACGTCGTGCAACACGCTCGAAGAATCTTTGGCGAGCGAAGCATTGGCCATCTCGGTACTCTCGATCCATTCGCCACAGGCCTGCTGGTCCTCTTACTTGGCCGCGCGACGCGGCTTGCGACTTTCATCGACACCGAGCCCAAGGTTTATCAGGCTTCGATCAGGTTTGGCGAAGAAACAGACACCGACGATTCCACCGGAATCGTGATCCGCACCTCGCCTGTGCCGCCGGAAGCGGGCGTGCGAACCGCCATTCGATCTCTCACCGGTCCAATCTCCCAGGTTCCTCCGGCGTACTCTGCGAAGAGCGTCGACGGTACCCGCGCTTACGACGCCGCGCGGCGGGGCGAGCCGTTGCAGCTTGCCGCGGTCTCGGTGACCGTCCACGAGTGGCGCCTCATTCAGTTCACCGATGGTCGACTCAATGCGGAGATCACCTGCAGTACCGGCACCTACATTCGCGCGCTTGCCCGCGATCTCGGACGCCTGACCGGATCAGCGGCTCATCTCGACTCTCTCCGCCGCACCCGCGTCGGTGACTTCAGGGTCGAGGACGCAGCTACGCTGGACGCTCTCGCCGCCGACCAGACGAAAATCCGCGTGTTGCGGGTCGTCGCCGAGAACCAAACGTGACTCGCGCCGCCCCGGTCGACGATTCAGGACTTCCTCCGTATGTGCGCGACACGGTCATAACGGTCGGCACGTTCGACGGCGTCCACCGGGGGCACCGCGACGTCGTCGAGAGACTCGTTGCACGTGCGCGCGCGCTCAAGATTCCCAGCGTCCTTGTCACCTTCGATCCGCACCCGCTGGAGATCGTGAACCCAGCGGCGGCGCCGCTGCTGCTCACCACCCACGACGAGAAGCTGGAGGTGCTCGCGGAAACCGGCATCGACTACATGGCGGTCGTTCCGTTCACGCCCAACCTCGCCCGGTATTCGGCGGAGGCTTTCGTGGAGCTCGTGCTGCGACGGTGTTTTCGGATGCGCGAGCTCCTTATTGGGTACGACCATGGATTCGGTCGTCAGCGCGCCGGCAACGTCAACGTGCTGCGAACGCTCGGGGAACGAGACGGCTTCAGGGTCGAGGTAGTCGACGCGGTATCTACGGCGGAAGGTCAGTCAGTGTCGTCGACTTCGATCAGACGCGCGATTGCCGGCGGTGACCTCGTGCGCGCCGCTGAGTCGCTCGGCCGCGCGTACTCTGTCAGCGGTAAGGTGATTCCCGGAGCACAGCGTGGCCGTACCATCGGGTTTCCCACCATCAATCTCGGCCCGCCACCGCCGAGGAAGCTTCTGCCCCCGGAAGGTGTATATGCGGTGCGTGTCCAGACTCCTCGGGGTCCGCGCGGCGGAATGATGAATCTCGGCCCCCGCCCAACCTTCGGCGACGCGGTGACTTCACTCGAGGCGCACCTCTTCGACGCGGCCGGGGATTTCTACGGAGCGCAGGTGCGCATCGACTTCGTGGCGCGGTTGCGGGAGACTCGAAAGTTCGCGTCGATCGACGAGCTCAAAACACAGCTCGTGCAGGATGAGCGCGACGCCAAAAATGCGTTGACTCTCCCTCAGCTGTCCGGTAACCTTAAAGGCTAGTCACAAACTGTAACTTTTCTTCCGTTTCTGAGCATGAATCTGAAATGGCGTATTGCCATCATCTTAGGCCTCACCGCCGCATCGATCTGGGCGCTGTTCCCGCGCACCGTCGTTGAGCGCGTCAAGCGCAACGGCGAGTTCGTTTACGACACCGTCAGACGAGTCCCGCTGAAGCGCGGACTTGATCTGCAAGGTGGAATGCACCTCGCGCTGGATGTCGACGAATCGAAGGGCGCGGTGGCCGACAAGAGCAAGGCGATCGACAACGCGTTGAAAGTAGTTCGCAACCGCATCGACGAATTCGGCGTGTCCGAGCCAGTCGTCCAGAAAGCCGGCAACGATCGCATCATCGTCGAGCTTCCTGGTATCGACGATCCCCAGCGGGCCCAGGACGTCGTCCAGAAATCGGCCTTCCTCGAGTTCCAGATTACGGACAAGACCCAGGCGCTCGAGAAGGCGCTGCCCAGAATCGATGCGTTGGTGAAAGACGCTCGCGTGAACGTCGCTGCCAGTGCTCCGGCGACGACGAAGGATACAGCCACTCAAGGCCTGCAGTCGCTGTTCACTACCGACACCTCGAAGAAAGCTGACAGCACAAAGACAGACACCGCTGCGGTCGTCGGTGGCACCGTCGGCGGCCCGGGTGCGTTTTCGAAGCTCGTGCAGCCCGGTCAAATGCCGGGTGAATACATGGTCGCGCAAAGCGATGTCGATTTGGTTACCCAGTATCTGTCCATGCCGGCCGTTCAGGCGGCACTGCCCCCAGGCAAGGTTGTCCGCTGGAGCAGCGATACTCTCTCGTTCGGCGGACGCGTCTATCGCCCGCTTTACGTGCTGGACGCCAAGCCGATCATCACCGGTCAATACCTGACCGACGCCAAGCCCAACACATCGCCGACGGAGGGGAACCTCGTCGAGTTCACGATGAACAACGAGGGAGCGCGTCGTTTCCGCACCGAGACCGGCCGGCACATCAAGGACTACATGGCGATCGTGCTCGATCAGCGCGTGATGGGTCGCCCTCCGATCATTCAGGGCGCGATCGGCGCGCACGGTCAGATCACCATGGGCGGGAAGGATCTCCAGGCTGCGCAGGATCTGGCGCTGGTGCTGCGCGCGGGTTCGCTGCCGGTGCCGCTCAAGGTCGCCGACGTTACTCAGATCGGCGCGAGCCTCGGCAAGGACTCGATCCACAAGGGCATCACTGCCGGCGTCATCGCGGTTGTGCTCGTAGTAGTCGTCATGCTCGGCTACTATCGGTTCTCCGGCGCGCTCGCCGTTGCTGCGCTGAGCCTTTACATCCTGTACACGCTGGCGGCGCTGGCGGGTTTCAACGCCGTGTTGACGCTACCGGGGCTGGCGGGCTTCGTCCTGTCGATTGGTATCGCGGTTGATGCGAACGTACTGATATTCGAGCGCATCCGGGAAGAGCTTTCTCATGGTAAGACAGTACGGACCGCCATCGATGAAGGCTTCCGTCATGCCATGAGTGCGATCGTCGATTCCAACGTTTCCACGGCGCTGACTGCGGCGGTTCTTTATCAATACGGCACCGGGCCGGTGCGCGGCTTCGCCGTGACACTCCTCGCCGGTATCGCTGCGTCGATGATCACCGCGATCTTCGTCGTTCGGACTTTCTACATGATCTGGCTGAATCGCTCTCGCGCAGCCCAGACGTCTCTGAGCATCTAATGCTTCGCATCCTTCACGACACCAACTACGACTTCATCCGCTGGTGGAAGGTGATGGCGGGCATCACCATCGCCTTCATCGTGCTCGGCCTCGGATCGCTTGCAATCAAGGCCCCCAACTGGAGCATCGAGTTTACCGGCGGCACGCTGATGCAGCTCCACTTTACCCAGCCGCCCGACGTTGGGGAGATTCGCTCGACGCTGGATGCCGCCGGCATTCATGGCGCCGAGATCCAGCAGTTCGGCACCAACCGCGACTTCACCGTTCGGGCGCAGAACCCCGAGAACGTCGCGGCACAATCCAGGGGCGCGGCGACGATTGCCAACACTATCGAAGCCGTTCTCAAGAAGAAGTTCGGCGACAACGCCGTGCGCGTCGTGCGCAAGGAAGGCGTCGGCCCGAGGGTAGGGCAGGAACTGAAGCGTGGTGCGATCATCGCCATTCTGCTCTCGTTTCTGATCACGCTGGTCTATCTCTCGATCCGCTTCGAGTGGAGATTCGCGCTCGCTGCAGTAATTGCGACCAGCCACGACGTGTTCACGACGGTCGCGTTCCTGAAATTGATGCACCTCGAGATATCATTGACCGTGGTCGCGGGACTTCTGACCGTGCTCGGCTACTCCCTGAACGACACCATCATCATCTTCGATCGCGTCCGCGAGAATCTGCGCAAGGGCAGGAAGGAAAGCCTTTACGACACGCTCAACCGCTCGATCAACGAGACTCTGCCGCGGTCGGTGATGACCCACGTCACTACCTTCGCCGCCACTCTGGCTCTGCTTCTGTTCGCCGGCGAGGTCATCCGACCTTTCGCCTGGGTGATGTCGTTCGGTATCGTCACGGGAACCTTCAGCTCGATGTACGTGGCGGCGCCGATACTCCTTTGGATCGAACGCAAATGGCCACGCAAGACGGGCACGCGTACGTCTTCATCGACAGCCACGCCCACCTCGCGGACCCGTCGTTCGACGGCGACCGCGACGAGGTAATCTCCCGCGCCCGCCAGGCGGGCGCGGATGCCATCGTTTGCATTGGTGAGTCGCTGGAGACCGCGGCAGTGGCCGCCGGACTCGCCGCTGACTATCCGGGTTTTGTATTCCCGACCGCCGGCGTTCATCCCCACGACGCTGCCACGTTCGAGCCGGGGCGCGACCTCCCGCGCCTGAGGGAGCTCCTTCGCGGCTCCGCCGTCGCCGTCGGTGAATGTGGACTCGACTACCACTACGAAAACTCGCCTCGAGACACGCAGATCGCCGCGTTCAGCGCGCAGATAGCGCTCGCCTCGGAAACCGGAAAGCCCGTCATCGTCCACACCCGTGAAGCCGAGGACGACACCAGATCCCTGATTGGCGAAGCAAGAGCGGCGAGGGTCGTCGGAGTTCTCCATTGCTATACCGGCTCGCACAGCCTCGCGGAATTCGCACTCGACGCCGGGTGGTACGTTTCGTTTGCCGGCATCGTGACGTTCAGGAAGTGGACCGACGATGATCTCCTCCGCCTCGTTCCGGCCGACCGGCTCCTCGTAGAGTCCGACTCTCCATATCTCGCGCCGGTTCCAAACCGGGGTAAGCGAAACGAGCCGGCCTGGGTCGCCAATACAGTGGCGCGTGTAGCTGAAGCGCGCGGTGAAGATGCGCACAGCCTCGGGCTCGCAGTCACGAAAAACGCCAGAAGACTGTTCGCTCTGGATTTAAGCGTCGCCGGGTGAGTAACATTCGCGCTCAACTCTGACCGCAGCAAACGACGGGGTAAGAAATGTCAGTGAAAAAGATCATCACGGAAAAAGCTCCCGGCGCCATCGGACCCTACTCGCAGGCGATCGTTGCCAACGGGTTCGTCTTCACGGCCGGCCAGATCCCTCTCGATCCGGCAGCCGGAAAAATCGTCGACGGCGGGATCGTCGAGCAGACGGACCGAGTGATGGAGAATCTCCAGGAGGTTTTGCGCGCGGCCGGGGTGACCTGGGCGGACGTGGTCAAGACCACCGTTTATCTGCACGACCTCGCTCACTTTCCTACCGTCAACGAAGTGTACGGCAAATGGCTCGGCGATGCGCGGCCGGCGAGATCGACGGTGCAAGTCGCATCGCTTCCCCGAGGCGCGTTGGTGGAGATCGATGTGATCGCGGCACTTCCCAAATAGTCCCAGTCGCAGAGTGAGTACTTCCAGAACGCGCGACGAGCTCTTCCGGCTGACCGAGTTCGCGCGCTGCGCCGGTTGAGCGTCGAAAATGGGTCCGGGTGACCTGTCCCGCGCGCTGGCCGCGCTCCCCGTGAAATCGGATCCACGGCTGCTCGTCGGCAGAGAGACCTTCGACGACGCCGGGGTCTTTCGGCTGTCCGATGATGTCGCGCTCGTCCAGACGGTGGATTTCTTCGCGCCAATCGTGGATGATCCGTTCGACTTCGGTCAGGTCGCCGCGGCAAACGCGCTCTCCGATGTCTATGCCATGGGCGGCCAGCCGCTGACGGCGCTCAACATCGTCGCTTTCCCGACCAAGGATCTTCCGCTCGAAGTGCTTGGTGAGATGTTGCGCGGCGGGCAGGAGAAAGTGGATGAAGCCGGCGCGGTGATCGTCGGAGGCCACACCGTCGTCGATACGGAGCTGAAGTACGGGCTGTCGGTCACCGGTCGCGCGCACCCCGATTTCCTGCTCACTAATGCCGGCGCGCGGCCCGGCGACGTCCTTGTTCTGACCAAGCCGATCGGCAACGGCATTCTCGCCACCGCTGGGAAACGCAATCAGCTCTCGCCGGAATCGAGAGACGCGATGCTCGTCGCAATGAAAGCCCTGAACGGAGCTGCCTCTCGTGCCGCGCTCGCGGTCGGCGCCCGCGCCGCTACGGACATCACCGGTTTCGGCCTTCTCGGCCACCTCTCCCACATCGCGCGGGCCAGCGCCGTTTCGCTTCGTGTCGACCTCGACGCGATCCCCGTGTTGCCCGGGGTGCGGGAGGCGGTCCGCGCCGGGTGTGTTACCGACGGCGCGAAACGCAACGCCGAATATCTCCGTGAGCTTGTCCACTGGACCCGAGGCGACGATGAAGACCGCGCCATTCTTCACGATCCCCAGACTTCAGGTGGGCTTCTCGTTTGCGTCAGCCCGGCCCGTGTCGCCGACTATCTTTCACGCGTTGCAGGTGCTGTTGTCGTCGGCGAAGTTGCTCAACGGGGAGACGTTGCGATCGAAGTGCGCTGATACGCTCGGGGGTGGATGGGGCCTGGTGGCTTCCGTGATCTTCAAAATCACTGTGACCTTACGCCGTAAGGTCGGGTGGGTTCGATTCCCACACTCTCCCGCCATCGCGCTGCTCGGCGTCTTCACGTCGCTTGCCCTCGTGGCGATGCCTTCCAGCGCCCAGCAGCGGGACAGCGCCCGCGCCGGCATCCCTGCGCCATCGCGAGCTCAGCCGCCTGTCGCGGATACAACGCCCAGACCACCGATGAGTCCGCGGCGCGCGTTTCTCACATCTCTGCTCATTCCCGGCTACGCGCAGACGGTGCTCGATCGCGACAAGGCAGCGATGCTGTTCGCCGTCGTCGAGGTCGGATCGATAGGAATGGCGCGCAAGGCGGCGCAGGATCTGGCCGAGGCAAAGGGTCTCGCGCACGACAGTGTCGTCGCGACTTACAAGATCGATCCGATAACCGGGCTCGCGGTCATCGACCCCAAAACCGGATTGCCGGTCGCGGACACTTACTTCGCCAGCCGATTTACGCCCGATCGAATCAAGGCAAGACGCACCCACTACGAGGACTGGATCGCGGCGATCGTGTTCAATCACCTCATTGCCGGAGCCGACGCCTACGTGGCCGCCAATCTTTGGGACTTTCGCACCAATGTTGGGGTCGTTGCGTCTCCACGATCCGCGGGGATCGTTGCGACGGTGGGGTTCCGATGAGCAGCGGCGAGCCGATCGGAGTCTTTGATTCCGGCATGGGCGGTCTCACTGTCATGCGCGAGATCATGAATCAGTTGCCGAACGAGAGCATCATCTATTTCGGCGACACCGCGCGCGTGCCGTACGGACCGAAGAGTCCGGACACCGTTCTTCGTTACAGCCGCGAGATCACAACCTACCTCCGCGGCGAGGGCGTGAAGGCTCTCGTCGTCGCGTGCAACACCGCCACCGCGCACGCGCTCCCCGCTCTGCGCCGGGAATTCGACTTTCCAATCGTCGGTGTGATTCAGCCGGGCGCGCGCGCCGCCGCCGCCGCGACGAAGACCAAGCGCGTCGGCGTCATCGGGACGGCGGGGACCATCAGATCACGCGCCTACGAGAAAGAGATCCAGCGTCTGCTCCCCGACGTCAATCTCATCGCCCAGGCGTGCGGGCTCTTCGTCCCGCTGGTGGAAGAAGGCTGGCTCGACACCGAGCCAACCCGCGCAATCGCGCGCAACTACCTCGCGCCGTTCGTCACCGCCGAGGTAGACACGCTGGTGATGGGCTGCACTCACTATCCGCTCATCAAGACGGTAATCGGAAACGTTGTTGGCAGGGAGGTCAGGCTGATCGACAGCGCTTACGAGACGGCCCGGGAAGCGGGCGAAGTTCTACGCGCGCTCAACCTCCAAAACGAGACACCGAACGAGGCGCGCTACAGATTCATCGCCTCAGATGCGCCCGACACTTTCCTGCAGCTGGGCCAGCGCTTTCTCGGCTCAGCGATTGATCGAGTTGAGACACGCACCCTGGGTTGATCCATCCCACTGCCGCAGCTCGATCGCTTCGTCGGTGATCCGCAGGAAAGTCGGCGCGTCCAGCCACGACCCCGCGTTTCCGAACACGTTGCCACTCTCCATTTTTTCCAGCGTCGCAACGTGCGAATGTCCGTACACCAACAGGTCCAGGTCCTTTGCTTCCGCGAGTTGTCGCTCGGCGTATGCGCGCAGTCCACGACCTTCGTCGCGAGCGCGGTAGGTTCGACTGGCGTTGGAGCTTCCATGCGCGAGGCGACTCGCCCAATCCGGATGAATCAGCCGAAACGCTCTTATCGCCAGCGGGTGACGCATGATTGGGCGGATCATTCTGTAGCCTCGATCCTCGCGATCGCGCAGCCCGTCGCCGTGCTCGACACGCACATTCCATCCGGCGACTGAGCCCTCCCACGGACCGATCACATACTCCACGCCGACATCCTCGCGCAGGATCTCGCCACCCCAGCAATCGTGGTTGCCAGCCACCCAAAGCACATCGACCCCGGCATCTCGCAGCTCCGCCAGCGCAGCGAGCGCGCGAAAGCTCCGCCGCGGAATGACGGTTTTCCACTCGAACCAGAAGTCGAAGAGGTCGCCGTTGATGATCAGCGACCTCGCGTCCCCGGCCAGTCCACGCAGGAAGGCAACGAATGATCGCTCGATCTGCGGGCTCGCCACACCGAGATGCGCGTCGGAGACGATGAAGCAGGGACCGTTGAGCACGGCTCAAGTTAGCGCGCCGCCAAAGTCTTTACAAAGCATCGCATCCGGGGCATTTTCGCAGCTCCTTCATGACATCCGAGAGCGGGCGCGGCACGGCTCACATCGTCGAGTTCCGGGTTCGTTACGCCGAAACCGACCAGATGCAGGTCGTCTATCATTCGAACTATCTGATCTGGTGCGAGATCGGGCGCACCGAATTCATCCGCGCCCTCGGTACTCCCTACGCCGAGCTCGAGCGACAGAACGTCACGCTCGCCGTGGTCGAGGCCAGCCTCCGGTTCCATTCCGCGGCTCGTTACGACAATCTCATTCGTGTAACGACAACCATAAGCGATGTTCGCTCCCGCACCATCACCTTCGACTACGTGATTACAAATGCGGAATCGGGTGAACGATTCGTTACAGCATCGACAAAGCTCGCATCGCTCACCCGCGATTCGCGACTGACCAGTCTGCCCGCCGGGCTTCGCACCCTCCTGGAAAATGCCGCTTCGTAAGCTGCTCAGCGCCGCCGGCGCTCTCGTCGTCGTCGCGACCGGCGCTGGCGCACAGGCGAGTAACACCCCCGCGAACGCCGCGGCGATCTCACTCTACGCACGCATCCTGGCGATGACCGATACCCGACAGCTCGACACGGTACTCGTCGATCGGTCGCTCGCCAGCGCCTGGCGACCGCTGCGCGCCGCGGCGACGCTCGCAATCGGACAAGTAGGCCGCGACGTGGGATTGCCGGGCGCTCGAAGATTGCGCGCGCTGCTGCAGGATCCCGACTCCAGTGTCGCGGCGAATGCAGCATACGCGCTGGGACTGCTGCGCGATTCCTCGTCAATCTCCGATTTGACCGCGGTGCTCGATACGCCGGCGCCAGGCGCGCGGGAGGCGGCGTGGGCGCTTGGCGAAATCGGACCAGCGTCACGCGGCGCAATTACGACTGCACTGCGAAGCCAGCACCGCGGCGATGTTGGAGTTCAGCTCTTGCTTGCTGCGGCCAAGCTCCGGCCCGTCCCCCTCGCGGAGGTGCGACCCTATTTGGGCAACGCAAACCCGGCCGAGGTTTGGGCCGCGTCGTACGCGCTCGCGCGCACCAGGGCAAGCGGGGGAGTACGTGATCTCCTCGCTCTTGCCGATGCACCAGTTGCCTCGAGCCGTGTGACGACGCGCTCAGCCGACCCTTCAGACGAGCGCGGTCCGTACACCGATCAGCGGCTCGCGCCCGCGCGCATTCGTGCAGAGATCGCGCGCGGCCTCGCCCGAACCGCCGCGGGCGACTCCCTCGGCACCCACGCCTTCGCCATACTTTCGCGGCTCGCGCGCGATCCCGATTCGCACGTTCGGATCAATGCGCTGCGGTCCCTCGGGACGTATCGCGCACAGTCCACCGCCCTCCTCATCGAAGCGACGAAAGATGCCGACGCCAATGTGCGCGTCGCTGCGGCACAGAGTCTGTCGGCATCCTTTCCCAGGGATGACAATGCATTCGGCGCACTGTGGGCGGCCGACACGTCAGTCGTTTATCGCGCCTCGTTGCTGGCATCGGCGGCGAGCGCCGGGCTTCGCCCGCCACAGCTTCGCGCGTGGGCCGCCAGTCCCGACTGGCGCCTCCGCGCCGCCGTCGCTAACGCCGCTGGCGACACCCTCGATCGTGCATTCGCCATCTCTCGCGCGCGACCGCTTCTGAGCGACCCCGACCCTCGCGTTCGGGAGAGCGCCTATGGTGCTTTGGCGCCTCCGACTTCGCTGCCACTCGAGGACAGCGTTCACGAGCTCTTGATCGCCGGACTTCACGATCCGGATTTCTACGTCAGGGCAACCGTCCTCGCTGCCCTTGTCGATCGGCCTACCGTCGCCGACTTGCCGGCGGTGCTGGCGAGCTATCGACTCGCCGCGAAGGATTCCGCCAGCGACGCCAGACTCGCAGCCCTCCAGTACGTCGCCGCAGTCTGGAAGCGAGACAGCACAACGCTGACATCCGAGATTCGGCGGGAGCTCTCGGCCATGCCCGTCCCGGCAGACCCGCTCGAGCGGAACGCCGGCGCCGGAGTTTCGCCGTGGTCTCGCTGGAGCGGCGTCGCTCCTTCGCCGCGGCCGGCTGCCTGGTACGACTCGGTGGTGCGGCAAATGGTTCTCCCGATCGTCGAGGGCAAACGAGTAACTGCGACGTTGTACACCGTGCGTGGGCCGGTAACGCTCGAGCTGTTCGGGGCCGACGCGCCCATTACGGTATGGAACTTTCTCTCGCTCGCACGGTCTGGATACTATCGAAACACGCGGTTTCATCGCGTCGTTCCCAATTTCGTCGCCCAGGATGGAGATCCAAGAGACGATGGCAATGGTGGTCCCGGCTACGCGATACGAGACGAGATGAATCGCCACCGTTACGAGCGCGGGGCAGTCGGGATGGCGTTGTCGGGTCCGGATACCGGCGGCAGCCAGTATTTCATCACCCATTCGCCGCAGCCGCACCTCGATGGCCACTACACCGTCTTTGGCCGGGTTTTACGCGGCTACACCGTTCTCGATCGAATCGTGCAGGGCGACCTCATCATGCGCATTGATCCACGATGAAGCGACTCCTGCTGCTGATCACCCTAGCCGGATGTGCCCCGGCGCTCCATCCACTCACCGGCGTACCGGCGCCCGATCGTTCGCTACCGGACTTGGCGATTCCACCCGGTCACCGGCAGATCGTGTTCAAGTGGGAGTACCAGGAAGGCGACATCGCCGCGCGTGGCGACGGCTCCGTGCGAACCGCGGCGCCCGACAGCGCCCGCCTCGATTTCTTTCTCGGTGGCGGATTGGGCGCGGGAGCCGCGCTGTTGATCGGCGACTCGCTGCGTTCGCCAAATCCCGAGCTGGCGAAGCGCTACATCCCGCCGACGCCAATGATGTGGGCAGCGCTCGGGCGCTTGGCGCTGCCGCCGCTTGCGGACACGGTTGTTCGTCTGGACGGCGATGTGCTTCGCGCCGACATCGGACGGCCCATTCAGTGGAGAGTCGCCATTCGCGGCGACACTCTGCTCAGCGTCCAGCACGTATCGGGTGACCGGATCATCGAGAGTATGAATCGTTCGTCGGATAGCGTCGTCACCTACGAACGGCCCGGCGCCCGGCGAACCCTTCGCCTGACCGTGCTGAGAGAACAACCCGGATCTTTCGATGCGTCGATCTGGCACTTATAGTCTTGTTCTTGTCGCGATGGCGGCTTGCTTTCCGTACAGCTTTACGGGAGGCGGGCTGCCCTCTCATATAAGGACGGTTGCCATCCTTCCTTTCGAGAACCAGACGGCAACACCTGAGCTCCCACGCGAGCTGACCGACGCGCTGAGAACGCGGTTGCGAGACCGCCTCGGCCTGCGCGATGCGTCGGAGTCGAAAGCCAACGCGATTGTCCGCGGTGTAATCCAGCGCTACGAAACCGACATCCCGATCGGCTACAGCGCCAACAACAAGGCTGCGACCACGGCGAAGCGGATGCTGCAGCTGGTTGTGGACATCGAGATGATCGATCAGGTGACGGGCAAGACCCTGTGGCAGCGGAAGGGACTGCTGGCCGAAGGTCAGTACGAGGAACGCGGGGAACCGGAAGGCCGGCGCCAGGCGATCGACCACATCGTCACCGACGTGATCGACGGAGCACAATCGCAGTGGTAAACCGGCGCGGAGAGAGTCGACTCGGCTGTCTCATCGTGTTGCTCGTTCTCGCCATCGCGGCGTACGCCGCCGTTGATTTTGGCGAAGCCTATTTCCGTTACTATCAGTTCAAGGATGCGATGGGACAGGAAGCTCGCTTTGCCTCGACCAAGACCGACGACCAGATCACCACTCGCCTGGCGGCGTTGGCAGACTCCCTGGAGCTTCCCCCCGGCGCCGAGCAGGTCACCGTCGATCGTAGTCCTGACGTGATCACCATTTCCAGCGATTACGACGTCGTCGTTAAACTCCCGTTCAACAAGGAGCGGGTGCTCCATTTCCACCCCACGGCGGCGAGTAGACTCTGAGCCCCAGAGATCCCGCGACCAAGGTTGCGACCTGGTCCGAGGCGACGCGCTGGAGACAAGGCAAAAAGGGGCGGGTCGCGTTCACCAACGGCGTGTTCGATCTACTCCACCGCGGCCACATCGACGTGTTGAATGCCGCGCGGGCTGCCGGCGACTATCTGATCGTCGGAATCAACAGCGACGAATCAGTCCGCCGACTCAAGGGCCCCACGAGACCGGTGCGTACCGACGGCGATCGCGCGTACGTTCTCGCGGCACTCGAGTGCGTTGACCTCGTGGTGATATTTCCGGAAGACACGCCACTCAACCTGGTTAAGCAGCTCAGACCTGACGTGATCGTGAAGGGCGGCGATTACTCTGAGGCAACCATCGTCGGGGCCAGCGAAGTAAAGAGCTGGGGCGGTACGGTGGTGGTTGTGCCGATCACGCCTGGACATTCAACGACTGCAATCATCGGGAGACTTGGTGAAAGCAAGTAAATCGAAACGAACAGGCCGGAGCCCGGAGGAGCTTCGTCCGATCACCCTCGAGCGCGGTGTTGCCCCATACGCGGAGGGATCGTGTCTCATCTCCTTCGGTGCGACGCGCGTTCTTTGCACCGCATCCGTCGAAGATGGAGTGCCGGGCTGGAAGCGGGGAAGCGGTGAAGGCTGGCTCACGGCGGAGTACGCGATGCTGCCTCGGGCGACTCGCACCCGCACCGCCCGCGAGCGCGCCCAGCTCGGCGGCCGCACCCAGGAAATTCAGAGGCTGATCGGCAGGAGCGTGCGCGCGATGCTCGACGATTTCCGGTTTGGCGAATTCACCGTCAAGCTGGATTGTGACGTGCTCGTCGCCGACGGCGGAACCCGCACCGCGGCGATCACCGGCGCCGCGGTCGCGATCGTCGATGCCTTTGACTGGATGGTAGAGAGCGGCAAGCTGGCTGGGTCGCCAGTCAAGCGTCGGGTCGCGGCGGTGAGCATCGGAATCATCGATGGGGAGCCACGCCTCGACCTCGACTATGAGGAAGATGTCCGAGCTGAGGTCGACATGAACGTTGTGATGAGCAGTGAAGGCAAATTCGTCGAGGTCCAGGGTACCGGCGAGCACGGAACCTTCGACCGGGCTCAGCTCGACCAGCTTCTCGAGCTCGCCATTTCGGGAATCCGCACGCTCGACTCCGCCCAGGTCAAAGCCCTCTCCGAGTGAGAGACATGCGCTTCCTCCTGGCCACGCGCAGCCAGGGAAAGCTGGCTGAGATGCGCGCGATCTTCGCCGACTATGGTCTCCAGGTAATCGATCTCGCCGAGCTGGGAATCCCGGAAACCGACGAAGAGGATCACCTTGAGCAGTTCGAAACCTTCGAGGAGAACGCGCTCGCAAAGGCGCGCTACTTCTTCGAGCTCTCGGGCGGGCGTCCTACCTTTGCGGACGATTCAGGGATGTGCGTCGACGCACTCGGTGGCGAGCCGGGCGTGTACAGCAAGAGGTGGTCGGGTCACGTCGCTGCGAGTCCACGAGCGATCGACGCCGCGAACAACGCAAAGCTGGTGGAGCGAATGAACGAGGTCCGCGCGTCGGCGGGTGACACCTTCACCGACACGGCCCGCTACGTCGCAGCCGCCGTCTATAAAGACGATGCTGGCGAAGTTCTGCGGCGCGGCGTGATCGAAGGCCGCGTGTTGCCCACACCGAGGGGAAAGGGTGGATTCGGCTACGATCCCTACTTCGAGGCACCGGACCTCGGCGGGACGTTCGCCGAATCGCCACTCGAACGCACTGCATCCGCGAGTCATCGCAGCCGCGCGTTTCGAGCGTTGCTGGGCGCGTTGCGCGACTCCGGCCGGATATAGTAACTTGCCGTCACCACGGGGCGTAGCGTAGCCCGGTATCGCGCCTGCTTTGGGAGCAGGAGGTCCCCGGTTCAAATCCGGGCGCCCCGATTTTAAAGACCAAAAACCCCGCAACTTCTCGTTGCGGGGTTTTTTCTTGCAGTGCTTGGGCGCCATGTCCCAGAAAAGAACGATCAACGCGGACGTTGTAGTCGTTGGCGCCGGCGCGTCGGGCCTCGCAGCTGCGTCATTCCTCCGCAAGCGGGGTGTTCGGACAATAGTCCTCGAGGCTCGCGACCGAATCGGCGGACGGATTTTCACCCGTCACGATCCGCGGTCACCGCTCCCCATCGAGCTCGGCGCGGAATTTCTCCACGGCGCAGCCGAAGAAGTGAACGACATCGCCGACCGGGCCGGCCACACTCTCGTCGATGTCAAAGGCGATCGCTGGGCATCCGCGCGCGGACGGATGTCGAGGGTCGTGGATTTTTGGGATCGCCTTGATCGCATTCTGGGCCAGACCGACAAGCGACGCGTGCCCGACCGATCGCTGTCCGAATTTCTCGCCGACCAGCCGGGCGGCAAGCGCTTCGCGGCGGATCGCACACTCGTCCGCGAGTTCGTCGAAGGATTTCACGCCGCCGAATTGAACCGGATCAGCGAGCGTGCGATCGCGGAAGGTGGGAATCCCGGTGAGGACCCAGAGGAGCAGCGACTGCGGCGCGTCGTCGCCGGCTACGATGCAATTGTCACCGAGTTGGCGGCTGACTTACATCGGTCGATCAGACTGCGGCAACCAGTCGCGGCGGTCGACTGGTCGCGGGGCAGGGTAGAAGTGACGGTCAAGATGCGCAAAGGCGGTTCGAATCCGGTTATCCGCGCAGCAGCCGCGATCATTACTGTTCCACTGCCGTTGCTTCGGTCTGGTGCCAAAGGGCGTGGCTCGATCGACTTTTCTCCCGAGATCCCGACCGTACGAGCCGCCGCGGACTGTGCCGCGATGGGACACGTCCAGAAAATCGAGATTCTCCTCGATTCCCCCGTCACTGAGTTGGTGAGCGCGAGACGAACACAGCACCTCGAGCGTCTCGCCTTTCTGCACGCGCGCGGTCTTCAGATCCCGGTGTGGTGGACATCATATCCACTGCGCTCGGGACTCGTGACGGCATGGGCCGGAGGTCCAGCCGCTCTCAGGCTCGAACGCGCCCGTGCCGACGCGCGCGACACGGCGGTGCGCGCGCTCGCCCTGGCCTTCGGGATCGATCCACGAACAGTCAGGCACCATCTCGTTGCGATCTTCACCCACAACTGGAGCCGCGATCCTTTTGCGCGCGGCGCCTACACTTACTCCCTGGTGGGCGGCAGCGACGTTGGAGCGCGGTTGTCACGACCGGTCGAGTCCACGCTCTTCTTTGCTGGAGAGGCAGCCAACAAGGACGGAAAGACAAGCACCGTGCATGGGGCCATTGCGAGCGGATTTCACGCCGCGAAACAGGTTTTTCGCGCACTCGGGAGATCGTGAAATCTGGGCTTGCCGGGCCTCTGAATCCGCATTACCGGACTGCTTCAGCAGATTGCATTCGGCCTTGCAATTTGCAAGGAATTCTCCTACTAAACCACTTTAAACTACGTACGTAACTTGTTGTAGTAAGGTCGGTTGCAATGGCGCCAGCCGGTGGCAATGTGCTTGCTAGATAGGGTGGTGCACAAGCGAGAATGATCGAGTCTTTTGGTGTCTTGCCACAGCCCCTCGCCGTCGCCAACCGATTCCGGAGACTTTCCCAATGAGCAGCAAGAAGGGTTTTACTCTCATCGAACTTCTTATCGTCGTCGTGATTATCGGCATCCTTGCCGCGATTGCGATTCCGAAATTTGCAAATACGAAGGACAAGGCTTACGTCGCACAGATGAAGTCCGACCTTCGTAACCTCGCGACCTACGAAGAGCAGTACGCTGCCGACAACGGCGGCGCCTACTTCGGTGGAACCGCGACGATGGCCGCGCCCCTCCAGGGCTTCACGCCGTCGCAGAACGTCACGATCGTCGTCACCAACGTTGCCGGCCCGCCGCCTTCCTGGAGCGCGACAGCTACGCACTCGCAGTCTGCTAAGACCTGCGACATGACCAACGGTTTGATTACCTGCGTGT
This sequence comes from Gemmatimonadaceae bacterium, assembly GCA_035701245.1. GTDB lineage: Bacteria > Gemmatimonadota > Gemmatimonadetes > Gemmatimonadales > Gemmatimonadaceae > UBA4720. The sequence continues at coordinate 10,377 of DASSNV010000086.1, read as the reverse complement.
AATCGATCTGACCGGATAGATGAAGAAAGGGAGCGTCACCGACGCTCCCTTTCTTCGTTTCCAGATCCTAACGGGCCGCGTCGCTCGCATCAGGCAGACGTCTGCTGGTCTGCTCGGACTGAAGTCGAGCTGTGAATCTTTGGGACTCTGAGATCCGCTCCACCTCCAGAGCGATCGCATCGACGGCTGTCTCGATTTTCTCGAGTCTGAGATTGATCGCGCCGAGCTCCCGTGGCGGCACCGGCCTGGGCTCGAGCCACTTCGTGATCAGTCGCACGATCGGAAGACCCAGTACCAACGTTACGACGCCTGGAATTACCCAGGAGAAAACCTGCTGGACGATGAAGTTGGGATCTGGCTGCATTTCGCTCTCTTGGGTGAGGCACAGCAACCTTACGATAGCAGCAAGTTCGGGTTTCTGCCGCCCGCGTCACGGCAAACGAATTGCACGCTCGACGCAGAGCGCATCCCGCGCCGACCACCGGAGGTTATGTGCGACCAGCATTTCTTTGTTTGTGTCTGCTAGTCTTTGCGTCTGCCTGTGAGACAACAACCGACGACATCTTCGGGACAGGCGGTGGCGGCGGCGCTGTCACTCAGGCCCAGGCCTCGGGCAGCTGGTCGTTCACCGTACAGCAGACGGCCACTCTTGCGTGCACCGGGGGTGCGCTGCCCAACGGCCAGGTTCTCACCGCGACCCTGGACGTCGCCTCTGACGGTACCGTGAACGCCGGCACCAGCAGCTGGCAGAACCCTCCGACGACGCTGATCCGACCGCTCAGCGGATCGGTTCGCCTCACCGATGGCTTCACCGACCTCTTTCTGAGCTCGAGTGCAGGAAGCACGTCGGCCATGGAGCTGCGCGGCACCATGTCCTCCAACGGTACATTTAGCGGCACGCTCACCGATCCCGGGCCTGGCTTCACGCCGATGTTCGGCACCAGCGGCTGCCAGTACACGGCGTCGGGCATCAAGGGTTGAGCACCAGGCCAGCCGCGGACGCCAGACCGACGCATCTTTAGCCAAACAATCCGATTGCAATGACCGCCAAAGACATCGTTTATGTGAATGGAAGCTTCGTTCCACGCGCCGAGGCACGCGTCTCGGTCGAAGACCGCGGGTTCGTGTTCGGTGACGGCGTCTATGAAGTCATCCGCGCCATCAATGGTCGGCTGTTCGCCAGCAAATTCCACAATGACCGGCTTCGCCGCAGTCTCGACGGGATCCGGATCACTCTTTCCGGCGGCGACACGCCCGAACGCTTTGCCGAGATCGGCAGACAGCTGCTCAAGGAAAACGATCTGGTGAACGGGGAAGCGACTGTCTACATGCAAGTCACCCGCGGAGCCACGACCCGCGTCCACAACTTCCCAATGTCTGACATTCAACCGACGGTCTATGTCTCCGTCGCGCGATTCACTCCCTATGCGGATCTTGCGCGCACCGGCGCAACGGCGATCTCTCATCCGGACTTGCGCTGGGGACGCTGCGATCTGAAAACTCTCAACCTGCTACCCAACGTACTTGCTTCTCAGGCGGCGAAGGAGCGCGGCGCGTTCGAGGCAATGTTGATCCGCGACGGCATCGTGACCGAAGGCGCGAAGACCAACTTCTTTGGAGTGGTGAACGGATCCCTGCGCACCCATCCGTGCGACACTCACATTCTGCCCGGTATCACTCGCTCCGTGCTGAGAGATCTTGCCAGCGACGTTGGCATCGCAATCGATGAAACTCCGATCAGGGAAGAAGAAATTCCTCGGCTCAGCGAGCTTTTTCTGACGGGCACCACGACCGATGTGATGCCGGTCGTCAAGCTTGATGACCGCCCGGTAGGCGACGGCAAGCCCGGCGAGCTCACCCGACGCTTGCAGCGTGTCCTCGCCGAGAGTCTTGCATCGGGCGATTGATAGCCGCTTCGGAATCGCGCGGTGTCCCGAGCGATTGATTAGAATCCCGGTGCTCGCTAGCTTTCGTTCCGTCACGCGCCAGTAGCTCAGTTGGATAGAGCAACAGCCTTCTAAGCTGTGGGTCGGGGGTTCGACTCCCTCCTGGCGCGCCAAGCGATCGCAAGCGCCGTTAGCTCAATTGGCAGAGCAAATGACTCTTAATCATTAGGTTGTAGGTTCGATTCCTACACGGCGCACTATGGCCCTGACAACTGAGCCCGCCAGCCGCGAAACGAGACGGCCACTTAACCGGTGGCCGTTTTCGTTTGCGGGATCTCGCCTCAATCCCTGGCGTGGGCTCGATGGCCTGCCGCGCGAAGTATGGCTGCTGTTCGCCACGAACTTGATCAATCGCGCCGGCATGATGGTGCTGCCATTTCTGATCGTGTACCTCACCCGAGAGCTCCATTTCAGTCCGGGTCAGGCGGGTCTCGCGTTCGCGCTCTACGGCGGCGCTGCCATCTTCGCGGGCCCGATCGGTGGCCGCCTGAGCGACAAGATCGGAGCGCTTCCGGTCATGCGCGCATCACTGATGCTGTCCGGCAGCGTGGTGATGTTCTTCCCGTTCGCCCACAGCGTTGCCGCTGTTTACGCCGTCACCGCGCTGTGGGCCGCGTGCGCGGAGTTGTTCAGGCCAGCGAGCCTCGCCGCTCTCACGCACGTCGTGCACCCCACTCAGCGGAAGGCTGCGTACGCCCTGAATCGCCTCGCGATCAACCTCGGCATGAGCATCGGCCCGGCGCTCGGCGGGTTTCTGGCCGCGGTGTCGTTTCGCTCGATGTTCGTTGTCGATGCGCTTACGACGCTCACTGCCGGCGTCGTTCTCCTCGCAGCGCGGTGGCGGCCGACTGCCAGTGCGGAGCACCGAGCAGACGCACCCGTGCGCCCGCACGCACGACTGCGGGGGAACTCGCGGCTGGCCGTGTTTCTCGTTGCGACATTCCTCGTGTCGGTAGTGTTCTACCAGCACGAATCGGCATTGCCGCTGTACATGGTGCAGTACCTGAGCCTTTCGCCGGCGTTCTATGGCAGCTTGTTCACCATCAACACGCTCATGATCGTCGCGCTCGAGGTGCCGATCAACCGCGCCACGGCGGAGTGGCCGCACGCGTGGGCGCTCGTCGCGGGATGCATGCTGTTCGCTCTCGGGTTTGGTGGGCTGGGGGTGGTCTCGTCGGCGTCCGGAATCCTTGTGACGACCATCATCTGGACCTTCGGCGAGATGATGCTCTTTCCAGCGATGGCCGCCCACCTCGGCGACATCGCGCCCGAGGCGCAGCGCGGTGCCTACATGGGCGCCTACAGTATGTCGCTCAGCCTGGCGCTGACCGTCGGTCCGTGGCTCGGAACCCAGCTTCTCTCGCGGTTCGGACCAGTCATCGTCTGGTACTTCATGTTCGTGCTGGGGGCGCTGGCCGCTGCGCTGATGGGGTTTGCAGCGCCCCACCGCCGAATGGCCCGCGCACCAGCCGCCGCTGGATCTTAGCGACGATCATCTCGATCGCGACCGCGTTGTGGCCGCCGCGCGGAACGATGACATCCGCGTACCGCTTGCTCGGCTCGACGAACTCGAGGTGCATCGGCTGCACGGTGGAGAGGTATTGCTCGATGACATCGTCGAGTGGCCGGCCGCGCGTTCTGGTGTCGCGCTCGATGCGTCTGATCAATCGGATATCGGCATCGGCGTCGACGAAGACTTTCACGTCGCACAGATCTCGCACGCGGGCGTCGACGAATAGCAGGATTCCATCGATCACAACCACATCGGCAGGCTCGACATGGGTGTGCTCCGCGCGCCGCAGGTGCGTGACGAAGTCGTACTCTGGTTTCTCGATCGACTGGCGCTTGCTGAGCGCGGTCAGGTGCTCGCAGAGGAGATCGTAATCGAAGGCGTCGGGATGGTCCCAGTTCAGCTTCCTGCGTTCATCGAACGTGAGTGCGGGAAAATTCTTGTAGTACGCATCCATGTCGATGAAGACCACCGACGACGTGGTGAGTAGCTCGGCGACATTTCTTGCGACGGTGGACTTGCCGGATCCCGAGCCTCCGGCGATTCCGATCATCAGCGGCTTTGTCATTGTGATGCAAGCTATCGATGAGTTGCATGGAACGCATTATGCCCGACTGATAACCGACTCGAACAGCGGCAGTGCAACACCATGAAAACACGCTTGATACTTTTTGCGTCGATGCTGATCGCCCTCGGTGCGTGCAACGGATTCAGGCATGGCGACCCGAACGCGGCGACCGGACCTACGATCCTCCAGGTTGATAACCAGGGCTTCGTCGACATGACGATTTATGCTTTGCGTAGCTCACAGCGCATTCGCCTCGGCACCGCGGTTGGGAACCGGAAGACTGACCTCACCATCCCGCCCGCATTGTTGAGTGGATTGACGACGCTGCGCTTTATCGCGGATCCAATCGGTGGCAGTCGACCCTCGGTCAGCCAGGAGATTACGGTTCAACCGGGCGATACGGTCGGATTGATGATCCCGCCGGTGTAGCATCTCTCATCTAAGAGCTCCGGGCGCAGCGATGACGGCCAGCGCGCCCGGCACACAGGCGAGCTCGACGTGGCGGTCGCGCGCCACGCGGAGCTCGCCGTCCACCTCCATTGTCGGCGCCGTTTCGAACAGAAGATCGAGCTGCGATCTCGTGGTTGCCACGACTCCGGGCATGCCGATGTGCTTGCCACGCAACGCTGCGGCGAACAGCCGCACCCGGCTGATGGCATTGGTGTCCGCGATGAAGCAGATGTCGAGATTGCCATCGGTCACAGATGCGCGCGGCGCGATCTGGAAGGCGCCGCCGAGAGATTTTCCATTGGAGGCGGTGACCATGAGCTTGCGAGTGCGGTTGGCGCCGGTAATTCCGGTACTCGAGACCTCGATCCCTCGGTAGCCGAAGAGCTGACGCAGCGCCGAGTAGATGTAGACGGCGTCACCTTTGAGAAATCTTACCTGGTTGCTTGCCTCGAGCACTGAGGCGTCGAAGCCAAAGCCACAGCTGTTGAGGAAGTGCAAACCGTCCACGCGCCCGACATCGATCCGAGTGGTGGCACCGTGCGCAACGAGGCCGGCGATCCAATCGGCCGGTTTGTCGGATAGGCCGATCGTTTTTGCGAAGTCGTTACCGGTGCCGGAAGGGACGACCGTGAGGCGGCAGGAGCTCCGGAGGCCAACGATGGTATTGGCGATTCGGCTACAGGTGCCGTCGCCTCCGACCGCAACTATGGTTGTGAAACCCTGGGATATGGCTCGTTGGGCAAGGCGTTCTTCGTCGCCGGGCGCCGCGGTGTAGAAAGCGTCGGTGACGTCGGCGCGGTTGCGGAATGCGGCCTCGATGGCGGGGAACCTCGACCGGTTGCGTCCGCGGCCGGCGGCCGGGTTAATGACGAGGCAGGCGCGGGGTGATTCCGAGCTGGTCAGTGATGAGCTCCGCGGAATTTTTGCGGATGTCTTAACATCTTTTTTGGGTGCTCGTCAAACGTGGTCCCCGCTGAAAAAAGGCAGGAGGGCGGGGGGTTGAAGTAGGTGTCTGTCCGCGCTAGTTTGCGAATCCCCTTCCGACGGGCAACGTAGCCTGCTCAGGAAGCGCGGGTCAGCTTCGAACGCCAGAACAATTTGCTTCGAAACACTTGACGAATGAACCGATCCGGTTTATTCTTCAAGGCTGCTGCGGAAAATGCGGCAAACGCTGTTTGAAAATCGAAATTGAGATCGATGGATGTGCGAGGCGAGGTCAATGATCCGGGACTGGTTCAGTATCCCGGGGAGACTTCAAAACCTGAAACATTCAAAGTGATTCCGGACGTGGAAGTCGAAACGACTTACGTCTGGAGACGACCGCGTTCGGGAGAGCAATCAAATCTTCAAACTATTGGAGAGTTTGATCCTGGCTCAGGACGAACGCTGGCGGCGTGCTTAACACATGCAAGTCAAGGGGGCCCAGCAATGGGCAACCGGCGAACGGGTGCGTAACACGTGAGCAACCTACCGAACTGTGGGGGATAGCCGGCCTAACGGCCGAGTAATACCGCATACGCTTTCATTGAGGCATTTCAGTGAAAGGAAACCTACGGGACAGATCGAGGGGCTCGCGGCCTATCAGCTAGTTGGCGAGGTAACGGCTCACCAAGGCGACGACGGGTAGCTGGTCTGAGAGGATGGCCAGCCACATTGGGACTGAGATACGGCCCAGACTCCTACGGGAGGCAGCAGTGGGGAATCTTGCGCAATGGCCTAACGGCTGACGCAGCGACGCCGCGTGTGGGATGAAGCTCCTCGGAGTGTAAACCACTGTTGCCCGGGACGAATAGCTCGATTAATCGAGCCTGACGGTACCGGGTGAGGAAGCACCGGCTAACTCCGTGCCAGCAGCCGCGGTAATACGGGGGGTGCGAGCGTTGTCCGGAATCACTGGGCGTAAAGGGCGCGTAGGTGGTTTGATAAGGGTGTGGTGAAAGTCCGGAGCTCAACTCCGGATCTGCCGTGCCGACTGTCAAACTCGAGGGCTGTAGAGGCAGACGGAATTCCGGGTGTAGCGGTGGAATGCGTAGAGATCCGGAGGAAGACCGGTGGCGAAGGCGGTCTGCTGGGCAGTTTCTGACACTGAGGCGCGACAGCGTGGGGAGCAAACAGGATTAGATACCCTGGTAGTCCACGCCGTAAACGATGGGTACTAGGTGCCTGGGGGAGCGACCCCTTGGGTGCCGGCGCTAACGCAGGAAGTACCCCGCCTGGGGAGTACGACCGCAAGGTTGAAACTCAAAGGAATTGACGGGGGCCCGCACAAGCGGTGGAGCATGTGGTTTAATTCGACGCAACGCGAAGAACCTTACCTAGGCTTGACATGCACGGGACGGTCTCCAGAAACGGAGGCTTCTCTTCGGAGCTCGTGCACAGGTGCTGCATGGCTGTCGTCAGCTCGTGTCGTGAGATGTTGGGTTAAGTCCCGCAACGAGCGCAACCCCTGTTCTTAGTTGCCAGCGCGTAATGGCGGGGACTCTAGGAAGACTGCCGGTGCCAAACCGGAGGAAGGTGGGGACGACGTCAAGTCATCATGGTCCTTACGTCTAGGGCTACACACGTGCTACAATGGGCGGGACAGAGGGGGCCGAGGCAGCAATGCCAAGGCAATCCCAAAACCCGTCCTCAGTTCGGATTGTCGTCTGCAACTCGACGGCATGAAGCTGGAATCGCTAGTAATCGTGGATCAGCATTGCCACGGTGAATACGTTCCCGGGCCTTGTACACACCGCCCGTCACGCCATGGAAGTGGTGAGCGCCCGAAGTCCGTGTCGGAACCCGCAAGGGGCCAAGCGGCCGAAGGCGAGCATCATGACTGGGGCGAAGTCGTAACAAGGTAGCCGTAGGGGAACCTGCGGCTGGATCACCTCCTTAACGGAGCTGCGAGTAAGGCAGACTGACTGGGCGACCAGTCGACGTGTCGGAAAGCACTCACGTGTCGCTCGTCTCGTAACATCCAGATCTCAATCTCGATTTCCATATAAAAGAGCCCGAACCAATGCACCCTCTGGGTGTATGATCCAGGCTCGAAGTAACACGAGGGGCTTGTAGTTAAGTCCTTAAGCACCAAGCGACAGAGCGCTTATATCTCGAAAGTTTTTTGACAATGGAAAGTAGTAGTGATCGTGGGATTTGAAGCCCGGGACCTGATAAGATCCCGCGGCTTAAGAATCAACACTAGTGACACAATTTCTAGCGATGCTCTGGCTCGAAAGAGCTGGGGCTCGATTTGTCTCAAGAGCTATTAAGCTCGAGAGTCCAAAGATTGTATCACTCGTTAGATCGCGCGTGTTTCTGTTTGAACAAGTTATTTGATCAAGCGAAAGAAAGTATGTGGGGGATGCCTAGGTACACGGAGGCGAGGAAGGCCGTGGTAAGCTGCGATAAGCCAGGGGGAGCTGCACACAAGCTATGAGCCCTGGATTGCCGAATGGGGAAACCCGGCTGTCAGCGATGGCAGTCACACTCTACGGAGTGAGCAAACTCAGGGAACTGAAACATCTAAGTACCTGAAGGAAAGAGAAATCAACCGAGATGCCCTAAGTAGCGGCGAGCGAAAGGGGCCCTAGCCCAAACCGTTGCCCTTTGTGGTGGCGGGGTTGTAGGACCTACAGACGGCGCAGCCAAGTGTTAGCGGAATTCTCCTGGAACGGAGAGCCATAGACGGTGAGAGCCCGGTACGCGTAAACCAAAGGTTGCGTTAGTAGTGTTCCTGAGTAACGCCCGAGTTCCGAGGAATCGGGCGTGAAACCGGGGGGACCACCCTCCAAGGCTAAAGACTCCCGTGTGACCGATAGTGAACGAGTACCGTGAGGGAAAGGTGAAAAGTACCCCAGTGCGGGGAGTGAAAGAGTTTCTGAAACCACATACTTACAAGCGGTAGGAGGCTGGGCTGGTCTTCGGATCAGTTACGGCTGACTGCGTGCCTTTTGCATTATGATCCGGCGAGTTACTCCTCAGAAGCGTAGGCTAAGCGGCTAGGCTGCGGAGCCACAGCGAAAGCGAGTCCTGTAACGAGGGCGACTTAGTTTCTGGGGGTAGACCCGAAGCCAGGGCGATCTACCCATGTGCAGAGTGAAGCGCGGGTAACACCGCGTGGAGGCTCGAACCAGTACGGGTTGAAAACCGTTTGGATGACGTGTGGGTAGGGGTGAAAGGCCAATCAAGCCTGGAGATAGCTGGTTCTCCCCGAAATCTATTGAGGTAGAGCCTCAGGAAGTGTTTGCAGGAGGTAGAGCGACTGGATGGGCGCGGGGGGTCGAAGACCCTACCAACCCCAACCAAACTCCGAATGCCTGCTAAATGAATCCTGGGAGGCAGTCGTTGAGCGATAATGTCCAACGGCGAGAGGGAAAGAACCCAGAACCACAGCTAAGGCCCCAAAGTGGCCGCTAAGTATAGCGAAGGATGTGAACGTGCCGTGACAACTGGGAGGTTGGCTTAGAAGCAGCCATTCCTTGAAAGAGTGCGTAATAGCTCACCAGTCCAGCGTGTTCGCGCCGAGAATGGTCGGGATTAAGCGGCCCGCCGAAGCTTGGTCTTCATACTTACGTATGAGGGGTAGGGGAGCGTTCCCATCAGCAGTGAAGCCACCGTGGAAACGAGTGGTGGAGCGTTGGGAAGTGAGGATGCCGGAATGAGTACGCGCGAATCAAAGTGAAAACCTTTGACACCGAAAACCCAAGGATTCCTGCGCCATGGCAATCAGCGCAGGGTGAGGCGGACCCTAAGGCGAGGCCCCAAAGGCGTAGTCGATGGATAGCCGGTTAACATTCCGGCCCCGCCAGTTGCACGTTATTACCCCAGGAGGGACCCTGGAACGAATGGAGAGCGGTCTTGTGGATTGACCGTCTAACCGCGTAGGCGTAAGCCGAGACGGGAATGTAAGAGTGAGGGGCAACCCGAGCTCAATTCTTCAATAGTCGACAGGCAAGAAAATCTTCTGTGGGGAGTTCAGCTGGTGTCCGTACCGTAAACCGACACAGGTGGGTGAGGCGAGTAGCCTAAGGTGAACGAGTGAAACGTGGTCAAGGAACTCGGCATAATGATCCCGTAACTTCGGAAGAAGGGATGCCTTTCCCGGTACTTATTTTTACAGTGAGTGCTGGAGGAGGCCGCAGATAATCGGCTCAAGCGACTGTTTAGCAAAAACACAGGTGAGTGCCAAGCCGCACAAGGCAACGTATACTCACTGACGCCTGCCCGGTGCCGGAAGGTTAAGGGGAGAGGTTAGGGCGCAAGCCCAAAGCCTTGAGCCGAAGCCCCGGTAAACGGCGGCCGTAACTATAACGGTCCTAAGGTAGCGAAATTCCTTGTCGGGTAAGTTCCGACCTGCACGAATGGCGTAACGACTTGAGCACTGTCTCGACCACGTGCTCGGCGAAATTGCAGTCTCGGTGAGGATTCCGAGTCCCCGCAGCAGGACAAAAAGACCCCATGCACCTTTACTGCAACTTGTCATTGCTCGTTGCACGGTGCTGTGTAGCATAGGTGGGAGCCGTTGATCCCTGGGCGCTAGCCTAGGGGGAGGCAACAGTGAAATACCACCCTGCGCCGTGCGACGTGCTCACCAAAGCGAGGCAAACCCTCCTTGGGACCGTGGCAGGCGGGCAGTTTGACTGGGGCGGTCGCCTCCGAAAGAGTAACGGAGGCGCGCGCAAGGTGCCCTCAGTGCGGTCGGTACTCGCACGCAGAGAGTGTAACAGCAGAAGGGCGCTTAACGGTGAGACGGACACGTCGAGCCGATACGAAAGTAGGCTGTAGTGATCCGGTAGCCCCGCGTGGGCGGGCTATCGCGCAACGGATAAAAGGTACGCTGGGGATAACAGGCTTATCGCGCCCGAGAGTTCACATCGACGGCGCGGTTTGGCACCTCGATGTCGGCTTATCACATCCTGGGG
>DASSNV010000085.1:0-18353 GCA_035701245.1 Gemmatimonadaceae bacterium | reverse complement strand
CGAAATCGTAGAGCGCCCAGCCAAGACGCTCTCTGAACGGTGCGAGCGGTGGGTTGAAATCGCCCGCCGCCGCGTTCACCGACATTCCTGGCTCGACTTCGTTTACTGTGCTGGCGCTCATTGATGCCATTTCGATCCCTCGTAGCGTCTGCTGCTCGGGTAACTCTACACCACGAGTTCAGCAGCACAAATACGTACCGTGACGTAGCAGCAGCCGCGTACTCGACGCTGGCTGGGGTTACGGGCAGATTATCCGTGATGAGAGCACGTGCATGTGTAGTCGCGATCGTGATAATGACAGTTGGAGCCTGCCGCGATAACGACTCCAGCCGGATGGATTCTGCACACGGCACCCTGCCGCCCGTCTATCCAGCCAGCCCTCTTGCAAATACCAACTGGGACGGCGAAGCCGGGCCCTTGATGATTCTTGCGACTACCTCCGCCGACACCGCGGCAGTCGTTCTTCCCGAGGCCACTGACAGTAGCATCACCACCTTTCAGGGTATCGCGCCGCCGATTGCGGGGCTCAGCTTCGATTTGTTTGGACGTGCAGGCAAGCTTCAATCTGCTGCTGATGTCGCTGCACTGCCCGCCGTTGATTCCACTGCCGACTGTTATTCATGGCCGCGTGTAAGAGTTCGCACTTCGCTCGCAAATTGGCGTGTGGGGTTCGTGGCAAATCGTGTAATTGCTGTGAAAGTGGATTCCATCGAATCGCTTCCCAGCCCTGACTCGGCCGGACTCGCTGCCGCGATTACGCAGACTGCTGCCACTCTTCCAGCCGCCGCCGATCCAGCCTTTCGCGGACTTCCATTCAGAGTGCGATCCGCGTACAGGTTCACACTCGATTCTGTGGATGTTGTCATCGCCGACGTAGTACGTGCCGTTAACGAGGAGGCGAACCCGCGTGTTGAGCATTTGACGATCATTGGAGAGCGTGCTGCCGGCACTCGTGGAAATTTCGACGCTGCGTATTACGCAAGAACGGCGGGTGCGGAAGAATCGACCCAGGTTACGGATATTCTCGCTGTCGTCGAGATCGGACGGGAACGACGACCGGCAGTCGTAGTGGGAATTGAATCCGAGGATGGGGCCAGACTGGGACTGGTCGAGCGCGTATCGCCTGGTCGGTGGAATCTGACCTGGAGAAGCGCCTATACCGATTGCTGACCGAGTTCGAGCTATAACCCGGTCGATGCCCGCGCAAAGCTGGATGGGATCCCATATCGCGTGGCCAGGTGCTCGCTGATTGCTCGCACCCCCAATGTCTCGGTGGCGTAGTGGCCGGCGTAAATCACACAAAGTCCCTGCTCTTCCGCCTCTACGGCCGTCCAATGTGGGCCCTCGCCAACGATCAAGGTGTCGATACCCAGCTCCCGAGCCTCTTTAAGCGTGTCAGCCGAAGCACCTGCTCCAGTGCAGATCGCCCAATGCAAAGTCCGGCGACGCTCAGCGAATCTTGTTGATCGTAGCACCGTGTCATTCGCCTTCGAGAACTCGATTGCCGTCTTCAAGATTGTCTCAGTCTCGACATCACAGCTGCCACGGACGCCAATTGAGGACCCTTCGTATTGTGCGAAACTGGCGGTTGGCTCGAGACCAAGCTCTTTCGCTAACAAAACGTTATTGCCAAAAGTCGGATGCCTGTCGAGCGGAAGGTGTGATGAGTAAACCCCAATGTCGTGCTCGAAGAGCTTTCGCAACCGATTGTACGACGCGCCTTTGAGCGGTGTCGCTCCACCCCAGAACATCCCGTGGTGGACAACGAGAAGATTTGCGTTTGTCTCGATTGCCGCATCAATTGCACGCGTCGAAAAGTCCACCGCCGCAGTTACGCCGCGAATCGGCCCCGCATTCTCCAGCTGCAGCCCATTTACCGCGCCCGGGTAATCAGGGACCGATTGCGTCTCCAGCAATCCGTCCAGATACTCGGCTATCTCGTGAATGCTCGGCAAATTTGCGTGCATATTTGTGTGGACAACTAGGGCATAAGTGTGACATCCACACTGCTAACCCATTGCGGGATCAGAGGTTGGACGATAGGTGCATAAGTCTGTTGATTAGTCCGGGATGCCCATGAGCTCGAGCAATCGGTCTAAATCATCTGCGGAGTAGAAGTGCATTGTGATCGTCCCCCGATTATTTGGCCCAACCTTAAGTGCGACGTCGGTCTGAAGAGCGCGCCTCAGGCGCTCTTCGATGCGCCGTGCTTCGGGTGCTTGGCGATCAATTGCGCGAGGTCGGCCTGGTTTATTCCCGGTCCGGGTGGTTGCGACGCCGCGCAGTCTCCGTTCCACTTCGCGTACAGTAAGTCCCTCCGCGACGATCTCCTTGGCGAGTTCCGCGATCTTTGACGGGTCGTCGAGCCCAAGCAGAACCTTGGCGTGTCCCATCGAAAGATGGCCCTCCTGGACCAGCTTCCGAACCGGCTCCGTCAGTTGAAGCAGTCGCACCATGTTCGCGATGGTGGTGCGATCTTTACCTACCGTTTCCGCGATCTGCTGTTGGGTGAGTCCGAACTCGCTTGAAAGCTGGTGGTAGCCCTCTGCCTCTTCGATCGGGTTGAGATCTGTTCGCTGGAGATTCTCGACGAGTGCCAAGGTAAGAATTGTTCGGTCATCGATATCCTTGATGATGGCGGGAATTTCCTTCCATCCGAGATTGGTAGCTGCGCGCAGTCGCCGCTCACCTGCGATCAGCTCGAAGCCATCTTTGCCATGCCGGCGTCGCACGGTGATGGGTTGCAACAAGCCACTTGCCTTGAGGCTTTCCTCCAGCTCTGCGAGATCAGCCGGATCGAACTCCTGTCGCGGCTGAAAGGGATTCGGAACGATTTGTCTAATGGGAATCGACTTGAGAGCGCCTTCGTCACTGGTGGCCAGTCCGGTCGAGCTCCCGAGGAGGGCTTCCAGTCCACGGCCGAGGCGGCGTGGTGTTTTCTCAGTTGCCACCGTCATCTCCTTGCGCGGTTCGTTGGATCAGCTCCTTCGCGACGTTCATGTAAGCCTGGGCACCGACAGATGCGACGTCGTAGAGGATAATCGGCTTCCCGAAGCTGGGAGCTTCTGCCAGTCGCACGTTTCGGGGGACAATGCTTTTGAAGACCTTGGGTCCGAAATACTCCCGGGCATCCTCCGCGACCTGTCGTGAGAGATTGAGTCGGGAGTCGTACATCGTCAAAAGGACACCGTCGATGCCGAGCTTTTCGTTGGCGCTGTGCTGGACACGGTGGACCGTGTTCAGCAGCTGAGAGAGACCTTCGAGAGCGTAGTATTCGCACTGCAAAGGAATCAGCAGTGCATCGGCTGCAACCAGCATATTGATGGTTATGAGGCCCAGAGATGGCGGGCAATCAATGATTATAAAATCGTAGTCATTGCCGATGGGCTGGACCGCGCTTCGCATCACGTGGTCGCGATCGTCCTTGTCTACCAGCTCGACTTCCGCGGCGGCGAGGTCCGGAGTTGCGCCTACCACGTCGAGTTTTTCGAACTGCACAGACGATTGACGGGAAGATCGCAGATCCGCGTTCCCGACCAGGACATCATAGAGCGTTAGAGGGACGTTCTCTTTCTGCAGGCCGACGCCACTCGTGGCATTGCCTTGGGGATCTGCGTCCACGAGCAGCGTCCGTTGTTCCGCGGCTGCCAGACTTGCAGCGAGGTTTACAGCGGTGGTCGTCTTCCCGACACCGCCCTTCTGATTTGCGATCGCGATTATGCGGGCCACTTTATACCGGTAAAGATTCGTGGGAAATCTACCCGGCGCGGCGGACTGTTTCCACGTGGAACGGAATCGGCGTTCCACGTGGAAACCAGCTTTTTACTGTCCCGGAATGAATCTCCAGCGAGTGGTCACCTCAACAGTGACCGTGTCCTCTCCGGGGTTGATCGGAGTCTCGGGCGCCGCAGCTGCCGCTCTCATCATCACAACGGGACGCGGAGGCATCGGCGAATACGAGCCTACGCTTATCTCGAGGAGAGTGCTCAGTGTGCCATGCGCAGCCCGAGCTGCGGCGTCAGCGTCTGCACGGGCTTTTTCGATTGCCATCGCAATCGCGGATCGACGGGCAGCCTCGGTGTTGGAGGCGGAGAACTGCAGGGAGGTAATCATGTTCGCCCCGTGCGAAAGTGCAGCGTCGATTACAGGACCGACCTGGTTGAGCTTTCGGACCTCGACAAGGACGGTGTTCGTAACGTTATAGCCGACAATCTCCGGGTCTTTGCCTTCTTGGTAACGCTGTTCCGGGTAGACGTTGTAGTTGACCGTGGAAAGCTGGTCATTCCCAAGGCCAAGCGCTCGCAGGGCGCTAAGGACCGATTGCTGTTTGGCCGCGTTTTCCGCTGCCGCGGCCGCTGCGGTCGCTGCCCTCGTCTGCACACTGATCTGGATCGTCGCCCGGTCGGCGGTCACTTTTACCTCACCGCGGCCTGCCACCACGATCTGAGGGACGACCGACTGAGAAGAAGCAGAAATGTCTTGTGACTGTACCATTATTGGCGCCATGAAGGCGCCATATATTCCTAAAACGAGGAGTTTCATAGGGATTCAACCTGTTGAAGTAATACCGAGTGCTTCTCTATGGGGAGACGCCCCCCATCGCTTGACTTGCACATCCTATACGACGCGCTCAATGTCGTGAATTCTGTTTAGGTCCATGCCCATGATTCCTTCCAGTTCATCGCGCATGAACATGTTCCCGAATCTCGCGCCCCAGACAATCTCGTTGGCCTGATACGACGAGCGTGAGTGCACGGTCTGGGAAACGGTTTCATCGGTTCCGGTGAGCAGGACCAGCAGCTCCGCGTTTGCCGCTACCAGATCAGCATGGGTGAGACCAGACATTGGGCTCGCTGCATCGATCGGATGTACGACCGTCCAGCTGAGCGGGAAAAAGACAACGCGGTTTCTTTCCAGAGGAAGGTCGTGAAATCGGCGGACAGTGGTACCACCAACCCGCTCGAGCTTTGTCAGAATCGCTTGTACCTGTACTTCGATAAGCTGAGAGCTCCGAGCGTTCGCGATGCGAAACTCCAGGGCGTGTGCTTCACGATACGGAGCCACGATTGCATTGCGACTGTAGATGATGCGTGCCGACGGTCGTGAGAATCTGGCGAAGATCACGCCAGTAGCCAGCGCAACTCCGACGATGTTGAGCAATGCTTCGATGGTAACCAGCGAATTTGCCAGGACTCCTACCGGAGTGATGTTGCCGTAGCCGATCGTGGCGAAAGTGTCGACGCTGAAGAAGAACGCGCGATAGAAAGGCTCGCTCGCAAAACTCCCGGTCACCGACTGAAGTACATCGGGACCGCAGGCGAGATAAGCCAGCGCGAAAAACGTATTGAGGACCAGGTAAGTCGCCGAAATGAATGCGAGGAACTTTGGCCACGATATCGTGAGCAGCCAGTGGTAGAGGCTGAGCGACGATAGAGGATCGAGTCCCTCCAGGGCGACGTTGAAGCTTCCATCGCGGTTGAGCAATCGGCGCCGAGTGCCGCGCGCAACCTCGGCTCCGAATCCGAGATCTCGAAATTCTTCCTGGCGCGCTTCCGCAGCGGCGTCGCCGGTCCCGGCAAGAGAAGGAGTGGTCATCGATGTCGTAGTGGTTACCGGTGACGGGAAAATGGCCTCGGATGTTCTGAAAAGCTACATTCGTTCGATGTCATCCGAAGGCGCATCGATTGGGCGCGCAACACTGCTGATCGTTCTCTCGGCGGTCTGCTTTGGCTCGATCTCTGTGCTGACCGTGCTGACTACCAGCGCCGGGGTGCCGCTGCTGACGGCGATGGCGTGGCGATACGTCATCGCCGCTGCTTTGCTCTGGCTCGTGCCGCAGGTACGGGAGATTCGGAAGGTTCCACGCCGGAAAATCGTGCAGCTGCTGGTGATCGGCGGATGCGGCCAGGCGCTGATCACGTATCTCAGTCTGCACGCCCTTCAATACATTCCTGTTGGTCCACTCGCTTTCCTCTTCTACACGTACCCTGCATGGGTGGCGATCCTCGCTGCCATCAGGCGGACGGAACGGCTCAATGTTGCGCGAATTATTGCGCTGATGCTTGCGCTGACCGGAGTCACCATCATGGTCGGCGCTCCCACCGAGAGACTCAACCCGGTCGGCGTAACCCTCGCGCTCACATCAGCGTTGCTCTACTCCGCGTACCTTCCGGCACTCGACCAGGTCCAGCAAGGTATATCCGCCGTCATATCCACTTTCGGCTTAGTCGTCGGTGCCGCGATCGCGTTCGTAGTTGCCGCAATCGTCGGCGACGAGCTCTTTCTGCCGACGGGAAGGGAAGTCTGGGCAAATATTTTCCTGCTCGCATTCGCTTCGACGGTAATCGCCTTCTCGTTTCTGATTGCGGGGCTCGCCGTACTCGGCCCTGTCAGAACCGCGATCATTGCCACCGTCGAGCCTTTCTTTACCGCGTTGCTGGGGGCTGTCGTCCTCGGCAATGCCTTCCATTCATCGACCTTTGCTGGCGGCGTGTTGATTGCCGCGGCCGTGCTTACGATCGAGTGGAGCTCGGCAAAGGGAGAGTTCAGGTCGCGGTTGCGAGGCGTCGGCGGCGCTCGATCTCGATGACGAGATTCTGCAAGTCACTCGGACTGACGCCTGGAATCCGTGATGCTTGCGCCAGTGTACGGGGCCGAAGCCCCGAAAGCTTTTGGCGAGCCTCGAGTGAAAGAGAACGAATTTCCAGGTAGTCGAGATCGGCATCGAGGGCAAAGTCACCCATCCGACGCATTCGCTCCGCTTGCGCTCGCTCCCGATCGAAGTATCCAGCGTACTTGATCTCGAGATCGGCTGTCACCACTGCTTGTCGATCGAGATCGGCTCCAACGGCGGTCGCGCGAAAGAGATCCTCGAGGGCTACGCCCTGGCGTTTTGCGACTTCACTTATTCGCAAAGCATGGGCAAGCGGCGCACTTCCCGCGATGGCAAGAATAGGGGCCGCCTGCACGGGGGTTATGTTCGTTCCTTCCGCGATCTCAACTGCGGCATCCTCATGCGCTACTCTGTTCTTAATTATCGCGAGCTCGTCCCGCGAGTAGAGATCGAGTCGTGTGCCGATCGATGCGAGCCGACGCAGCGCGTTGTCCTGTCGAACCGTGAGCCTGAACTCGGAGCGTGAGGTAAAAAGTCGGTACGGCTCGTCGACACCGCGGGTGACGAGATCGTCGACGAGCACACCGACGTAGGATGTCTCGCGGCCCAGGATCAACGGCGCCTTGCCCTGGAATGAGAGCGCTGCATTGATGCCTGCCACCACGCCCTGTCCCGCAGCTTCTTCGTAGCCGGTCGTGCCGTTGATCTGTCCGGCGAGGTAGAGGCCTGGCAGTGATTTTACCTGAAGGGTTGGGTCGAGCTGGGTGGGCGGATAGTAGTCGTACTCGATGGCGTAGCCGGCCCGATTCATTTTCACATCGGAGAGGCCGGGAACAGTGCGCAGGATGGCCAGCTGGACGTCGGCAGGGAGGGAAGTCGAAAGTCCGTTGACGTAAAGCTCAGAAGTGTCATGGCCTTCGGGTTCCAGGAAAAGCTGGTGCCGTTCGGCGTTGGGAAACTTTACGATCTTGTCCTCGACGGACGGACAATAGCGCGGGCCCCGTGATGCGATGGCGCCGCCGTACATCGCGGACTTCCCAATATTCTCTTCGATCAGGCGCTTTCCTTCCGCTTCGAGGTAGGTGATCCAGCAGGGGAGCTGCGCCGGGTGACGAGTCGTTTCGGCGTCTAGGCGTCGCGGCCCATCCCAAAACTGCGACCACGAGTAGTCAAACTGTTCGACCTCGCTCTTCTGGATTTCGAGGCGGTCGAAACGCACCGAACGTCCATCGATACGTGGGGGTGTTCCCGTCTTGAACCGCGCGACGGTCAAACCGGCCTGCTCGAGTTGCTCTGCAAGGTGGGTTGTCGAGTTCTCACCGGCGCGACCGCCTGCGATGCTCGTCTCGGTGCCGATATGGATCCGGCCGCGAAGAAACGTCCCGGTGGTGATGACGACTCTGCCGGCGCCGAAACGCCGGCGCTCGAGAGTTTCCACACCAACGATCTGACCATCACCGGAGAAAACGAGTCTTGCGACAGTACCCTGAATGGTCTGGAGATTCGGTTGTCGCTCGATCAGCGACCGGACCGCGCGACGGTAGAGTCCCCTGTCGCACTGCGCGCGTGGCGCCCATACGGCTGGCCCCTTGCTTCGATTGAGCATTCGGAACTGGATCATCGCGAGGTCTGTTGCCCTGCCCATGATCCCGCCCAGTGCGTCGACCTCGCGCACGACAGTTCCTTTCGCCACCCCACCGATGGCGGGATTGCACGACATCTGCCCGATTGTCTCGAGGGCGCTCGTGATGAGCGCTACCCGAGCTCCAAGTCGGGCCGCCGCGACCGCCGCTTCGGTGCCAGCGTGACCGGCGCCAACGACAACGACGTCAAATTCGCTTTCGAATGCCGGCGAATGCATACATTAAAGATAGAAGGTCAGGACGACCGTACCGCGAGTTAGTTCCTTATCGAATCTAATTCATGCCGCTCGAGCTACCCCGGGATCGGGCTGTAATCCTCATCCGCCAGGACGCCTTCGAACGTAGCGCGTTGACGCGACAGGCGATCGACGAGCGATACAACCTTACCGATGAAGAGTTCCGCGTTGAGGAGGGACTGGTTGCGCTCGGACCGCTCCCCAACGACGAAATGCTGTCGCAGATGGTTGAAGAATTCGAGGCAAACGGTCTGGTTTACTTCGAAGATTTTTTCGAGCTGAGTGGCAACTGGCCACAGTGGCTGGTCCTCTACGGCCGCAGCGCCAGGCGTCGCCAAAACTAGAATCAGCGCTTTCCGGCGTTAAAGGCGCTGCTCCACCGTCGCCCATTCCTCGACCAAAGCTACTCCGTCCTGGATGCGGTCAATGACGACATCGCTTCCGATCGCGACGGAAGAGCCTCCGAGAATACGCGCCGGAACGCGCACGATATTCCCGGAATACTCATAGGATATCTCACCCGGGCTCGATGGCGTAATCTCCCGGGTAACCGTGGCAAACTGTCCTTGGATGCTTTCTGCTTCGTTCACCGAAGTCGAAGATCCAGCGAGCGCCCACGTGGCAAGCAGGGTGATCATCGCGCTGGTTGCCAGCGCGCCGGAAGCGATTGCGATCGCGAGAATGCCCCAGGCCGGCAGGCGTGTGCGTGATGCGAGCGGATACCCGACAGCGCCAAACCCGATCGCGAACGCAGCAATCGCCGGGAAGTTGAAGAACGGTGATGGCGCGCGCGCGCGGTTGCGGCGCAGATGCTCGACGCCGTGCAGCATGGCGAAAACGGCGAGAAGCAGGCCGGCAATGAAGGCGGCGACGAACAGAATTGCGAGAGCGCTCATCTCAGATTGCCGAGCGGATTACAGTGTCAGGAGTCGAGATACTTTCGGAACCATGCAATCGTAGCCGGCCAGGCGGCGGTGGCCGCAGCCATGTTTGCTCCATTCATGCCCGTCTGCTGGCGCAAAAACCCATGCCCGGCGCCCGGAAAGATCGTATAGGAGTAGGTACGGCCGAGAGAACGAAGCGCCGAATCGGCGGCGGGAATGGTTGCATCGACCCGGGCATCGTTTCCTCCGTACAAACCGAGGACCGGGGCGCGGACGGAGCTCAGGTCGCTCGTTTTCGGCGAGACGCCGTAATAAACCACGGACGCTCCAAGTGTCGGCGAATGGACGGCGTGCGCGAAGGAAACACCGCCACCCCAGCAGAATCCGACGATTCCGTATCGCTTCTGCGCCGCTGGGAGCGACATGCCGTACTGCGCGACGGCATCGAGCTGCTTCTGGACCCAGACGGGGTCGAGGGTGCGGATCGCGGCAGTGGCGAGCGGCGCCAGTACACTATCGGGTCCATCGGGCAGGTTCTTCATGGTCAGAAGGTCCGGTGCAATCGCGATGAAACCATCGGCAGCCAGCTGGTCGGCGACGCTGCGCACCCACGACGAGAGCCCGAAGATCTCGTGAACCACAAGTACTACCGGTGCCTTGGTGCTTCGTTCGGGATAGACCACCCATGCCCGCACGCTGTCGCCGTCGCCTGTGCGGATCATCGCCCACTCGCCGTGTCGCGACGAGGCATTGAGCCGCGAAGGAGCGCCGGCTGCGTCAGGAGGGAGATTCCTCGCAGGAGCCGCTACTCCAGTTGAGGATGACGCGCCGTGATCATGGGTATCGGCGACCGGAACCTGACTTGTCGTGCACGCAGCGGCGACCAACGAGATGACCGACGCAGAACGGATTACGGCCGTGTGAGATTTCATTTTACGAGCTCCACTCGTGGACGGGGTTCCGGAACGCCGGTGCGTTCAAACTGCCCGGCGAAGAATTCACCAACGCGATACTCCGCATAATAAAATGGCCGCCACGGCGAAGAGCCAGCGATGAAGCCGGCGTGACCGCCGCGGTCGACGAACTCGATCCGCAGGTTCGGATTGTGGCGCGCAACCGCACGAACATCATCCAGGACCTCGCGCGGAAGCATAGGATCGTCGGCGGCGCTTAATAGTAGCGTAGTGAGTCTAATACGGTCGAGTACCGGCAGGGAACTCGCTCGCCGATAATAATCCTGCGCGTCACGGTATCCATGGAGCGGCCCGGTTATGAGGTCGTCGAAGTCTTCCAGGGTGCGGAGCCTCGCAATCGCGTCAGGTGGTGC
Source organism: Gemmatimonadaceae bacterium (assembly GCA_035701245.1). GTDB lineage: Bacteria > Gemmatimonadota > Gemmatimonadetes > Gemmatimonadales > Gemmatimonadaceae > UBA4720. Next base: position 7,650 of record DASSNV010000085.1, on the reverse strand, counting down.
CAGATCGGGAAATCGGCGCTGTTTCTCGCTCGCTTTCCTGCGCAGGGACTCGAGAAAATATCGTTGATACACCCGGGAGAATCCGCGATTGATGCGTCGGGATGATCGCTGGAGGTCAAACGGCACCGAAATCGCCGCCGCCGAGATCAACTGGCGAGGAAGGTCTGTACCGCGCTCGCCAAGAAAGCGCAGCAGTACATTCCCGCCGAGGGAGACGCCCGCGAGTGCAAGCTTCGACTCAGGATTTTCGGTGACGATCCGATCGAGCACAAAAGCCAGGTCAGACGTTTCACCCGAGTGGTAGAAGCGACGAGTACGATTCAGCTCGGATCCGCAGGACCGGAAAATCAGCAGGTCGGCGCCCCACCCACGCCGGGCAGCCTCGTTGAGCAGTCCCTGCGCGTAGTGAGACCGCACTGTGCCCTCGAGGCCGTGCAGGAGAAGCAAACGCGGCGAGCCGCGAGCAGCAGTCAGGCGATGAATGTCGAGGAAATCGCCGTCCGGCGTATCCCAGCGCTCGACTACGGTCGGCGCGGGATGCTGTCGACGGAAAAATTTGCCCCAGAGGGTCTGGAGGTGTGCGGCCGGTATCCACCAGGCTGGCGAATAGATTATTTCACGCGGCACGGGAACGGATCAGGACAACCAGGATGGAGGGAGGTGGTGGAAGTTCAGATCTTCGGGGTTAAAAAGAGTGCCGATACACGCAAGGCTCTTCGGTTTTTCTCCGAGCGAAGAATCAAGACGCATTTCGTGGATCTGATGGAACGCCCGGCATCGCTTGGTGAGCTGAGAAGGTTTGCCCAGAAATTCGGCGTGACCGCGCTCGTCGACCGGAATTCACGGCGCTTCGATGAGCTCGGACTTCGCTACGCGCAACTTACGGACGAGCGGTGGCTGGAGAAACTGGTCGACGAGCCTCTGTTGCTGCGGATTCCACTCGTCCGTAATGCCAACCAGCTCACGGTAGGGGCGGAAGAAAAAACGTGGAAGGAGTGGACAGGGCGTTGAGCCGCGCTGTCGCTTGTGGGTCGAAGTCAACCCAGGCAATATTGCAGCTTCGTCTCTCCCACCTCAGCGAACAGATCACCCCCACGCCACGCCCGTGACCTATCGCGTTCTCGTCACCGATGAGATCGATGCCGAAGGCATAGCGGTACTCGCCGCCGAACCCGAAATCGTCGTCGACGAATTCCCCACTCTGCCCAAGGATGAGCTGCTCGCGCGAATCGCGGATTATGACGCGATAGTCGGGCGAAGCGCGACGCGGATCTCCGCCGACCTGTTGCGCAAAGGACGCAAGCTGCGCGTCGTCGGGCGCGCCGGCGTTGGGGTGGACAACGTCGATCTCGAGACGGCCACCGCGCTCGGCATTGCCGTAATCAACGCGCCGGCGGGCAATACCATCGCTGTAGCCGAGCTCTTTTTTGGCGCGGTCATCTCGCTTCTGCGACACATTACTCGCGCCGACTCGACGATGCACGCCGGTAGCTGGGAACGATCGGCGCTACTGGGTTCCGAGCTCAAAGACCGCACCCTCGGCATCGTCGGACTGGGGCGGATCGGCGGGGAGGTGGCCACTCGCGCGCGGGCGTTCGGGATGAAGGTCGTTGCCTACGACCCCTATATTGCGCAGCCGCGCTTCGAAGCCCTGCGGGTGCAACAGGCGCCATCGCTCGACAGCGTTCTCGAGCAGGCGAACATCCTAACGGTCCACACCCCACTCACCGACGAAACGAAAGGCATGATTGCCAAGCGCGAGCTCGCGCGATTGCCCCAGCAGGCAATCGTCGTCAACATGGCGCGTGGCGGCATTGTGGACGAGAAATCTCTCATCGACGCGCTGAGAAGCAGACATCTCTTCGGAGCCGTGATCGATGCCTACGAAAAGGAGCCGCTGGCCGCGGATCATCCGCTGCGATCGATGCCCAACATCCTGCTCACGCCGCACATCGGTGCTTCGACGACGGAGGCGCAGCGGAATGTCGCACTGGATGTCTGCGTTGCTGTCCGGGATGCGCTGCTCAGCGGAGAGTTGTCGCGATCGATCAACGTCGCCGATGTCGGCGGGCAATGGAGTGAGATCGAACCCGCGCTGACACTGGCGCGGAAAGCTGCAGGTGTAGGGCGCGCCATCCTGGCGACTCAAGGCATGCGCGCGGTGCAGCGCATCGATGTGCGGTCGGGCCCGTCGCTCGCCGCGGCGCGGAGCGCGCTGCTGGCATCCGCCGCGCGTGGCCTGCTCGAAGGAACCGTTGACCAGGAGCGCCTGAATCTCATCAACGCGCGCGCGATTGCGGAGGCACGCGGCATCAATCTGTCGACTACGGAGACACCCCTCGAGCACGGTCAATACGCCATTGAGATCAGACTGAGTGGCGGGATGCAGGAGATAGCGATCGCTGGAAACGCCCAGCCTGGGCTGGCGCCCCGACTCACACGCATCGGTGCGTTTCATGTGGACGTCCAGCCACGGGACACCCTTCTGATTCTGACGAACAACGATGTGCCGGGTGTGATCGGGCGTGTCGGGACGCTGCTAGGCGAAGCGGGGGTCAACATCGCGGAGTACCATCAGGCGCGGCTGGCGCAGGGTGGCCAGGCTCTGGCAGCAGTGTCCGTGGACGGCGACGTGAGCGACACCATCCGCGAGTCGCTACTGCGACTTCCCGACGTATCGTCAGCTTCGGTTGTCTGCTTCAACCCCGGGTGACCATCAACCTGAGCAACGAGCTTGGCGTCAGGGCAGCATACGAGGCCGACGCTTCCGGAATTCGGCTCGTTCCTGAATTCGTGGCCCGCCCCGAGTCGATCGAGGAAGTCGCAGAGCTGTTGAAGCGGGCGTCGACGGAAACGATACCCGTTACCTGCGCCGGTGCTCAAACCAGCACGACAGCGGCCTCGATCAGCGATAAGGGAATTCTGATGTCTTTGCGCGCGCTCGACCGGATCTCGCCGGTCGACGAGGACACCCGGACCATGACGGTCGGTCCGGGCGCGCTTGTCGGAGAAATAAAGAGAGCCGCCGCGGCCCACGGACTGCTGTTCGCACCGGACCCGACCAGCGAAGAGGAGTCAACAATCGGCGGAGCCATAGCCTGTAACGCATCGGGCGCGCGGACTTTCAAATACGGCGCGACTCGAAGACACGTGGCACGTCTGAAGGTCGTTCTCGCAAACGGCGACGTGGTGGATCTGCACCGCACCAATCTGGAGAAAAACACGGTTGGTTATGCGTTTGCCCACGATCCGATCGATTGGTTCATAGGTAGCGAAGGGACGCTCGGGGTAATCGTCGAAGCAGAGCTCACACTGTTACCACTGCCGCAAGAGGTCGCCGGGATCGCGGTGTTTTTCGGCAGCGAGGGGGAGGCACTGAGGTTCGTCGTTGATGCGCGCGAGTCCCGGTTCGTGACTCCGCGCTGCATCGAGTACTTCGACGACAAGGCGATGTCGATTGCGCGTGCCGGCGATCAGGCGGAGTCTTTACCGCGTTCTGCAATGACAATGGTCTACGTCGAAGAGGAAATCGATCGCGATCTGGATACTACGCTTGGCAACTGGCTGAACCTGATCGAGTCTGCTGGAACCGATCTCGAGCCAATCGTATTTGACGGGGAAGGAAGATTGAAGGATGCACGAAGACTGCGACACAGCATTCCATCTACGATGAACGAGCGCGGGTCTGCGTATCGTGACAACGGTGGACGAAAGGTGTCGACGGATTGGGCAGTGCCGTATCGGAGCCTTGCTGATGCGATCCGGAAGGCGCGCTTCCTGGCGGACGAAAGCGGCATTGATCAGGCGGTGATTTACGGCCACGCCGGAAATGGTCACCCGCATCAGAATTTCATTGCCCGGGACTCCGCCGAGCTCGCTACCATAGAAAGGGTGGTCGAGGAGACCCTCCGTGAAGTGATCCGGCTTGGCGGCACGGTTGCCGCCGAGCACGGCATCGGCAAGATCAAGCGGAAATGGCTGCCGCTGCAGATGAATCCGCTTCAGATCGCAATGATGACGGCGGTGAAAAAGGAGCTCGACCCGCTTGGCATTCTCGCCCCCGGCAACATACTGTGACGCGATTCAGGTCGGTCGTGTTCGACGTCGACTCGACGCTGAGCGGGATCGAAGGCATAGACTGGCTGGCATCGCAGCGCGGGGCGGAAGTCCAGGCGTGGAGCGCGTCACTGACCGAGCGCGCGATGAACGGCGAGATTCCGATCGAGGCGGTCTACGGTGAACGGATGCGCGCGGTCAGCCCGGATCGGGCGGAGATCGAAGAGCTGGGGCGCATTTACATTGATCGCATGGTAGACGGTGCGAGAGAGCTGTTTGCCGAGCTCCGCGAGCGGGAAGTAGAAACGGTATTGGTAAGTGGAGGACTGCGCGAAGCGATCGCTCCGCTCGCCGCAGAGCTCGGGGTCGATCTGAGGCACGTTCATGCCGTTTCGATCTACTTTGACGCCGAGGGATGCTATAGCGGCTTCGAGGAGTCATCTCCGATGACTCGTCAGAATGGCAAGAGATTGGTAGTGGGTGCGATGGGCCTGAAAGCTCCGGTCCTCGCTGTCGGCGATGGCATGACCGATTCAGAGATGAGATCAGTGGTCGATGCCTTCGCTGCCTTTACCGGATTCACGAAGCGGGCGCCGGTGGTCGAGCGTGCCGATTTCGTCATCGAGAATTTTGACCAGCTAAGAGCGCTCATACTGACATGACTGCGGCGAAACCTTTCGGCACTTTTTTTCTGCCCGGGCCCACGGAGGTCCGCGATGAGATCATGGCGGCGATGATCCAGCCCATGCTCCCGCACCGCGGTCCACAGTTCGAAGCCCTCTTCGAGCGTGTTCAGACGGGACTCAAGCCCGTGTTCCTGACCGAACGACCAGTGTACGTAAGCTCATCTTCCGCAACCGGAATGATGGAAGCCGCAATTCGTGCAGCGCCGCCCGGACGCATTCTCTGCCTCGTCAACGGTGCGTTCTCCGAACGATTTGCGCACATCGCGTCGATGTGTGCGCGTGACGTAGATCGCTACGAGGTGGCGTGGGGTCAGATTCACGCGATACCGCAACTTGAAGAACGACTGTCGATGCGAAAATACAGCGCGATTACCGTCGTTCATTCGGAAACATCTACGGGCGCGTTGAATGACGTCAGATCGATTTCTGATTGCGCGCATCGCCATGGGGCAGCGTGTCTGATCGATAGTGTCAGCGGTCTGGGCGGAGCAGAACTGCGATTCGATGACTGGAAGCTCGACTACGTTTTGACGGGCTCGCAGAAAGCGCTTGCTCTCCCGCCCGGCCTGTCCTTCGCCGTGGCATCCGCGGCATTCGTCGATCAGGCGAGCAACAATCGCGATCGCGGCGTCTATTTCGATATCGTCGAGCTCGATGCTTATGCGCGACGAAATCAGACGCCGAGCACACCGGCGCTCACTCTGTTCTATGCTCTCGAAGCGCAGCTGAAGTCGATTCTCGCCGAGGGCATGGAGGCACGCTGGGCCCGGCACAGAGCGATGGCGGCGCGCACCCAGGAATGGATTGCTCAGATCAGCGACGAGACCGGGAAGAAGCTCGCCAACATCGCACCGCTTGGCTCGCAGTCGCCAACCGTGTCAACGATCCGGCTCCCTGCGGAGGTGAGCGCTGAAAGCTTTACCGGCGCGGTCGCGAAGAAGGGAATCATCGTTGGCAGCGGTTACGGCAAAATGAAGAGCACGACATTCCGGATCGGGCACATGGGCGATCACAATCTGGAGACGATCGGTCGCTGTCTTGCCGCCTGCTCGAGTGTACTGCGTTCTTGACCCAGATATCGGTATCGAACGCCGGTGTTGAATTCGGCGCGTCCAGAATCTTCGCGGGAATAACCTTCACCGTCGGCAAGGGTGACCGATGGGGCATTCTCGGGCGAAACGGTACTGGCAAGACGACCCTCTTCCGTCTGATCACCGGCGCGCTCGAGCCGAGCGAAGGCGCAGTGACACGTCAGCCCGGGCTGGGCATTGCGCTGCTGGAGCAGCATCGCGATTTCGGGGACGCCAGCACGGTGTGGGAAGCGGGCGCCGGCGAATTCTCGGCGTTGTTGGCCCTTGAGCGCTCTCTCGCCGATCAGGCGCAGCTTCTTTCGGAAGCAGGTGAATCGGCAACGCCGCAGATGCTGGCGAAGTACGATCGGGACCTCGAGCAATTCGAGCGCAAGGGTGGGTACACTTTTGCGCCGCGCGTCGACGCCGTGCTGCAGGGACTTGGCTTCGATGCGGAAGCAGCCCGCACGCGGACGCTCGACCAACTGAGCGGCGGAGAGCGCGGAAGGCTGGGGCTCGCGCGACAACTGGTGAGCGCAGCAGATGTCCTGCTCCTTGACGAGCCGACGAACCATCTCGATCTCGAGACCATTCGCTGGCTCGAGGAATACCTCCGTGGCACGGACAAGACGATTCTTCTCATCAGTCACGATCGCGCGTTTCTCGCCAACGTAGTCGACCATGTCCTGCACCTCGAAGGCGGCACGGCCACGACCTACGCGGGCACCTATGAGTCGTTCCTGCTTCAGCGCGAGGAAAGACGATTGAGCCAGCAGCGCGCGTACGACAAACAGCGGAAGATCATTGCTGGCGAGGAGGACTACATCAGGCGCAACATCGCCGGACAGAATTCGAAGCAGGCTAAAGGACGGCGGAAAAGGTTGGGAAGACTTCCACGCCTGAGCGGCCCGATCGCCGAGGATGCCAGCGCGATGGCACTGCGGCTGGAGATGTCCGAGCGCGGCGGCGACCAGGTCGCAATCGCGACGCACCTCACGCTGCAGGTAGCGGATCGGACCCTCATCTCAGATTTCACTGCAACCATTCGCAGAGGCGATGTGGTCGGGCTGTTTGGTCCAAATGGAAGCGGAAAATCGACCTTCCTGCGTGCCCTCGTCGGCGAGATGGACGTAGCAGCGGGAGAGCTGAGACTTGGCGGCTCGGTGCAGGCAGCCTACTACCGTCAGGACATGGCGCAGGTACCACTGGATCGTACTCTTTACGATGTGATCAGCGACCTCCGCCCGCGCTGGGAGCGGCGTCAGGTCCAAGGACATCTCGCGAAGTTCGGATTCTCCGGCGACGAGGCGCAGCGACGTGCCGACAAATTGTCAGGCGGAGAACGTGCGCGCGTCGCGCTGGCGATGTTGGTGCTCGGCCGTGCGAATTTTCTGTTGCTCGACGAGCCGACCAACCACCTCGACATTGAATCGGTCGAGGCCCTCGAGGAAGCGCTCGGAGCTTACGAGGGTACGATCCTTCTGGTGAGTCACGACCGGGCGCTGCTCGAAGCGCTCACCACCCGGGTCTGGGTGCTGCACGATCGGCATATCACCGACTTCCCGGGATCCTTCGAAGAGTGGGAGGAGCAAAGCCGGGAGCGCGAGCACGCGGCATCGGTTGCAGCTGCCGAAAGAGAGTCACTGCGGCGCGTCAAAGAGCGAAAATCGATGAGGCGCAGTGAACTAACCGGGGTCGATAGCCGGAAGGAGCTGCGAGACCTCCGAAGAAGTGTCGAAGAAAGCGAGAAGGAGGTTGGACGTCTGGAGGCCCAGGTAGTCGAGCTGAGCTCTGTTCTCGAGGACCCCGAGCTCTATACGACCCGCGAGGGCACCGAG
>DASSNV010000084.1:0-18897 GCA_035701245.1 Gemmatimonadaceae bacterium | reverse complement strand
TGGACCTCCACGGCAACGTGGTGGCACTATCTGCCCCACAAGAATTTCACGCGGTCAAGAGCCGCAAACCGGGGAGGCCAGCCATGGATACGATAGGACTTGATCTTCACAAGCGCGAGAGCCAGCTCTGCGTAATCGGCTGTAAAGCTTGCCGCTGCCCGCTTATTTACGAGGGGTGGCCAGTCGAAGCGACCCGGACTCTACGCCGCGATTGCAACCGAGACTTCGAGCACCTAGTTTGAACTGACGAGCGCCCGATCGCGGAAGGTCGGGCGCTCGTTTTTCACTAGCCGGCCAGGAAGGCGCAATCCATGATCGACGAACTCAAGAAAAAGCTGGGCGATGAAGCCGAGCGGCTCCAGCACGAGCTGAATGTCACGCTGCCCCAGGAAATTCGGAAAGCGGTCGAGCTCGGCGATCTGCGCGAGAACAGTGAGTACAAGGCCGCGCTCGAGCGACAACAGTTCGTGCAGGCGAGGCTTGGCCAGCTGCGTCAGCGCCTGAGCAAGCTTTCGCAGATCGACGTGTCGCAGATCCCCGCCGACAAGGTCGGACTCGGCTCACAGGTAGTCGTGCAGGACGAGAAGACCGGCGAGCGCGAGAGCTACAGCCTGGTGTTCGGCGATTCGGTCGAGTTCGAGGAAGGCCACGTCAGCATGTCGTCGCCAATCGGCAGAACACTTGTTGGTCGCAGCGTCGGTGAGACCGTGGTGCTCAAGCTGCCGGCCATGACCCGCCGACTGAAGATCATCGAGCTGAAAACCATCCACGACGCGGCCTGATCTATTTGCGCGGCGCGAAAGCGCAACCGCTCGCCGCGCGTTTGCAGTAGTTCACCGTCCGCCGCAGGCAATCCCGTTGTTGCCCGCCGCGGCCCGCGATAGCGTCTCCGGAGAACCAGGTTCGCCAGGAGGCGATTTCACATGAAGGGTGTTTTTGTCGTAATGGCAGTCGCCGCGCTGAGTGCTTGCGGCGGGGGCGGCGGCTCGTCGAGCACCGCGCCCAACAACAATCCGGGGATCAATACTCCTCCGGCCGTCGATGGAATATCGGTGACGAACAACGCGTTCAGCCCCGGAACCAAAACCGTCAGCGCGGGAACGACGGTCAAGTGGGCGTGGAACTCGTGCACCGGCGACTCGTACTCTGGCCAGATATGCGCCGAACACAGCGTGACTTTCGACGACGGCAGCGGCTCGGCGATTCAGGACACCGGCACTTTCAGCAAGACCTTCAACACTCCCGGCGTTTACAACTACCACTGCTCGGTCCACGGAGCAGTGATGTCCGGATCAATTACGGTTCAGTAAGCGCAGACCGGTCAACCGTGAGCGGTCGTTCGGGTCCTGGCATCCGAAGTGATCTCGAAACAGCACTTCGGATGTCCCGAACGATCGCACCGCTCCGTCACTTCCGCGCCGACTACTTCGGCGACCAGCGAGGTGACGGCGCTGCACACGCAATGGTCTGCTTCCACCGCGCGAGATAGCGGGCAGGCGCGTCCGAGAATTCGGTAGACGTCACCCGACTGTTCGACAGTGGTCACCCCACCCAGTGCGTCGAGCAGCCGCGACGCGTTTTTCACCCTTCCGGCCAGCGGACCCGTCGGAGCACTGCCTTCACCAGACAGACGTCGGCCGACGCGCTTGAGAAAAGCCACCAGCTGGGTGCGCGACATCTGATCCTTGAGCTCCGCCAGCGTCGCGATTAGTACCGGCGCGTAAGCGCGCGAGAAAGCCTCTTCCGCCTCCGCACTCAGTGAGTAGAGCGCGGCCGGCTGGCCAACCGCGCCCGTGCGCCTGCGGCCTTCCTTGCGGACGCTGCCTTCACGCTCCAGTGCGTCGAGGTGGAACCGCACGGCGTTATCCGTGAGCTCCAGGCGCGCCGCGAGATCGTCCACGGTCCACGAACCCTCCCTGAGGAGGGCAAGTAACCGGGGCCGGGTTCCGTCGTTGCGTCCGGCTGCGGGCTGGCGGTTCATGTCAGTCATCTGCCTCCAATTTAGCGCCCTCCGCCAAATAAGTCAAAGAAAACCTTGACTTATATCCGTCCCTCCCCTAACGTGGATTCGAAGGCTATCGCACCACTCGACCCACTCGGAGGTTACTGAGCAATGATTTTGCAGAACCGCAGTATCACCAGATTCTCAGCCATTGCAGTTGTCGCCGGCGCGTTTGGACTGTTGGCTGCCGCGTCGCCCCGCGCCACCGCTCCCAAGCTCGACGACCCCACTATCGTCGCCATATTCGACGCCGCGAACACTTATGATATTGAGACAGGATCGCTTGCCGCGACCAAGGCCTCCACTAAGGCGGTACGGGATTTCGGTGCAATGTTAGCTCGGGATCACAAGATGGTAAGACAACAGGGACGGGATCTTGCCAAGTCCCTCAACGTGACGCCGACACCGCCCAAGGATTTTGCGCTGGCAACCGCGCATGCCGAGGCGATGAAGTCGCTGCGCAGCCTTAACGGCAGCGCATTCGACAAGGCTTTTCTCCAGCACGAGGTCGATTTCCATAACGCCGTGATCGACGCGATCAACAAGACCCTCATGCCGGCGATCCAGAACGCCCAGGTGAAAGACCTGGTGACGAAAGTTGCGCCCGCGTTCGTCGCGCACCGCGACGCCGCGCAGAACCTTCTCAACCAGCAGAAGTGACCGATCAATCCGATGAGCTGACCGGGCCCGATCTCGCCGAAGGGATCGAGACTGGATCTGTTGCGTCCGGTCAGCTCGTTGCCGGCCACGCATTCGGCGAGCCGGTACTCCTCGTGCACGTGGCCCCCAACTGGTTCGCGGTCGGGGGAAAGTGCACTCACTACGGCGCACCCCTCGACCAGGGTGTCCTCGTCAGCGATACCATCCGCTGCCCCTGGCACCATGCGTGTTTTCAGCTCCACAATGGTGCGGCTTCCCGCGCGCCCGCACTCAACGACCTGGCGTCGTACGATGTCTCGGTCGAGAACAACATCGTGCGCGTGGCCCGAAAGCGTGATCGCGGCCAGGTGAAGGGAGAGCCGCACCGGGCGCGCACATCACGCGCGCCTGAGCGGGTATTGTTCGAGCCGAAGCCAACCGCGGGCCCGTCCTCGGTGGTCATCATCGGCGCCGGTGCCGCCGGCAACGCCTGCGCAGAGATGCTGCGTCGTGAAGCGTATCGGGGACCGATCACCATGATCGATCCTGATTCAGACGCACCGTACGACCGGCCGAATCTGTCCAAGGACTATCTCGCCGGAAACGCTCCTGAGGAATGGCTGCCGCTGCACCCGAAGGAATTCTACGACAACCAGCACATCGAGATTCTCTCCGGTCTCGAAGCGACAGGAGTCGACACGAAAGCAAAGACGGTGCAACTAAGCGACGGCACTACTCGCAGCTACGACCGGATGTTGATTGCCACGGGAGCGTCTCCGATCAGGCTCGACGTGCCTGGTGGAGAACGGGTGCGCTACCTACGCAGCCTGCGCGATTGTCGCTCGATCATCGACGCAGCCAAGGGAGCGAAGACCGCGGTCGTCATCGGCGCCAGCTTCATCGGCCTTGAGGTCGCCGCTTCGCTGACCACCCGCGGCCTCAAAGTCACGGTCGTCGCGCCCGAGCCGCTGCCACTCGGTCGGGCACTCGGAGCTGACCTGGGCAGTCTGATCAAGCGTGTCCATGAAGAGCACGGTGTGGTGTTCAAGCTGGGTCGGAAGACGACCTCGGTGAACGACAAGGGGGTAACTCTCGACGACGACACCAAGATCGACGGGGACCTCGTTGTCGCGGGTGTCGGGGTGCGACCGAATCTGCAGCTCGCCGAGTCGGCGGGTCTCGTCATCGACAACGGCATCGCTGTAGACGAGTTCCTGCAGACCAGCGTCGCCGGCATCTACGCCGCCGGGGACGTCGCACGGTGGCCCGACGCGTACTCCGACGCGCGCCTTCGCATCGAGCACTGGGTCGTCGCCGAGCGCCAGGGTCAGGTCGCCGCGCTCAACATGCTCGGACACCGCGACCGCTTCGACGACATTCCGTTTTTCTGGAGCAATCACTACGACACGCTGTCCATTCAGTACGTCGGTCACGTCGATCGATGGGATGAAACCATCATCGAGGGCGATGTGCAGGCGATGGATTGCGCGGTCTCTTACATGAAGGCCGGCAAGCGAAGAGCGATGGCAACCATAAATCGCGACAGAGAGAATCTGGAAACAGAGGTCGAGCTCGAGACCGAGCTGCTGCTGAAGCCGCCGGTCGACATCACCATCCAGCCGGCGGAGGTCTGACCGATGGCAACCCGCCTTTTTCGCGCATCGGCACGTGTCGAGCCGCTTCAAAAGGATCGTCAGACCGAGATGGAGCAGCTGGTCCGCCGCGAGCTCGAGCTGATCGGCGAAGATCCGTCGCGTGAAGGGCTGCTCAGCACGCCCTCGCGGGTCGCAAAAGCGATGGAGTTTCTTACCCAGGGCTATGACTCTTCAGCGGAAGAAGTCGTCGGCGAAGGAATCTTCGCTGAAGAGCATGACAACATGATCATGGTGCGTGACATCGAGCTCTACTCGCTGTGTGAGCACCACATGCTGCCGTTCTTCGGCAAGGCGCATGTCGCGTACATCCCGAACGGCAAGATCGTCGGGCTGTCCAAGATTCCGCGCATCGTCGACGTCTATGCCAGGCGGCTGCAGGTGCAGGAGCGCCTCACCGAACAGGTCGCCGAAGGATTGTGCCGCGTGCTGCATCCCAAGGGCGTGGGAGTCGTAATTGAGGCGTCCCACCTCTGCATGATGATGCGCGGCGTGGAGAAGCAGAACTCGAAGACGATTACGTCGGCGCTGCGCGGCGCGTTCCGCGAGGACCCCAAGACGCGCGACGAGTTCCTGCGGCTGGCGCACTCGTCCAACGGCTCGCCGCGCTACTGAAAATCGCGCGATCAGCCGATCGCGAACATCCGGGCGGTGTCGTCGGTAAACTCGCGCACGCGCTGGGCTTTCGTCGCGTCGTCCCAGCGCAGTAGCGGCGCGACGATGTCGGCGGCGGCACGCGCGACACCCACCCCGTGATCGCGGGTCTCGAAGGCGACGTGGGTGCGACGGATCAACAGATCACTCAGGGTCCGCGCCAGCTCGTGCTGGACCGCGTAAGCGAGGTGGCCGGCGGTGTACGGCAGTCCCTCAACGATCACCTCTGACATCGCCGGATCCTCTCGCTGCATTCGCGCGATCTCTTTGGCGCGGCCCGCGCCGGGCAGCTCTGCCTCGGCAGTCGGAGCGGGCTGAGGACTCTGGCCCAGCGCTTCCTGGACCCGATCGACGATTTCGGCGGCCATCGATCTGTAAGTAGTAAGCTTTCCTCCGGTGACGTCGATGATGCCCGACGAGTCGGTGACGATGCTGTGCTCTCGAGACACCGCGCTTGGGTTGGCGGCGCGTGCACTCGCCAGTGGGCGAATGCCCGCCCACGCGCTCACCACTTCGGCCGGGGTGAGACGCGCCTGCGGAAAGTACGAATTCGCCGAGTCGAGAAGGTACTGAACGTCGGCTGGCGCAGCGTGCACTGTCTCGGGGGATTCGTCGGTCCACGTGTCCGTGGTACCGATGATTGTCTGAGGACCGGCTGGAAGGCAGAACATCACGCGCCCGTCGACCGGCGATATGAGCGTCAGCGCATCGCGATTTCCCGCCCGCTCCCGGTCCACGGAGATGTGAACGCCCTTGCTGCCGCGCACCCTTCGCGCGCGCGTGTCGCCGTCAAAGGGGTTGTGCCACACGCCCGTTGCGTCGACGATGACGCGGCCGCGGAGCTCGACCTCTTCTCCGGTCAGCGCGCTCCGCGCCACCGCCCCCACGGCTTTGCCCGCCTCGCGAATGATGCGCACGACGGGGGTGTGATTGTGAATCCTGGCCCCGAGCTCGCGCGCCGCGATCGCGTTCGCAACGGTTAGCCGGGCGTCGTCGGTGCAGGCGTCGTAGTAGACGGCCCCGCCGGTCAAGCCGGTCGGTCTGAGGCAGGGCTCGCGGTGCAGCGTCTCCGCTGCGTTGAGCGAAGAATGCCAGCGGGAGCGACCCATGGCCATCAGCTGATACACCAGCAGGCCCGCGCTCAGCTTCACCTTTCCAACCCGCGCGCCGCGATAAATCGGCCAGGTGAACGCCAGCGGCTTGACCAGATGCGGCGCAATGCGCAACAGAGTCTGCCGCTCCCGAATCGACTCGTGCACGAGATGCAGCTGGCCCTGCTCGAGGTATCTGATGCCGCCATGAATGAGGCGCGACGAGCGGCCGGATGTCCCGCTGCCGAAGTCGTCGCGCTCGAGCAGTACGACGCTCAGCCCTCGCATCGCCGCATCCCGGGCGACGCCGCAGCCGTTGATGCCGCCGCCGATGATCAGAAGGTCGAAGGTTTCGCCGGACAGTCCCGTCATCGCCGAAGTATAAGGAATTTGACCGCAAGATTCGGATATCACGCCGCCATCGGCCGCCCTATTCTTCGGCCACGCAATAACAACCAACAGCTCGGACGGAGCAATTATGCAATCGTTAGCGCGCGCTATCTTTCCAACCAGAATGAAGTCGAATGAGCTCGATGACTCGACCGCATGGGAATCGGTGTTGAACCGTGATCCTGCAGCGGACGCTCGGTTCCTCTATGGCGTGACTACGACCGGCATTTACTGCCGTCCGTCGTGCCCATCGCGTCGGCCGAAGCGCGGCAACGTGGCGTTTTTCTCGTCGGCAGAGTCTGCCGAGCGCGCTGGATTCCGAGCGTGTCAGCGGTGCCACCCCAATCGCGCCAGCGAGCGGAATCGCGCGGTTGAGCGCGCGCGCGAGTATATCGATGCGCATGTCTCCGGGCTCAGCGATGAGCGGATCACCCTCGAGCTCCTCGGAGAGCACGTTGGGCTTAGCCCATATCACCTGCAGCGGAAATTCAAGGAGACGCTGGGGTTGACTCCGGCGCAGTACGTGCGCGCGCGCAAGAGTGAGCGTCTCAAAGGACAGCTCAAGCGCGGCGAGACGGTGAGCCGCGCGACCTACGAGGCGGGCTACGGCTCGAGTAGCCGCGTATACAACGACGCTGACTCACAGCTCGGAATGACGCCCGCGACCTATCGCCGGGGCGGTGCCGGCGCGAGCATCCACTATCTGACCGCCGCTACTTCGCTCGGAACGCTGCTCGTCGCGGCCACCGATCGCGGGATTTGCGCGGTCACCCTCGGTGACGACGAGCCACACCTCGAAATGGCGCTCGAGCGAGAGTACCCCGCCGCATCGCGAACGCGCGTCGAGGAACCGTCGAGCGATTTCGGTCGCTGGGTGAAAGAGATAGTCGCAGCGGTCGAGGGCGATCGCGCCACCGCCGGCATCCCGGTCGACATCCAGGCGTCGGCATTTCAGTGGAAGGTGTGGCGCGAGCTGCAGAAAATTCCGCTCGGCGAGACGCGTTCGTATACCGAGGTCGCACGCGCCATTGGATCACCCAAAGCCGTCCGCGCGGTGGCGAGTGCATGCGCTCGCAACAAGGTTGCGGTGCTGATTCCCTGTCATCGCGTCATCGGCCAGGGCGGGGCGCTCGGCGGATATCGATGGGGAGTCGAGCGCAAGAAGAGATTACTCGCGAAAGAGCGTGCCACGAGACGAGAGCGAACGTCCTAGATAGATAAACGGCGCCCGTCTAACTTCCCTGCATGGCAACATTCGGGGACGGGCGCCGCGTCGCCATCGTCGCGGGCGTTAGAACACCGTTCGCAAAAGCCGGCACCGCGCTCAAGTCGATCTCCGCGATCGATCTTGGCAAGCTGTGCGTCGCCGAGCTGCTGCAACGCACCAACCTCGACGGCAAAGAGGTGCAAGCGCTGGTGTTCGGGACGGTGATTCCGTCCGTGCTCGCGCCCAACATCGCGCGCGAAGTATCGCTGATGCCGCAGCTGCCGAAGGGCGTGCAGGCTTACACGGTCAGCCGCGCGTGCGCCTCGGCGAACCAGGCGATCACCGATGGGGCCGACCAGATCGCGCTCGGGCATCTGGATGTCGTGATCGCCGGCGGCGCCGAGTCCCTGTCGAACATCCCGATCCTACATTCACCGCGGTTTGCCGAAACGCTTCTCCTCGCATCGAAAGCGAAATCGCTGCCGGCGAGGCTTCGCACCTTCGCGCGGATTCGACCGAAGGACCTGATTCCCATCGCCCCGGCGATCGCCGAGCCCTCCACGGGCGAGACGATGGGACAGTCAGCCGAGAAGATGGCGAAGCTGAACGCCATCACGCGCGAAGAGCAGGACCATTTCGCGCTGCGCTCGCACCGGCTGGCGTCGGCGGGAACGGCCGATGGCCGGCTGACCGCCGAAATAATGCCGGTGTACATCCCGCCGAAGTTCGACAGCGTGATCACGTCCGACAACGGAATCCGCGACGATACCAGCTACGAGCAGCTCGCGGCGCTCAAGCCCGTCTTCGATCGGAAGTACGGCTCGGTGACCGCCGGCAACTCCTCACCACTCACCGATGGCGGTGCATGCGTTCTGCTCATGAGCGAGGAGAAGGCGAAAGCACTCGGCTATCCGGTGCTCGGCGTCATCAAGTCGTACGCTTACGCGGCGCTCGATCCCGGAGAGCAGCTGCTCCAGGCACCAGTGCTCGCCGCGCCAGTCGCGCTCAAGCGCGCCGGCCTTACGCTCAAGGATATGGATCTCGTGGAGATGCACGAGGCCTTCGCGGCGCAGGTACTGTCGAACCTCAAGGGTTTCGAATCGAAGGCGTGGGCGGAGCGCGCTGGTTTTTCGCAGCCCACTGGCGAGGTCGATCGCGCGAAGCTCAACGTGATGGGTGGATCGATAGCGATCGGCCATCCGTTCGGCGCCACCGGCGCACGCATCACAACCACCCTGCTCAACGAGCTGCGTCGCCGCGGCGGTCAGTTCGGCCTGATGACGGTGTGCGCGGCCGGCGGGATGGGCTTCGCGATGGTGGTGGAGAGAACTGAATGAGCTCCGCGCCCGAGGTAACCATCGGCGGCCTGGTCGGCACGCGCTTCAAGCCGGCGCTCTCGGTCGAAATGGTCGACAGCATCGCCGTCATCACTTTCGATCTGCCCAACGAATCCGTCAACAAGCTGGGCCGAGGCGTCAAGGACGAGTTCGTGGCGCTCTTCGCGCGGATCGAGCGTGACACGACCGTGCACGGCGCAGTTCTCATCAGCGGCAAGCCGGATGTCTGGATTGCCGGCGCGGACATCGAAGAATTTCTCCAGCTCAAGACCGCGGCCGACGCGGAGCGCCTGAGTCGCGACGGGCAGATGCTGCTCGATTCGATCGAGCGCCTGCGCGTGCCGCTCGTCGCGGCGATCAATGGCGCATGTCTCGGCGGCGGTCTGGAGACAGCGCTGGCCTGTCGCTATCGGATTGCGACCGATCACCCGAAGACTTTGCTCGGACTCCCCGAGGTGCAGCTGGGTCTGATTCCCGGTGCCGGCGGAACCCAGAGGCTGCCGCGACGAATTGGCTTGACCGCCGCACTGGATATGATTCTCACCGGCAAGCACGTGCGCGCACAAAAGGCGCTGAAGCTGGGACTCGTCGACGAGCTGGTGCATCCTTCGATTCTGCGCTCGATCGCGATCCAGCGCGCGCGCGAGGTTGCCGAAGGCCGACGGAAGAGCGAGAAGGGTGGAGGCGGCGTCAAGAGCTTCGTTCTCGAGCGAAATCCGGCCGGTCGCGCGATCGTGCTGAAGAAAGCGCGCGAGCAAACTCTCGCCAAATCGCGTGGTAACTATCCGGCGCTGATCGCCGCGATCGACGCCGTCGCCGCCGGATATGAGAAGGGAGTCGCGCACGGCTACCGCGAGGAATCGCGGCTGTTTGGTGAGATGGCGATGACCGACGTGTCGCGCCAGCTCATCTTCCTGTTCTTTGCCACCAACGAGCTCAAGAAGGATCCGGGTGTAGATCCCGCGCAGTATCCCGATCTGCCGGTGTCGGCGTTCGAGCCGATGCCGGTCGAGAAGATCGCCATCATCGGCGCCGGCTTCATGGGCGCTGGGATTGCATCGATCGCGGTGCAGCACGGCAGCCTCGTGCGCCTCAAGGACGCTGATCACGCGCGCGTAGCGAAGGGTTATGCCGCGGTGCGCGACGTCCTGAAGGAAAGGCTAACCCGCAAGCAGATCAACAAGGTCCAATACAGCGACTATATGGCGCTGCTAGGCGGTACCGTGGACTATTCCGGATTCGGCAACGTCGACCTCGTCATCGAGGCGGTGTTCGAGGATCTCGCCGTCAAGCACCAGGTACTGCGCGAGACCGAAGCGGCGATCAAGCCGAGTGCGATCTTTGCGACCAACACTTCGACAATTCCGATCGCGCTGATTGCGCAGGCGTCGAGCCGCCCTGAGCGCGTGCTCGGAATGCATTTCTTCTCGCCGGTTCACAAGATGCCGCTGCTCGAGGTCATCACGACCGGTGAGACGTACCCGCAGGTCACCGCCACGGCTGTTGCCTACGGAAAGAAGCTCGGCAAGACGGTCATCGTCGTGAACGACGGGCCCGGCTTCTACGTCAACCGGATCCTGTCGCCCTACATCAATGAAGCGGCAATTCTCCTCGATCAGGGCGTGGCCATCGATCTCATCGACAGGGCAATCGTCGATTTCGGATTTCCGGTCGGTCCCATCACTCTCATCGATGAGGTCGGGCTCGACGTCGCGACGAAGGCGGGGAAGATCATGGCCGATGCGTTCCCCGATCGGATGCAGCCGGCGAAATCGATTCAGTCGGTGGTCGCAGCGGGTCGGTATGGCCGCAAATCCAAAAAAGGCTTTTACACCTACGACAGCAGCGGCAAGAAAGGTGAGGTCGACCAGACGGTGTACGGTCTCTTCCTTCCTCCCGGAAACGTGCCTGTCGCCACGACGATCACGGCGCCGAGCGGAGGCGATGCGTCCGCGCCGGCCGAGATGCCGGCAATCCAGATTCAGCAGCGCACCGTTCTCGCAATGCTGAACGAAGCGGTGCGGTGCCTGAGCGACGGGATCATCCGGTCGCCACGCGATGGAGATGTGGGTGCGGTCTTTGGGATCGGGTTCCCCCCATTTCGCGGCGGTCCGTTCCGGTACATGGACACCCTTGGCATCCAGATCGTCGTGCAACGGCTGGAGGATCTCAACGCGCGTTTCCCCGGCCGCTTCGAGCCGGCCGAGATGCTGCTCGAGATGGCGCGGCGTCGTCAGACTTTCTATTCCGACGAGCGGTCGTGAAGCCAGCAGTTCTGACCGCGAGACGCTGGCCGCTGGTTCCAATCGTACTGAGCTTCGGCTGCGCGCAGGCCACGGTGCATGCGCCGGCCGGGCCCGCCGCGTACCCGCGCACTCGTGCCGAGCTCACGAATTACCGCGAAACTTCGCGCTACTCCGACGTGCGCCGCTTTCTCGACTCGCTGCGGGTGCTCCGTGCTCCGCTGGCGTTCGGATCAATTGGAAAGACGAATGAGGGCCGGGACATTCCGTACGTCATCGCTTCGCGGCCACTGGTATCAACTCCGTCGGCCGCCAGGGCGCTCGGCCGTCCGATTGTCTATGTGCAGGCGAACATCCACGCCGGCGAGATCGAGGGGAAGGAAGCACTGCTGGCATTGCTCCGCGATCTGACTTTTTCGCCGGCGGCGAACGCTCTCGATTCGATCGTGCTGATCGCGGTGCCCATCTACAATGCCGACGGCAACGAGCGGTTCGCACCACAGTCGGTCAATCGAAGGGAGCAGAACGGGCCCGAAAGCGTTGGCACCCGCGCCAATGCTCAGAACCTGGATCTGAACAGGGATTACGTGAAGGCGGAAGCGCCGGAGACTCGCGCCTCACTGGCGATGTTCAATGCCTGGAATCCCGACGTGTTCGTGGATCTCCACACTACCGACGGCAGCTTTCACGGTTACGCGCTCACCTACTCGCCGTCGCTGAGTCCGGCGGCGGTTTTCGGCGGTGTGTACGCGCGGGACTCGCTGCTGCCGGTGCTCCGCGAGCGGATGCGCGCGCGCGACGGATTCGAGATCTTCGACTACGGAAACTTCGTGTCCGACGAGCCGGGCCTGGTGCGGGACACCACCGTCCACGAGGCGTGGGCAACCTACGACGCGCGGCCTCGCTTCGGCACCAACTATTATGGGATCCGCGGGCGTATCGCGATCCTCAGCGAAGCGTTCTCGCACGATTCGCTGGCCCGCCGCATCGCGTCGACGCGCGCCTTCGTTAGCGAGATTCTATCGCTCGTGGCGGAGAGAGGTGACGCGATCAGGTCACTGAGCGCGCGAGCCGACAGCCTGCCGCTTGCATGGGGGCGTTCGCCCGACTCGCTGCAGATGGTGGCGATCCGCTCCGAGCTGATCGCGACGCCGCGAATGATGGACGTGCTGAAAGAGGACCTGGAAAAGACTGGTGACTCGGCGCTCAGCCAGCCCGGAGTCCCGCGCGGCGAGAGACGTACCGGCGTGGTGCACCCGGTGCGAATTCCGGTCTACGACCGCTTCACCTCGACGCTCGACCGAACTCCGCCAGCCGCCTATGTCATCGCCCCCCAGGACACCGCCGTCGCCAGGCTGCTGCGGTTGCACGGGATTCGTGTCGATCGCTCCGACTCTGCATGGCTGGCGCGTGGCGAGGGATACATCGTCGATTCGATCATTACTTCGCCGCGACAGTTTCAGGGACATCACGAGGTTCAGCTCAAGGGACACTGGCAGCGCGGCCTGCAGGCGCTTGTGCCACGCTCATTCATCGTGTCCACTGCCCAGCCACTCGGCGCGCTCGCGGTTTACCTGCTCGAGCCGGAGAGCGATGATGGCTTCACGACCTGGAACCTTTTCGACGGCGATCTGAAAAAAGGAGGCCGTTTTCCGGTGACCAGGATTTTCGATCTGCGACGTGGGCGATCAGCGAATCGCCGCTCTTCTGCGTCGTCGGCCACGCCACAGTAACCCGGCACCAAAATGCTTCGTAGCGCGCTGCTCTACCTGTCCAACCAGCCGAAGATATTCAGGTTCGTCAGAAATAACGGACTGGCAAAAAGCTTTGCCAACAGGTTCGTTGCCGGAGAAACGCTGGACTCGGCGCTCGCGGCGGTGGCGAGACTGAACGCCCGCGGCATCACTGCCTCCCTCGATTTGCTTGGTGAGAGCGTGAACAACGAGGCCGAAGCGCGCGCGGCGGGCGATGCCTACGTCGCGATGCTCGACAAAATCAACGAGCGAAAGGCGAATGCCAACGTTTCGGTGAAGCTCACGGCGATGGGCCTCGACATCTCCGAAGAGCTGTGCGTGGCGACGATGCACAAGATTCTACAGCGCGCCCGGGATTATGCCTCTTTCGTTCGGATCGACATGGAGTCGAGCGAGTACACCCAGCGCACCCTGGATATCTTCGAGCAGCGGTTGTATCCGGCGTATCGCGAGAACGTCGGCGTGGTATTGCAGAGCTATTTGTATCGCACTTTCGCCGACGTCCAGCACGTCAATCTCCTCAAGGCGCGCGTCCGGATCTGCAAGGGGGCCTACAAGGAGCCAGAGACCGTCGCTTACCCGGCGAAGAAGGACGTCGACGCCAACTATGTCCGGTGCATGCAGGAGCTCCTGACGAAAGGCAATTACCCGGGTATCGCGACCCACGACGAGGCGATCATTCGCGAGGTCAAGCGCTTCGTGAAATCCAACGACATCCCTCTGGACCGCTTCGAATTTCAGATGCTGTACGGAGTGCGACGGGACCTGCAGGACAAACTGGTGCGCGACGGGTACCGGATGCGGGTGTACGTGCCGTTCGGAACGCAGTGGTATCCGTACCTGATGCGCCGGCTTGCGGAGCGACCGGCGAACGTCGCGTTCCTCACCGGCAACCTGTTCAAGGAAATGATCGGCGGGCGCGGCCGCTGAGATGGGCAGATTCATTCCCCCCGATCACTCGAAGGGCGACCCCAACACGATTGGCGGGTACATGGCCGTCCACGATCGCCCGGCGGCGTTCGAGGGCAGCGACGGCGCATCCTACAGTGTCGAGATCGTCACCGACGAGAGCGGTGACAAGGCCAAGCCATTCGCCGCGTACCTGTTGTTCGTGCGCTGGGGCCAGGGCGATCCGGTCGCGAGCGGCCATCTCGAGACCGAGTTCCTCTCCTTCGCCGCGAGCGAGGACGATGCCCGTCGCGCAGTCGGCACCATGAAGCTCAACGATGTGAAGGCCACCCTCGATGCGCTGATCAAAGCGCGCCACGCGCAATCAGTCCAGTGGTGGGACGCGATGCGCCGAGAGGGTAGCAGTTGACGCAGAAGCAGGGGATCGTGCTGCGTGGGACGGGTGGGGTCTGGCACGTTCGCGCGGCATCGGGCGAGGTCCACGAAGCATCGCTGCGCGGGCGGCTAAAGCTCGATCGTGAAGAGACCCAGAAGCTTGCCGTCGGAGACCACGTAGTTCTGGAGATCGATCAGCGCGGTGCAGTCTGGACGATCACCGACATTCTGCCGCGGCACTCGCAGCTGGCGCGGCGCGCGCCCGGGGAAGGACAGGGCGAGCGCATCGTCGCCGCCAACGTCGATCAGGTCATCGTAGTCTTCGCCGCGGCGAAACCGGAGCCGCACCGTCGGATGCTCGACCGATTTCTCGTAATCGCCGAGGCCAATTCACTCGACGCGCGTGTGATCATCAACAAGGTGGAGCTCGTCGATCGCGACGCCGCGGAGCGCGATTTCGCCGACTACGGCTCGGCGGGCTATCCGGTGCATTTCACCAGCGTCAAGCAGCGCATCGGCCTCGAGGATCTTCACGAACAACTGTCGGGGAAGACATCGGTGCTGACCGGACCGTCGGGTGTGGGCAAGTCATCGCTCATGAACGCGATGTACCCCGGGTTGGATCTCCGCGTCGGCGAGATCAGCGAGTCGGTGAACAAAGGACGCCACACCACTGTCGGGGCTTTGATGCATCCACTGCCCGATGCGGGGTTCGTCGTCGATACCCCGGGACTCCGTGAAGTCGGAATGTGGGGTTTGTCTTCAGACCACCTGGACGAATGCTTCCGAGAATTCCGCGCGCACATCCCGAATTGCAAATTCGGGAACTGCACCCACCGCGTCGAGCCGGGTTGCGCGGTGCGCGAAGCCGTCAGCGCTGGCGAGATCAGCGCCGAGCGGTTTGACAGTTATCTCCGGCTGCGGGAAGAGATCGAGCAATCGGAGAAGAAGTGGGCTCCCTACTCTGCGACTCAGCGGCGACGATCCTAGCCCGCCAGCTCCACCGTCCAATCGATCTCGAGATCCGGACGAAGCGTCTCTCTCACCGAACAATACTTGTTGGCCGACAGCTCGATCGCGCGCAGTGCGTGGGCCTCGTCGATCCCTTTGCCGCCGATCCGGAAGTTCAGCGTGATGTGCTTGTAGCGCCGCGGAACTGTCGCCACGCGCTCGCCGACGACGTCGATCGACAACGATTCGATCGGCGTCCGCTGTTTCGCCAGGATGTCGATCACGTCGTACGAAACACACGTCGCGAGAGCCGTGAGCAGCGTTTCGGGTGGGCTTTGACCCGTCTCGCCTTCTCCGTCGATCCGCGCCGTCGGACCATCCGGCCGGCCGGCATCGAAACGGTGATCCCCGACCCAGTCGACGTGAATTCGAGACGGCTTCGGAGGCGCTGTGACCGGCGAAGGAGCCGTCATCTCTCCGGTCCCTTCTCGATTGGAGCGCGCACCGCGTTGCCCCATTCCGTCCAGCTCCCGTCGTAATTCCGGACGCGGTCGTAACCGAGGAGATAGGTGAGGACGAACCAGGTGTGCGACGACCGCTCGCCGATGCGGCAGTAGGCGACGATGTCATCGGTCTTCTTGAGACCCTTCTCCTGCTCGTAGATCGCGCGCAGTGATGCCGCGTCCTTGAAGCTGCCGTCGGAATTCGCTGCGCGCGCCCACGGAACGCTCTTCGCGCCTGTGATGTGACCACCGCGCAGGGTTCCTTCCTGCGGGTAGTCCGGCATGTGGGTTCGCTGTCCGGTGAACTCTTCGGGCGACCGCACATCGATCAACGGCTTGCCGGCTTCCGCGTGCTCCCGCACCTGGTGGAAGAACGCGCGGATCTTCTCATCGGACCGTTTTGGAGCCTTATAGCTCGTTTTGGGAAAACGCGGAACCTCGGTGCTGAACGGCCGCCCTTCCTGCTCCCATTTGATACGGCCGCCGTCGAGCAGCTTCGCGTTGGTGAATCCGAACAGCTGGAATACCCAGAACGCGTAGGTCGCCCACCAGTTGTTTTTGTCGCCGTAGAAAATGACGGTGGTGTTCTCGTCGATACCCTTCTCGCGCAGAAGCTTCTCGAACTGCTCCGACGACACGTAATCGCGGAGGACGGGGTCGTTCAGATCGAGGTGCCAATCGACTTTCTGCGCGCCGGGAATGTGCCCGGTGTCGTAAAGAAGAACGTCCTCGTCGCTCTCGATGATCCGCAGACTGGGATCGTCGAGGTGCTCCGCCAGCCAGTTGGTGGTGACGAGAACTTCCGGATGCACGTAGTTCTTTCCGGCGATTGCCGGATCGACGGTGGTTGGGCCGCCGGTGATCGTTGCCGCCATGTTCGCTCCGCAGATGGAGAGCCTGAAGCATAATCAGGGGCCGCAGCCTGGCGGGCAAGTGCAATCGCGCGGACGCTTATCTTTGCTCGATGAGCGAGAGACAATTGCCGGTGATGGCCCCCTACTCGCGACACGTTCTTGTTTGCACGGGCGGCTTCTGCTCTCCGGACCGCCGCGGCCGCGAGCTTTACTCGTTGCTCGCGGAGCTGCTCCAGCGTGAAGACCTCCTGTTCGGCCCCGACCGCGTCAAGCGCGGTGAGACCCCATGCCTCGGCGTGTGCAGCAACGGTCCGATCGTGGTTGTCTATCCCGACGGAATCTGGTACGCCGAGGTGACGCCCGAACTGCTGGAGCGCATTGTCGTTGAGCACCTCAAGCAGAACCGCCCCGTCGAGGACGCGATTTTTCACCGACTCTGAATCGGCACGGTCAATGCAATTTCACAATCACATTCGGTGATAAGGAGGACTGCAATGCCACGAGAGCTGATCGAACCGAACGAAGGTGATAAACGATACGTGCGCAGAGAGGCGAGCGGTCAATTCAGTGAAACTGACGATGTGGGCCGCTCATTAAGCCGCGACCGTAAGAAACCCGCGAAGAATGCGGCAAAGCGCGGAGAAGGGGACCGGGGCGACCGAAAATCCGGGCGCTCGGGCGGTGGCGGTTCGCGGGGTCGAGGGCGGTAGAGTTTACCGATTCAGAAAGGAGAGCTTGTGCTCTCCTTTCGCGTTTCGTCAAGCAAGATTTCGAGCGGGTTTCCCCCGCTCTGCCGTCACCAAAGGGCATACGTCATGCGTTTGCTAGGCCTCCCAAACAGGAGGAATTATGGCGCAGGACAAAAACCTCAGCGACAAGAACCAGAACAACCCGGGTAATTCCCGTGACAGCACTGGTGGCTCGAGTGGAAGCAGCGGCTACGGCGGCAGCAGCGATGCGGGCCGGAGCAGCGGCGGAATGGGAGCGGGCAGTGGCTCCGGAAGCACCGGAGGTTCGGGAAGCACCGGAGGCTCGGGATCTCGCGGTAACAGCAGTGGATTCGGCGACGATCTCGGAGGTTCGAGCAGGTCGGGGTCGCGCGGCGGCAGCAGCGACTCGGGCAATAGCGGCATGAGTGGGTCCTCGAGCGGCTCGAGCGGCTCCTCCAGTGGCAGTTCCTCCGGTGACAGCTCGACGAACCGCGGCGGAAGCAGTGGCTCGGGTGGAAGCAGTGGCTCGAGCAGCAACCGGTAGTAGTAAGCGGCAATCAGAAAGGGCGGGGGCGCAAATGGCTCCCGCCCTTTTCATTTGCTGTCGGCTGAGCGGCAGAGGTTAGCTTTAGCTCCCGCTTTCGCTTTAACTTTCTGGGCAACCGGCTGCAGTCAAAGTGACAACATCACCATTCAATCCGCGCAGGCTCGCGCTCGGGGCGGCGAAGAAGCTGATCTTCGAGAACGAAGATCCCGAGACGGCACTCGAGCGCATCGCCGGTCTCACGTCGTTGGACAATCGGAGTCCGGAGAGCAACTCAATGTCACGCTCGCGTAGCACCATCCTCAACAACCTCGACGAGATGTACCGCGAAGCATTCGAACGGGCCAAGGCCAGCGGCGACCAGTCGCAGATGGCGACCCTCGACTTCGCGTACCGACGGGAGCAGCTGTACTTCGAGATCCTTCTCGACGTTCGCGACGCGCTTGAGCGCCGCTAGGCGCGCCGTTCCATCCGCGAAGGATGGCCGGTGAATTCGATCTGGGGCTGGATTGGCTTCAACGTCGTCGTTCTGGCGATCCTGGCACTCGATCTCGGCGTTCTCCATCGCAAATCCGAAACAGTCTCGCTCAGGGAGTCCGCGGTCTGGAGCGCGGTCTGGGTCGCGCTGTCGCTTTCCTTTGCGTTCGCGATCTATCGCACGATGGGAAAGCAATCGGGGCTCGAGTTCCTCACCGGGTACTTGATCGAGTACGCGCTTTCCGTCGACAACATCTTCGTCTTCGTCCTTATCTTCTCGTATTTCGGGGTGCCGGCCAAGTACCAGCATCGGGTGCTTTTCTGGGGAATCATCGGCGCGCTCGTGCTGCGCGGAGTCATGATCGTCGCCGGCTCGGCGCTCGTCAGTCGCTTCGCGTGGACGTTGTACATTTTCGGCGCGTTCCTGGTGGCCACTGGGTTGAGGATGGCGCTCCAAAAGGATGCCGCTGTTTACAACCCGCAGCGCGATCCTGTGCTGCGGCTCTCGCGGCGGCTCATGCCAGTCACCAGCGACTACCACGGCAAGAACTTCTTCGTCCGGGAGCGCGACGCGGCCGGAAGACTGCGAACCGCCGCAACGCCCC
>DASSNV010000083.1:0-10022 GCA_035701245.1 Gemmatimonadaceae bacterium | reverse complement strand
GATAACGGATTCGCGGGGCTTCAGGAACGCCTCCGTCCACATCGGCGGATGATCGTGCGCATCGCGGCCAACCTGCCTCGCACGCTGATTCTCGCGCGCGATACGGTCAATCGTCGCCTGACTCATCGGCTTGGTGAAGCTGCTGTCCACCGCGAGTGGCTGCGCTACCGGCGGTGGAATTGGCGGCAGCGTAAACCGCACCCGTGCGATCTCGGTGCCGCCCGACGCGCGATGGATGACGGCGTTGGCGACGAGACTCCCTTCGGCGTCGACGGGGACGCCACCAATCGCGTGCCACGTTCCATCCGTTGCGCGCATGAAGTGCAGCGGTTCCTCGGCGAGCGCGCCGCGCACCGATACGACCGAATCCGCGTGCTTCGCGGGCGCCGTAAGGGTGAGACGGATGATCGCACCCGGCTGCGGGCGCGCCGGCGATGCGGTTAGCCGGGCCGGTGTCTGCGCGCTCACGACGCCCGAGATCAGAACCGAGCCAGCGACAAGACCTGCGATAATTTTCACGTTGGTTTCGTTGGAGTGATCTGGCAGCTAACGTATGATACAGCAAGCGCGGCGAGAGGTTCAAAAAATTCCGCCTCCAACTGAGCGCAATTACCCGCGTAATTGCGGGTTTTTACCCGTGAGAATCGGAGAAAAAATGATTCGCCTGTCGGCAACCGCAGTGATTGCGTGCGCTGCTTCTCTACCGGCGCAGACACTGCGCACATCGGCGCCGATCACCGACGTGCGCTACGAGATCACAGCCGACTCGGCGGCGGTGGGCAGGCGACAACTGGGCGTGTCGATGACGTTCAACGTCACCGGCAGTGCTCCCGTAGTTCTCGCGCTGCCGGCATGGTCCCCGGGTCACTATGTACTGCTCTGGTTCTCGCGTCGGGTGTCAGAATTCAACGCCGAGTCCAATGGCGCGCCACTCGACTGGCGGGAGCTGGACTTCCAGACGTGGGAGATTCATCCGCGCGGCGCGGGCACCGTTCGCGTCTCGTTCCGCTATCTCGCCAATGCCGTCGATCGTGCGGTGGCGTGGACGTCTCCGAACTTTGCGTTCTTCAACGGCACGAACGTGTTTCTCTACCCGGTTGGGCGCGGATTCAATTGGCCCGCGCGCGTCACGGTACGAACCGAGCCATCGTGGGGAGTGGCCACGGGAATGGATCCGCTCGGCGCGCCCAATACTTACGGCGCCAGCAACTACCACGATCTCACCGATATGCCGTTTTATGTCGGCAGATTTGCCATCGACAGCACCATGATCGCCGGCAAGTGGATTCGGCTCGCGTTCTATCCCGCGGCGTCGCTCACGACCGCGCGACGCGACCGGACGTTCGCTTCCCTTCGCAAGTTCGTACCGGAGCACATCAAGATCTTCGGTGAAGCGCCGTTCAGGAATTACACGATCTTTCAGAGGTCTGATACCGTCGTCAACGGCGGCGGTCTCGAGCACCAGGCATCGCAGGTAGACGAGGTGCTGACCTCGCAGCTGGATGCGCCGTACCTGCCAGGCTTGTACTCCCACGAGTTCTTCCATGCCTGGAACGTCAAGCGACTGCGCCCCGCCGATCTCGTTCCTTACCGGTACGACGACGCGCAACCGACGACGTGGCTGTGGGTCAGCGAAGGGGTCACCGACTACTACGGCGCGCTCGATCTTACCCGCGGGGGCGAGCAGGACAGCACTGCGTTCTTCGACTTCATCGCCGGCGAAATCGCTTCGATCAACAGCGCGCCACCGACCGCCGTTAGCGATGCATCCCTCAATGCGTGGATTGGCTCGACCGACGGCAGCGGCGGTTTGTACTACCCCAAAGGCGGCTTCATCGGATTCCTTCTGGATGTCATGATCCGCGATGCCTCCAACAGTCGTGGCTCGCTCGACCAGGTGATGCGCCGGCTGTACGACAACACCTACAAGCGCGGCCGCGGCTTCACCGGCGCCGATTGGTGGAACGAGGTTTCACGCGCGGCGGGAGGGAAATCGTTCGCGGATTTTGCCCGACGCTACGTCGATGGACGCGAGCCGCTGCCGATCGACTCGGTGCTACGGCTCGCGGGACTCCGAGCCAGTATCGACACGATTCGCGAGCCGAGACTCGGCGTTCAAACTGGATCCGACACCGCGGGCATCACCATTAGCGAGATCGTTCCATCGGGCGCCGCGGCTGCCGCAGGTGTCCAGGTAGGTGACCGAATCGTATCGATTGGAGATGTCCGGATCACCAACGACGATTCCTTCGATGAGTTCCGCGCGCACTACGCAGGTACTGCGCTGACGACACTCCCGCTGGTCATCAGGCGCGGCAGTCAGACGACGACTCTGCAGCTGCCCGTGAGGCTGTCGCGTCGGAGTGTCGTGAAAGTGACGCCGATCCCGAACGCGCCTGCGAAGGCGGTGCGGATTCGCAATGGAATCCTCAGAGGGACGACGTCCTGAGCGCTACTTCACCTCGATTACGCGCTGGGTCATAGCTCCGGCATCGTCGCCGACCTGGAGCTTGACGGCGTATTTGCCCGCCGGCACCAGCGAGAGATCGAGCACAACGGTGCGCGCCGACAGAACTCCGGCGCCACCGTTCTCCTGCCAGCGGATGTTGAGCGGAGTGAGCTTCGGCGCAACTCGCAGGGCGCGGAATGCGCGGCGCAACAGGCTCTCGTCCACCGGCGTGATGGTGAGTGAGATGGGCAGTGAGCTATCGGCGGGAGTCTTCCCGTAAAGCTCCCAGAATAGTGCGATCTTCTGGTTGCGGCGGAATTTCGTCCCGCCGTGCGCGCGCGGAATCGCCTCCTCGAGCGTGCTCGGCAGCGATGGCGCGCCGTCGACGAACAGTAAATCCGAGACGCTGATTCGGCCTGAGTCGAGCGGGATCTCCGAGAAGCCCGAGCGCCAGCGCGCGGCGCCGGAGCTGTCCTTCGCCAGCAGCTCGACCCCGATCAGCTGCGACTTCCACGGAGTCGACAATGAGAGCACGTTCCTCACCGGCGATTCCACGACTTGAGTAATCGATGGCGTCGTCTCGGGGTCGCCCGTAGCGATCAGGGCCGCAGTGAACTTGGTTTTGCGGAAGATCGTATCCGTGCTGACGTCGAACGACGCGATCACTCTGGTGGAATCGCCGTGGCGGAAGCGCGCCACCTGCGCGTCGAGCTTCTCGAATGCGCGCGTGTACACCGGCGAGTACTGCTCGCGCGGCGGGAACTGGAAAATGTCGAACACCGAGTCGGTGATCAACGCCAGGCTGTCGGGCGGCGGCTGCGTCAAAAAGAAATGGTACCCAGGCTCGCGCTCGTGGCCGGTCACGGATCCCTGGGATTCGGGGTACATGCTCTGGCTCGGCTCACGCGTCCATTTCTCTGCCCAGCCGAAGCGCAGAATCAGCTCGGCCAGATCGCCGCCCCAGCTCGAGCCATAGGTGTTCACCGACTCTGACTGCAGCACGGTGTGCAGCACCCGCGAGAAGTGCTCGGTGCGCCGCTCGTTGCCGGGGACCATGAACAGCGGGTCGGCGACCCACCATATCCGCTCATCGATCGCTTCCCGCTGGGGGCAGGGCAGCTTGTGGTACGTGCCTCGAATGTCGTCGTCGAGGAGCGGCGCGAGGTTCAGCCAATGGCAGCGGGTCGGTGAGGGCATGCCCTCCAGTGCCAGAGCGTAGGCGCTGTCTGCCGCGAGATAGTTACCGGCCACGTGCAACGCGAAGCCCAGCAGCGCGTCGCACCACCACCTCGTCGCGCGACACGAGCGCGCGACACTCACCGCCGACGTATCGCGGCCCTCGGTCAGATAGCGAATGCGCTGGCCGGCGATCCAGTCGTCGCCCGGCAGCGCGTCCGCCGCCTTGCTCAGATCGCGCAACAGCTCCGCGCGCGCCTTCTTGATGTTCTTCCCCTCTTCCGGGACGACGTAGTCCCTGAGGTTGGGGTGCCATTCACAGAACCGGCCGACGATCAGGCAATGGTCAGCGGCGCCGACGTAGAAGCGCGGGAGCATCAGCCGACGCCGTCGCTCGAAGCTCGCCTGCTGATTGTGGGCGCGCTTCGAGATGTCCGCGGAGTCCGCACGCGACTGCTCGCCGTCACCGGCTTTCGGAAGAAGCTGTGGCTGCGCGGTCGATGGCGCGGCGAAGGTTGCGAGGAGCGCCGCACCGATCGTCACAACAAGCGCGACTCGAATCGAGTCGGGCCGTCGGCTCAGGAGAGAGCGTCGGTCAGAACAAGGGACGAAGGACGTATGACAGCACGCTTGACAGGATCGGCAACATCGCTCCCCACCGGTAATACTTAGCTCCGGTACCAGCGCACCGCCACTGTGCGGCGCTTTAGCCCGTGCTCGTCACCACAGCGCCGTCCTCGACGGCCGAGACCTCGCGTCGAGTCTTCCACATCCGCCACAGAAACAGCGCGTAAAGAACGAGCGCGATCGGGATGCGGATCTGGCGCTCGCGGAACTCGAAGTACCAGCGCACGATGTCGAAGATCAGCGAGTACACCGTCAGCCAGAACGCCGGCCACAGAAACGAGCGCTTCCGCATGATGATGCCGATGCAGACGATAGCCAGCGCGACGCCGACGATCTGCTCGATCCACCACAGCTTGGTCTGCGCCGCGAGAGCCCCACGCATCCTGGTTTTTCCGAGAGCGTCGATCCAGCCGCCGATGGTCAGCGCGGTGATCAATCCGGCGAGGATGCTTCTGAAAGTGTCGCGGGGAAGGCGATCGACGCGCAGCTGGCTGGTAGTCGGAGCAGTCATGGACGGTCAGGGTTTGGTCGCATCCGACACAATCAATTTCCGTGCGCGGGCATTGTCGGAGCGCCAGCAGTCAAACGTTCTTCCAGGGCCTGCCGGTGGGCAGCCACCTCCCGACTGCGGATCTGTAACCGGCGTATGACTCACCGAATCTGCTCTCGAGGCCGGGCTCCTCCAGCAACACGAAGTAAACGGTGTTGATGACGAAGAACGTGGCCGCCCAGATCGCAAGGACCCGCGAGCCGAAGTAGATGCTTTCAGCGACCAGCATTGCGAGCACGCCCGTGATCATCGGGTTTCGCACGTAGCGGTAAGGGCCAACGACGACGAGTCGGCGGGTCGGATCCCACGGTGCAAGGGTGCCTTCTCCGACGCGCGCAAACAGTGCGACGCACCATGCGAAGAGCGCGAAGCCCGCCACGAAAACGAGGGCACCCACCGTGTGCGCGATCGTCGTGGCGGGACTTCCGTCAATCCATTGGGTGTCGGAGCCCGACCAGCCAAGGAGCGCCCACCGTGGAATTATCCATACGACGACAAATGGCAGTAGCAGGATTGCCAGCAAGTGGCGCACTATCATCATCCGCGATCCTTTGTCAGCGCTCGTTCAATGCGCTGCCGCGAGGTTGCCCGCCTTAGATCTTTCTCGCTGACGGCTGCTTGTCCCGGCCGAACGGGTCACCCATCAACGCTTCGGTGTGGAGCGCGCACATCCATTGCCCTTCGCGCTTCACCCAGGTGGACGAGTCCGATGCGTCGAGCATGATCGCCTTGCCTTCGACAGTCAGCGACTCCTTTACCCGGTAGGCAAGGATCGCGACGTCTTCGCTGAGCAGCCGGACCTGCATGTCGCTCAGCGTGAATTCGTGGAGTGTCCAGCCGCCGGCCTGAAGCATTCCCGCGAATGCCTGGTGGGTGATGCGCGCCACTCCCTGCGCGCCGGTCACGATGCACGGATCGTCGGTCAGTCGCATCGCGGCCTGGACGTCGCGATCCT
Source organism: Gemmatimonadaceae bacterium (assembly GCA_035701245.1). Taxonomy (GTDB): domain Bacteria; phylum Gemmatimonadota; class Gemmatimonadetes; order Gemmatimonadales; family Gemmatimonadaceae; genus UBA4720. The sequence continues at coordinate 4,265 of DASSNV010000083.1, read as the reverse complement.
TGATCGCCTGCCAGTACTGCTTCTCCAGATCCTGTAGCGTCCCTTCGATTGGCCCTTCAGGCATGTGCTTTCCCCGTCGATGTCTGAAAAACATTGGTGCAAACGCGAATCGCATCAAGGCTTGGACCGGCGCTCTCTATCGACGCCTGTCGCCGCGTCCTTTCCACGCCCATTTTATCGGACCTCACCGCGGAGGACCGATGATAGCGGACATGTTTCTTCCCGAGTTCGACATGGAGATGGCCACCACCCGGCGGGTCATCGGGCGGGTCCCGACCGAAAAAGGAAAATGGAAGCCGCATCCCAAATCATTCTCCATGGGCCACCTCGCTCAGCTCGTGGCGAACATGCCGGGCTGGATCACCAACGCCGTGAGCCAAACGTCCTTGAACCTCGCTGAGTACCCGGGCTACAGCTATGAAAACACTGAAACCCTGATCAAGGCGTTCGACAAGCACGTCAAGGAAGCGCGTAATGTCCTCGCGTCAGCAACCGATGCCGACTTGCAGGTGCAATGGTCCCTCAGGAACGGCGAGCAGGTCTATTTCACCTTGCCGCGCGTCGTGGTCGTCCGCCAGCACATCAATCATCTGATCCACCACCGTGGCCAGCTGACCGTCTATCTCCGGCTCGTCGATGTGCCGGTACCCTCGATCTACGGCCCGACTGCCGACGAGCAGATGCCCGGCATGTAGCAGCGAGCCGGGCCCGACTGCTCAGGCAAATCGCTTGAGAGACCTCTCTCGAGCCTTCTTCATCTCCACTTCGCGATTCCGTGGCGGCGCGTTGATCTGAAGCGAATGAATCAACCGGTGCGCCGCGGCTGAGACTTCGTCGACAGCCTGGTTGAATGCCGCTTCGTTGGCGCGCGACGGCTTCGTCGTTCCGCTCAGCTTGCGCACGAATTGCAGCGCGGACGCGCGGATCTCGTCATCGGTTGCGGGCGGCTCGAAGTTGGCGAGCGTCTTGATGTTCCGACACATGCTTGTGAATCCTCAGACGGTGATCGTGCGCCGGCTGCCGCTCGACCGGCAGCCGGCCGCGCTTGCTATTTCTTGATGTAGACGTATTGCTCCAGCCGCGCCAGTTCCGCCTTGTCCACGTATTTCCCGATCTCGCGGCGGAACTGGTCCATCGAGGTGTAGGGCCGATACTCCTTGAACTCGCGCAGCATCCGCGGGCCCATGCCGGGAATGGCGAGAATCTGTGCATCGGTGGCGGTGTTCAAATCAATCTTGGTGATTGCGCCGGTGCTGCTCGCGGTCGTGCTGGCAGTGGTGGATGCCATCCCGCTGGTGTCCGCCGGCATCGTTGCTGTCGACGACATCGCTCCTGCGGATGTGTCGGCCATTGCCGTGGTGTCTGCGGCGTTGTCTGACTTGGAGGTGCAGGCTGCCAGCGCGACGACTGCTGACAAGGACACGAGGTGGGTGAAGCGGATCATGAGGTTCTCCCGTTGGGGGCACTGGTTGACGCGCAACAATCCTGGCTCATCTAGTCTACGTCCCTGCGCTCAGCGGCGTTGGCAGCAAGCGACGGATGTCCGTAAGTGTAGAGCAATCCAAGCAATCCGAGCTGCGCGAGCGCGCCTGGGGCCAGCGCAGGAGTCGCGCCGCGCAGCGCTTTCCACAAGAGCTTGAGCCCGCTCAGAGACGGATCCCTCTCCACCGCGAACTCAACGTTGCCCCGAAGGTGGAAGTAGACTCCGAGCGCGCCTATCAGCAGATAGAGCACCATGATCGTCTGAAAGGACCGCAGCACCGGCTTCCGCGGACTCAGATAAACCGCCAGGGTGACGACGAGCCCGATTAGCAGACTGATGTGTGGAATCCATTTGGCGAGTGAATCGGCGTGCCTGAGAAAAGCGAGCTCGATCTCGAGACCGATTATTCCAAACAGGACTAACGCGAGTACCAGTTGCCGGAGTGAAAAGCGCATGCTGCTGTAACATGCCTGACCCGGCCCGGCGATGCTACTTCACGCCGGCCGTGACAGGTTCCCGACAGATGGGCCAGCGGGTTCAGTCAGATACCGGCGGCGGCGTTGTCGCAAACGATCTCGCCCGCTCGGCAATCGTGAATTATCGTGGCCGGCCAGCTCGAGTCGTAACGAGTTGCACCCCGCATCCGATCGACCGTCGTGCGCTTGCCACTTCCCCAGGCGACCATCACGCACTCCTTGGCCGCCGCGATGGTGGCAATGCCGACGCTCACCCCGTGACGCGGGACGGCGTCGATAGACTCGAACGCCGGAAACGTCCTCAGATTGTCCTGTCGCGTCTCTTCCGACAGCGGGATGATGCGCGTCCTGCTGTCGCGAGAGCTGCCCGGTGGATTGAATGCGACGTGACCATCGCTCGCGCCCGACGCGAGGATGAAGAAATCGATTCCGCCAGCGGCGTCGATCTTCCCGTCGTAAGCCGCGGGATCGCCAGGATCTGGAAACCACACCGAGCTCGCGTTCAACCCGCCGAACCCGGCAAGCGCGCGATTCCACGGTTCGATAATCTCGGTGCGCGCGAAATGGTGACACGTCCACGGATTGCGCGCGTCGGCGTAACGAAAGCCATCGCCCGCTGGAATGACGTACTCGTCCATCATCACCAGTACGACGTGACTCAGGTCGGACCGACTCGCGTTCAACTGCTCAGCGGCCGCGTGGTAGATCGGCCGGGGGGTGCGGCCGGTGGGACAACCGAGCAGAAATCGTCGCCCCGATTCTCGCGCCACATCGATGCGATGGATTATTTGCCGCGCGACATCGTACCCAATCGCTTCCGGCGTCAGGAGCACTCGAATCGGTGCCGCCACTATGGCACCGGATCCAGAAAAAGACTCGCGGCTCCGACCAGACCTTCCCAACCATCAAACGGAGAGCCGATGACCTCCGTGTGTTCGGCGAATTCCGGACGCGCGTACTTCCGGTAGCTCTCGCGCGTCGGATCCAGCAGCGCGTCACCCGCCGCGGCGATCCCGCCGCCAACCACGATCCGATCGGGGGAAAAAATTGGCGACAGAGACGCCAGCCCCAGTCCGACCCACTCTCCGACCTGCGCGAGAAGCTTCCGTGCCGCAGCGTCGCCTTCCCGGGCGGCGGTCACGGTCTTCCGCACCGGCGCTCCGCCGGCCAGGTCCATCAAAGCAGTGGTATTCACCATCGCCTCGAGACAACCCCGCGCACCGCAGGTGCACAGCCGCCCGTTCGGATCGACGATCACGTGACCGATGTCGCCCGAACATTCGCCCGTGAATCGCAGCAGTCGCCCGTCGATTATCACGCCACCGCCAACTCCCGTTCCGATCACGATACCGAGCAATCGCAGCGCACCGCGACCGGCACCGTGCTGATACTCGGCGATCGTCGATGCGTTGGAATCCACCTCGAGACGGCACTCCATACCAAGACTTTCGGTCAGCGCGCGACGCAATGGAAAATCGCGCAGCCTCGGCAGATTCGGGTTGTGAACCATCGCCGAATGATCGGGCGTCAGAAACCCGGCGACGGAAACGCCGATCCCCTCGATGTGGTGGCCAAGACCCGTCGCCTTCTCGATCATCGGCACGAGCGCGATTCGAATTGCCTCGACCAATGCATTCGGATCGCCGCCAAGACTGGTCGGGACGCGATCGCGCATAATGCTGCTGCCATCCGCGGCGACTATTCCGATCTTGGTGCTCGTGCCACCGATGTCGATCGCGCCTGCGACGCGCATCAGAGCGCTGCTCGAGCCAGCTCCGGCTTCTTCCAGAGATCTATCGGCTTGGCGATTCCCTTGGGCCGGAACGGCAGCGTGATCTTCTGCCCCAGTCCTGCCGAGGCGTAGGCGGCGTACAGAACTTCCTGCACCACTCGTCCCGTCTCACCGTCGGAGATCGGCGCTTCCTTGCCGCGCACGCACCGCGCGAAATGTCGCATCTCCTGCGGAAATCCGTAGTTCCAGTGCTCCTCGAAAACGGGATAGGTCCAACCCCTGGTCGATGCAGCCTTCTCCACAGCGTATCCGAACCCGACTTCGGAGTAGGTCGGCAGCGCGTTTCCCATCAGCATATCGGCGTAGGTCTGTCCCTTGTCACCGAATACTTCGATGCTGTCGTCCATCCCGCCGGGCCGGTTCCAGCTGCTTTCCACCATTCCGATCGCGCCATCCGCGAACTCGATGATGGTGATCGCTTCGTCATCGCCTTTAGTGCGCTTCGAGGTGTGCTGGGTGGAAAGCTGGGAGTACACGCTCTTCACCTTCTGCTTGCCGAGGAACCACCAGCAGA
>DASSNV010000082.1:0-2158 GCA_035701245.1 Gemmatimonadaceae bacterium | reverse complement strand
GCCAGAAAAACAGCGCGGTAGTCTGAGACGGCGGGGTGCAGATTGTCGGATCACTGGGAAAATCGGGATCCGCGAAGAGGTCTTCCTCGCACGTGCCGTCGGGAAAGCTTTCCCGCACCCCCAAAGCGTAGACCGGCTCCGACTTTCCATCGACTGTAATTGTCGTCTGCGTCAGGAGCGGCCCGATTCCAGCGAAATTGCTGCCGACCTCCGGGCTCGTCAGCGATCCGAAAGTCACCGCTCCCTGCAGCGCGAGGGCAAGACTCTGCAACGCCGCGTTCGCGTCGACCGAGCCGGGGCCGGAGCTATCGCTGCACGCGCCCGTCGCGACCGACACCGCCACGATTGCCGCTGAAATGATTTTCGTCCTGAAAGCGCTCATGAGTGGTCGTGCACCATCCGCCAGCCCTTCGGCGTGCGCACCCAAATGGTGGAGAACCAGCCGGTGCGGTCGGGACGGCCGCCGCCGGTAAGAATGTATTGACCCGTCGCGATCGCCTGGTCGGGGCCGATCGGTCGAATCTCGAGATGGTCGTAGCTCAACATCTGCAACGGGCGGCCCGTGCGCCAGAACCCCGCCCGCATTTGGCCTTCGATGCCCTTCACTCCGCGCACGAGTCCGTTCGATCCCATCGCTGTCGCGGTATCGACGTACGCCGACAGATAGACGGACAGCTCGCCGCGGTTCCAGCCGGCGGCGGTCGTATCGAACACCGCCTTGATCGCGGCGGCATCGGACGCGTAGTTCACGCCGCCAGTCGATCGCATTTGACTTGCGCAGCCGCCCAGAACCAACATCGCGGCGATGATTGCTACCCGACGCATCATTGCTCGGGAACGAGTCGGAGGTTGGTGCCCCAGGGATCTGTCAGAGTCCACTCGCCATTCTCCTCTTTCACTGGAAAGCCTGCTTTTTGGACGTGCAGCGCCGCAGCCTCGGCATCCTTCCTCGTCGGCACGACGATCTCCCACTCGAGCAACCGCGCGTCGGCGTCGGTCGCCACCGGCGCTCCACGCGCCCAGGTGTTGGTCCCAAGGTGGTGATGATACCCGCCCGCCGACATGAACAGGGCGCCCGGATAACTCCACACAACCTTATCGAAGCCGAGCGCCTGATGATAGAACGCCTCGGCTTTGGCGATGTCGTCGACGTAGAGGTGGACGTGACCGAGTACCGTGCCGGGCGGCATGCCGGCCCACCTCTCGCCACCGCCGGCGCGCACCAGATCGTCGACGTTCAGCTGCTCGGTCGTCATGTACAGCTGGCGTTCGTCGTACTTCCAGGCGTCGCGCGGACGGTCGGCATACACTTCGATTCCCAACCCATCGGGATCGGTGAGATAGATGGCTTCGCTGACGTAATGATCCGCCATTCCCGCATGAGCGCCGATCTCTCCGAGGTGCGCAACAAAACGACCGAGTGAAGCGCGGTCGGGAAGCAGAATCGCGAAATGATAAAGTCCGAGCAGCCCACGACGTGGAACAGGTCTGGCGCTGCGCAACTGCCGGAGGTGCACGATCGTCCGATCCTCACCATGCGGCCCCATGTCTGCTGCATCGTCGGTGCGCCGAATAGCTCGCATCCCGAGAACCTTTTCGTAGAACGAGATCGATCGCTCGAGATCGGCAACCTGCAGCCGGACGCGACCGAGTCGGGTTGATTCGGGAAGCCGGTACCCGGTGGGTCTGATTCCGCGCTGCGTATCAGCGGTCGCTGGTGTGGCCATCTTGCCTCCGTTGCTGCCGCTGTATTCTGCGGCAAATGCTACGCCTGCGCGCCCTCTGCCTCGTTGTGGTGCCCGGGTCGGAAGGTCTTGATCGCAGCGACGATGAGAAGAACGACGAGAATCGCCTGCGCGGTGAGCGTCTCGACGCTCGGATAAATGCCGAGCGCGTCGATATGCGGGGCACCGGGAATCACGGTGATCGGCATGATGTTCCCTTCCTGCAGCTCGCGCACGCCCTTGCCCATGAACACGAACGCCATGAGGTACAGCAGCAGGCTGGTGACGGTGAAGAACGGCCGCATCGGAATTCGGACTCCGTAGCGATAGAAGAGCGTGAAGATCACCGCCAGCGCCGCGAAGCCGAGGACGATGCCGAGCGAGATCGGGAGCGCCACGCGCGGCCCCTCGTCGAAGAGCGCCTGATAGAAGAG
>DASSNV010000081.1:0-4296 GCA_035701245.1 Gemmatimonadaceae bacterium | reverse complement strand
GTCAAAACCTCCTACGGCGTCGCGGTGCTGATTCGGAATCCCGCCGAGTCGGCAAAGCTCACCATGTACAAGAAGTACGCGGCGCAGATCCAGGACGCGCTGCCGATTCCCGCCGCTGACCGCCCGTCGAACGCGGGACATCCCACTCCGATGGAAGTCATGGACGCGCCTTATCGCGGCGGCGACCTGCGCCACGGTTATCAGGCGGTCGCCGACAATCTTCCCAACGATCCGCGCATCCACGCCGAGAAGGGGACGAAGAAGATCTTCTTCAAGAACTTCATGGACGCGCGCGTCAACTACGTCGTGCTGCCGATCAGCAAGCTCCTCATGCGCGCGGATCAGGCGAACCTGGCGACGGGCGACGGCTATCTCACGACCACCGTCATGCACGAGATCTCGCACGGACTCGGTCCCGCGTACTCGCGCGTCAACGGCAAGCAGGTGGACATCCGCGAATCGATCGGTCCGATCTATAGCGGTCTCGAGGAAGCCAAGGCCGACATCGTCGGGCTCTACGGTCTCGCCTGGATGATGGACAAAGGCGTCATCCCCAAGTCACGCGCGCGTGAGTTCTACGCGTCGGAGCTCGCCGGAATCTTCCGCACCGTGCGGTTCGGTGTGGCCGAGGCGCACGCGAAGGCGGAGATGATGGAGTTCAACTACTTCGTGGAGCAGGGCGCGATCACCCGCGACGCTTCAACCGGTCGCTACGCGATCGATTTCGCCAAGTTCCCGGGCGCCGTAGCGAGCCTCGCGAAGGAATTGCTTACGATCGAAGCAACCGGTAGTCGCGCCCGGGCCGAATCGTGGATGACCAAGTACGGGACGATGCCGCCCGCGCTCAAGGCGGCGCTCGACAAGACGAGCAGTGTTCCGGTCGACATCGATCCGATTACCGCGTTCGGGGAGAATGTGCGCTAGCTCCCCGCGCGACCGGTATCGGCTCACCGGGTTTTGGAATCCCGGCGCGGTGATTTGATCAGGTAATTCGGTCGCTGATACGCGAGCTCGAAGCCGAGCCGCACCATGTTGTGGAAAGACGGATTCGGCCGGTCGGGCCGATCCTCGCCCGTCTCCGTCACGAACCAGCGGCAGCCGAGTGCGCGACCGTCGTTCAGACGCCGCGCCATCAACGCGCCCTGCGCGCCGCGACGCCTTGCACTCGGCAGGGTACCGGCAATGCCGAGCCAGCCGATTTCGCCGCGAACGAACAGCGCCGCGCTGGCGACTGGCTCTTCCCCATCGAACGCTATGTAATGGTGCCAGCCAGGACGCCCGACGACCGACGCGATCCACGGCTCGAGCTGACTCGGCATCCCGAACGCCGCGCATACGATCGACGCCGCGACGCGCGCGTGCTGCGCGCCGATTTCCTCGACCCGCAGCGCAGTCGCGATCGGCGGTACGTCTCCCGCGGCGCGATACACTTTGCTCCAGCAATCTCCACGAACGAGACCGGCGGCGCCGAGCCAGTCTGCAAAGTCCTCGGGCTTCGCCGCGGGAGACAATTGCACCCCGTAGTGGGCGAGACCTGCACTGCGATAACGCTCCAGTGCGGCCTCAATGTCGTCCCGTCGCGCCGGACTGTTCAGTCCCCAGCCAACCAGTCGATTGAACAGCAGCATGTCGAGCGTCGGCGCGATCAGGAACCAGCCCGCGGATGTCTGCTCGGCGGCGCACTTCCACTCGGAAGGCGCGGCGGTCAGCTGGTCGGCGTAGGCCGCCGCCTCGGCATCCTCGACCATTTGAGCTACAGTGAGCGGAATCATGCCGACAAATATTAACCGCCAGCCGACTCGCCCGTCCCGATAGTCGCGGCTGGCGAACGCCGGGTGACGCAAAGAGATTCTTCGGGCATGAACCGCCGTCTCTTTTACTGGTCGCTCACCTCGGCGCTGGCCGGCTTTCTCTTCGGCTTCGACACCGTCGTCATATCCGGCGCCGAGCAGACGATTCAGTCGCTGTGGGGATTGAGCGCGGCCGTGCATGGAGTGGCGATGGGCGCCGCTCTCTACGGCACGGTCGTCGGCTCCCTCCTTGGTGGATGGCCGGCGGACCGCTTTGGCCGGCGCGCGACGCTGCTCTGGATCGGAGTGCTCTATCTCGCTTCCGCCCTCGGCTGCGCGTTTGCCTGGAACGTCGAGGTGTTCATTGCTGCGCGTTTCATCGGCGGTCTCGGCATCGGTGTGTCGACGGTGGTAGCGCCCATGTACATCTCAGAGATCGCGCCGCCGGCGCATCGCGGCAAGCTGGCTGGGATGTTTCAGTTCAATATCGTGCTCGGCATCGTCATCGCGTATCTGTCGAACGCGCTCCTCGCTGGCATCGGCGACAATGCCTGGCGGTGGATGCTGGGCGTGGCCGCACTCCCGTCGCTGATCTACACGGTGATGTGCTTCGCAATCCCGGAGAGCCCGCGCTGGCTCCTCACCCGGAAGGGTGAAGGCGACAAGGCGCTCAGGGTCCTGGCGCTCATCGAGCCCGACGCGACGCCGTTGCAGCTGGAGTCGATGGCCACCGAAATCCTCACAGCGTCGTCCCGGCAGGCGAGCGCGCGGGGATTCTGGTCGATGCGGCTGCGCGTCCCGATCATGCTTGCATTCCTGGTCGCGTTCTTCAATCAGATGTCCGGCGTCAACGCCATCCTCTACTTCGCGCCGCGCATCTTCGAGCTTACCGGACTCGGCACGAGGGCCGCGCTGCTGCAGTCGATCGGCATCGGCATCACCAATCTCGTATTCACGTTCGTGGGACTCTGGCTGATCGACCGCCTCGGCCGTCGCACGCTGCTCACCATCGGATCGTACGGCTACATCACGTCGCTGGGTGCCTGCGCCTGGGCATTTTTCACCGGTCACTTTTCGATCGTCCCGCTTTGCATCTTCGCCTTCATCGCCGCCCACGCAATCGGGCAGGGGACCGTGATCTGGGTGCTGATCTCAGAAATCTTCCCCAACCAGTATCGCGCGATGGGTCAGTCGCTGGGGAGCGCGACGCATTGGGTCTTCGCCGCTCTGATCACCACAGTGTTTCCGGCGGTGGTGAGCGCATTCAAGCCTGGCTACATCTTCCTCTTCTTCTGTGTGATGATGGTGCTGCAGCTGATATGGGTGCGCACGATGGTACCCGAGACCAAAGGAGTCCCGCTCGAGGAAATTCAGCGCCGGCTGAAAGTCGAAGCGTGAAGCCGCCGGTTGTCGCGGGAATCGGTGAAGTCCTGTGGGACATTTATCCCGACGGGGACCACTTTGGCGGCGCGCCGGCCAACTTCGCCAGCCACGCTGCGAGCCTGGGCGCCGAGTCGTGGATGGTGAGCGCGGTGGGGACAGACGCGCTGGGGGACCATGCCCTCGAGATGCTCGCGGATCACCGGGTTATCAGTGAGCTCGTCGCGCGCGATGCCGAGCATCCAACGGGTCAGGTGCTGGTGACGCTCGGGAATGCAGGAGTGCCGCGTTACGAGATCGCGCTCGAAACGGCGTGGGACCATCTCACCTGGTCGGACGATCTGGCCGCCTTCGCCGAGCGCTGCGACGCAGTCTGCTTCGGCTCACTGGCGCAACGATCGCTCGAGTCGCGCTCGACGATCCAGCGTTTCGTGCAGGCCCTGCCAGGCGATGCACTCCGGGTTTTCGACGTCAATCTGCGACAGCGGCATTATGACCGCGAGACCATCGACGCGTCGCTCCGCCTGGCGTCGGCGGTGAAGCTGAATGATGAAGAGCTGCCGGTGATTGCGGCCTTACTCGGCATGAGCGCGCGGGCGCCCCGCGATCTAATGCGCGAGCTGATGAGACGCTACCACCTGCGCCTGGCAGCTCTCACTCGCGGGCCGAACGGCGCGCTGCTGCTCGACGAGCGGGGCGAAGACGAATGCCCGGCGCCGCCGACGACGGTGGTCGATACGGTCGGCGCCGGCGACGCGTTCACCGCGGTACTGGTTGTCGATCTCCTTGGTGGTGTGTCTTTGAGTGAGATCAATCGACACGCGAACGCCGTCGCTTCCTTCGTGTGCTCACATCCGGGTGCTACGCCGTCCATTCCTGAGGGTCTTCGGACTCAGGTGTGACTGGTCACAAGAACGATTACCCGGTCCGGTTGCTCACTTGCTGGTGTGGGCATGGTCAAGGTCAGAGCGCCTTTCGCGGAGACGACATCGACTGGGCTTCCATCGTGGAGCATTGTTGCGCGCAGAATCTTCCGGCCGAAGCCGGGAATCGATAGCACACGGTCCGGCCAATTCAGGACGTGGACGAACACGGTGTCGCCGCGCTGAGTGGTGACGCCCCACTC
>DASSNV010000080.1:0-7406 GCA_035701245.1 Gemmatimonadaceae bacterium | reverse complement strand
GTGTCGCCCGCCTGTACGCTGTCACCAACCAGCGGGTTCAACCCGATCTTGGCATCCGAAATTAGGTTTGGCTGATTCTCGGAACCACCGGGCACGAAGTTGTAATAAGCGCCCTTGGTGAAGTCAGCCTTCGGAACCGCGCCCGGCGCCGCGCCGCCCAGGGCCTGAGTCAACTCCGTGATCGCCGTCGGGAAGAGAGATGCGGTGTAAGCCTTTCGATTCAGCCCGCGATAGAAGTCCACCTTACCCTTCCAGCCGCGGTTGAACAGGATGAGGTTCGATACCAATTGATAGTCGCGGCCATACTGGGTGAATCCGCCCGGGAGCTTGACCGGGAGCTTCGTGGTGGCGCCGGCGGCGTTGAGATCCGTGAGCGCGCTGTCGAGCAGCGCCGCAATGTATGAGAGGACCACCTCCTTGCACCGCACATCAGTGACCGCCGATGGATCGTCGCTCTGGATCGGCACGCCGACGGTGTCGCGGGTCTCGATCAGACGCCAGTACTCCATCGCCTTGATGGTACGAATGAAGCCACGCTGCGCGTTGATCTCGTTTGTCGTGAAAATCGCCGTCGGCGCGGAATTCAGTGCCTGCAGGATCGTGTTCTCGGCGCGAATCGCGGTGTAGTAGCCGGCGAACCCGCGACCCCCGGCGAAGCTGCCCGGGTCGGGGTTGCCACCGAGCGTCTCCAGCACATAGCGCGGCTCGGATGCATCGATGCGATACACATCGCGGCCGAGGATTCCGCCCTCGATTGCAAACTGAATGTCGTTGATCGTCGTGCGATCCTGCGCCAGCGCACCGATTGTGAGCTGGAGCAGCGACGTCCGAGTGAGACCACCACTCAGAGCATCGACCGTCGGCGCGTCAATTGGATTCGCCACCGGGTTGTCTTTGCACGCGGCGACAGCGAGGGTCGCTACCGCGAGTGCAATCGTTGAATATCGCTTCATCTGAGTTATCGCCTTGGTTTAGAAGGTGGTGTTGATCGTCAGGAAGAACGTGCGACTCGGCGGATACGGTGTGACGTCCTGGAACCGGCCGATGGGCTGGTTACCGAAGTTGGATACTTCCGGATCCAGACCCGTGTACTTGGTCCACGTCTTCAGGTTGCGCCCACTCAACTCGACGCGCGCCTGCGACGCACGCCCGTTGAAGAGCCTGCTGGTAAGGTTCGCGGGCAGCTCGTAACCGAGGGTCAGCTCGCGCAGCTTCACGAAGCCGCTGTTCTCGACGTATGCGGCTGTGCCCTGGCTGAACGCCAGCGCACGCGCGTTGCCGGCTGCTGTATCCGCCCCGAGCCCACCATCGAAGTACGCGTTGGTCAGGTTGATACCGAGGCCACCCTTGCGCCAGTCAAACAGTGAAGAGAGGCGGAAGGAGCCGAATGTAAGGTCGTTGTTGAAACCCATCTCGTAGTCGGGTGCCGAGTTCCCGACGAATGTCAGGACTCGATTCGCCGACGGACACGCGTTGTTCACCAGTGCAGTGCAGCCGTTAATGGCCTGCAGAACCGTCACCAGCTGGCCCTCCTTGACGAACGCGTTCCCGAATCGTGTTCCGAACGATCCTGAGCTCGGGATGAATCCCGGAACCGGCAGGCGCGTCACCTTGCCTTTGTTGCTCGAGTAGGTGGTGTTGGAGATCCACGAGAACCTGTCGCTCTGAATCGGCGTCATGCCGAGCTCGAGCTCCGTTCCGTGAGTCACGATCTGACCGCCGTTGATGGTCTGGGTCGAGAACCCCGTCGAAGGCGCGACCGAGGCCGACAGAATCAGGTTGTCGATCTGCTTTCGGAACTGGGTCGCAGACAGACGCGCGCGGCCGGTGAAGAAGGTCAGATCAAATCCGCCTTCCGTCTCGCTGGCCGTCTCGGGTTTGATGCCCGGGAAGCCCTTGACCGTCGAGGCGCGGAATCCCGTCACGCCCTCTTCGATCAGGTTGGTGAGGAAGGTGTACTTGCCGCCGGTTGGCTGGTTGCCCGCTCTCCCGTAGGCGAGGCGGAGCTTCAGCTCGTCGATAGCTCTTGGGGTCGGCATCCGGTAGGACGCCGAGAACTTCGGGTACGCATAATACTTCTGTGCATCGCCGTTGTTGCTCGTGCGCTCGCTGTTGACACCGGCGGTGAGCAAAAGTCTCTCCGCCATGGTCAGGAATTCTTCCTGAACGAAGAAGGAGCTGGACTTGACGATGCTCTGACCTTCGTTCGTGAAGATCTGCGTCGCAGTCGAAACGTTGGTCACACCGGGGAAAACGCCGCGGCCAGTGTTGGCAACGACATCGGTGTTGCGCCGCACCTGTCCAAACCCGAAAGAAGTAGTCGCGGTGAAAGGATCGCGAATGAGTCGGTGATTGAACGACGCGCCCAGCGTAGCATTCATGACGTTGCCGTCGCTGACGAACAGGGTGCCCGGCAGCGCGTTCACTTGTTCGACATAGGCGGTCGCGGGCGAGATGATCTTCGCGTGATCGATGTAGCTGTCCAGCCCACCGTTCACCGTGAAATCAAGAGTCTGGCGCTCGCGGGTCATGAGGTTGTAAACGCCCTGACCGCTGGCCAGCATACGGAACACATCCTCCGGCGTCTTGATCAGCTCGGCGTTCTGGAACGGATTGCTGTTACTCACCGCCGTGATCGGGTTGCGCGGGAAAGTGCCGTCACCCTGTCTCCGCAAATCGATGAAGGATGGTGTCTGCGAGAACGTGGTGTACGGGTTGATTCCGGTGTTGTCGTTGCCGCTGATACCGCGCGCCGTCAGGGTGTGAATTCCTTCGACGTTGGCGCGGAGATGCAGGCGCGACCCGAAGGTCTGGCCTACGTTCACACGCAGCGACTGCTTGTTGTAGTTGTCGTTGCGTACCAGACCGCCGTCGTGCTGGACAAGGCCCGAGATGAAGTACGTCGTTCCGCCCGAAGTCCCGCCGCGCAAGGATCCGATAGTCTGGTAATTGAAAGGATGCTCGCCGTAGAGCTCCTGCTCGTAATCGTGGCACTTGTTCGTCGCAGCGCCGAACCCGGTAGAATCGAAACCCGCAGCTTCGACCTCCGCGCCCGACTTAAAGCAGCGCAGGCCGATCTTGTTGGAGATCCGCGCGGTGCCGAAGCGCTGGTTGATATCCAGGGTCGGCTTGCCGCCAGCGACGCCCTGCTTCGTCGTGATGATGATTACGCCGTTGGTGCCTCTGGATCCGTAGATCGAGCTGGCCGAGGGACCTTTCAGGATCTGAACGCTTTCAATGTCATTCGGGTTGATGTCCGAAGCACGGTTGACGGTCTGGTCCTGGCTCGAGGCGAAGTTCCCGCGCGCCGACTGGCTGATCACGTTCAGGCCGTTCGAGATGCTCGAGTTGTCGACGATCACGCCGTCGATCACGTAGAGCGGCAGGAAACCCGCGTTGAGCGTCGAGACTCCACGCAGCTGGATTTGGGTTCCACCGCCGGGAGCACCCGAGTTCTGCGAGATGAGCGCGCCTGGCACTTTGCCCTGCAGCGCGTAGTCGATCGTCTGCGCCGGGACTCTGTTCAGCCGCTCCGAGGAAACCACCGTCACCGCGTTCGCGGCATTGGCGCTCGACACCGTCGTCGCCGTACCGGTGACGACCTGGGTCTCGAGCTGGAGAACGTCGCGCGCGAGCTCGACGTTGAGATCCGTCGCGCCGGCGGGAACGGCGATGGTCTTCTGAGCGTAGCCGATGCGACGCACGCGAAGGGTGGCCGAGCCTTCGGGGATGTTGAGCGAGAAGCGGCCCTGGTCGTCGGTGTAGGTGCCGAGCGCAGTGCCGACGACGTTGACACTGGCGGCGACGAGTGGCTCACCGCTGCCTTCAACGGTGACGCGGCCGCTCACGCGACGCGTCTGCGCGAAGGCGCTGGCGCTGAACAGCGCCAGCAACAGCAGTGAAAAAACTGACGAGCGAATTCTTTTCATGCCTGTCTCCAGCTTGGAGGGTGAGGCTTGCTGCACGCGCAGCGAGCCCAGCAGAGTGGTAGAGCTCTGCAGGTCTGGTTCTGGGTCGCACGTATTTAGGGGTGAACCCCTAGGGTGTCAAGACTGCGAGCTCAGCGCTGGCTTGGCTACGGCTTTCTACTACTTGCCAAAAACAAAACGCCGGCGAAGATCGCCGGCGTTTTCGTTCGGAATTGGCTAAGAGCTAAGGCGCTTTCGGCGCGCCTGGAGTCGTGCTCGCCGGTGCGGCGCGGTTGCCGAAATCCACCGTCGGCGCCACCTCGGATCCCGGCGCTGCTTCGTAATAGGTGCGCGGCTTGGCCCCGATCACTTTCGCGGTGATCGCCTGCGGAAAGGTGCGGATGTAGGTGTTGTAGGCCTGCACGGCCTGGTTGTAGTCGTTCCGTGATGTCGCGATCCGGTTCTCCGTGCCGGCGAGCTCGTCCTGCAATCGCAGGAAACCCTGGTCGGCCTTCAGCTGAGGATACGCTTCGGAGATCGCGATCAGTCTTCCCAGCGCGCCGGTGAGAGTTGCGTTTGCCGTGGCCATCTGCTGCGGATCGCCGGTCTGAATCGCGCCCGCCAGACCCGCGCGCGCCTGCGCGACCTGCGTGAATACCGCCTCTTCATGCTGTGCGTAGCCTTTTACCGTATTCACGAGATTGGGCACCAGGTCCGCGCGCCGCTGTAGCTGCACCGAAATCCCCTGCTTTGCCTGCGCCGCATTCTCGTCGAGCTGCTGAATCCGGTTGTATCCGCATCCCGTGACGCCCAGAACGAGGGGTGCGAGAGCCAACATCATCCGTCGGTTCATTTCTCTATCCTCTGAGTGGAGATCGACTACACGCTGTGCGGCCAAAGCCCACAGTAATTTATCCTCTGAACTCGTTCAGGTACGCCACCAACCGCTCCATCGCCGCGAGGTATCCCTCCAGAATTCCAGCCGCCGCATCGCGCGCGATCTTCTCGCTTCCGCGCACGTGCCGGATCACCTTCACGAAAGGCTCAGCCGAAAATCCAGCGCGACGCGCGAGCGATTGTGCTAGCTCCTCGTAATCCTGCGACGGCACCTGGCCGACGAGCCGTGAGATGCCGCGAAAGATCACCATCAGCGTGCTGAGACTCCGCTCCAGAACCTCGAGCTGGAGCTTGCTGTCTCCGCCCGCTCCCATCGTCGCCTGCCGCAGCTGCAACAGCTTGCCCATCGTCTGCTGCTCGACCTGAAGTCGAAGATCCTTAGGCGAGACGGTAATGCCGTCGAAAGGAGACTCGCCGTGCAGCACCTTGTGACGCTCGAGAATGTCGGCGTACTCCATGGGAAAGATGTCCGACGACGATTTCCATTCACTGGCCGTGAACGTCATCGGCGGCGGATTCCCGTCTTCGGCCCACGCCTTCGACACCGCCGCGACGGCGCGCAGCCTCGCCAGCGGCAGCGAGTCGACGATCACCAGCACGTTGTAATCCGATTTCTTCGGATTGTGCTCCCCGGCCACGGCAGATCCGTACAAGACCACGGATCGCAATCCGTCCCCGTACGCGAGCTGCAGCTGCCTGACCAGCTCTTCAAGTTTCATCATCGTCTCAATCCCGATAAATCGAAGTGTGCGTGCACTTCACACCGACCCTCACGCCCTCGGCCGTGCCATCACGCCACCAATGACGTCCCGACGTAGTGAACTAAAACGCTGACAACCATGCTCCTCTGACAACTCGCACCCGTTCTTTTGCAGTTCCAGCCCGTTCCTTTGCAGTTCAGTTCTACCAGCTTGACCCTCCCCCTCCCCCACCGAACCCTCCTCCACCACCAAATCCTCCGAAGCCTCCTCCCCCTCCGCCACCAAACCCGCCACCCCCGCCAATCCATCCTCCGCCGCCACCAAATCCCCCCCGCCCGAACCCTCCGGTCGGAATGATGATCGGCAGACAGCCCGGCCCCCCGCATCCCCCGCGCCGGCCCCGCCCACGCCGTCCCGCGCTGCTCAGCATCGACAGCACGACGAAGAAGAGGATGAGCCAGACGAAAGGCGGAATTCCCCCGCTGCGCCCCGGATTTTCCAGCGGCGGCTCTCCGACCCGCGGCGTCGGCGCCAGCGATGTATCCAGCTGGAAATGGAATTCGTTGGCGAAGCGCTGCGCCGTGCGCAGCGTAACCAGCTCGAGTCCCGCGGAATAATCTTGTCGCGCGAACGCAGGAGTCGCTTCCCGGCAGATGTCGCCTGCGTCGGCGTCGGTGATGAACCCCTCAGCGCCGCGACCGGTCGAGATGAAGCAGTGCCCGCGGCCGTCCTTGCTGGTCTCCTTCGGCACGAGGAGAATCACAGCGCCGGCGTTTCGGGTCGGATCGCCCGGATCCCCGATCTTGCCGACCTTCCACTGCCTGCCGATCTGGAGCGAGACTTCCTGCACGTCGCGATTGCCGATGTCGCTCATCGTCACGATCGCCATCTCGCCGCGCGACTTCGTCCGCACATCCTCGGCGATGCGTTCCATCCGCGCGATCGCGTCCGGTTGTAGTACGTGCGCGAAATCGTTCACCAGCCCGGTGGGCGGTGGAATCTGGATGCCTTGTGGGAGAAGGAGGAACCAGGCTGCGCGCAGCACGGCGAAAAAGGCAGCCGTCGATCGAACGCCGATCAGGACCGAGGTAAGTATCTACTCTCCCTTGATTTCATGGTTTGCAAGGAGGTCTATTTAGCTGATGAATTCCGTCCACGTCAACCGCATTGCCGCCGTTGCAACGTTCGTGCTCTCTGTCGCCTGCGCCCCCGGCGGCGGAACTACGCAAAGCGGTGAAACCACGTCCGTCACGCGTAAGGACACCGCGTCAGTCGCAGCGCATCCCGCGCCTGCCGACTCCAGCATTACGCGCGCCGATCTCGCCCGGATTCAGGGCAGCCCCACTGCCCCGGTTTGGGTTATCGAAGTCAGTGACTTCCAGTGCCCGTACTGCAAGCAGTGGCATGATCAAACCTACAACACCTTCGTCGATCAGTACGTCAAGACGGGCAAGGTCCGCCTCGCCTACGTGAATTTCCCGCTCCAGAGTCACGTCCACGCGCTGGTCGCCGCCGAAGCAGCGATGTGCGCCGGAGCGCAAAACAAATTCTGGGCGATGCATGACGCGTTGTTCGGCACTCAGAATAAGTGGGAAGTGCTGCCATCTCCAAAGCAGTACTTCGACTCCCTGGCGAGCGCGAACGGTGTCTCGATGCAGCAGTGGCGTGACTGCGTTTCATCCGGAAAGATGAAGCCGATCATCTTCGCCGATCAGGACCGCGCATCCCGCGCCGGCGCGAGCGCGACGCCGAGCTTCATGATCGGCGATCACCTGCTCGTCGGCGCGCAGTCGATCGACGAGCTCCGGCGCGTCATCGACACCGCTCTCGCAAAGAGCAAGAGCACCACTCCTTAGCGAGCCGCAGTGAATTCGCTGCTGCGAATTCCCTACTCGTTCGC
>DASSNV010000079.1:0-4184 GCA_035701245.1 Gemmatimonadaceae bacterium | reverse complement strand
GCGAACGAGTTCGAGCCGCGCCTGAAGCGGATGCAGGAGAGCGCGAAGGCGCTCGGCTGGCTGCAGCCGCGGGTGCGCTACGGCTTCTTCCCCTGCAACAGCGAGAACAACGACCTCGTCATCTACGATCCGGACGACCATCACCGCGAGATCGAGCGGTTCACCTTCCCGCGCCAACCGGCCCGCGAGCGCCTCTGCCTGTCCGACTACTTCCTGCCGGTCGGCAGCGGCAAGAAGGATGTGGTCGAGTTCCAGATCGTGACGATGGGCCGCAAGGCGACCGAGCGGACGGAGGAGCTCCAGGCCAGGGGCGACTACAGCGAGAGCTACTTCACGCATGGCCTGAGCGTGTCGGCGGCCGAAGGGCTGGCCGAGCTGGTGCATCAGCGCGTCCGCGCGGCGCTCGGCATCGGCGAGGAGACGGGCAAGCGCTACTCGTGGGGCTACCCGTCGTGCCCCGATCTGTCGCAGCACGTGCTGGTCGACAAGCTGCTGGACATGAGCCAGATCGGCGTCGAGGTCACCGACGGCTGGCAGTTCGTGCCGGAGCAGTCGACGGCGGCGGTGGTGATCCACCACCCGGACGCGAAGTACTTCGCGCTGCTGCGCACCGGCGGCGCGGCGGCGGAGAACCAGGTCCCGGTCGCCGCCGCCGGGGACTGATCGGCGTTCGATCTACTCCAACGCCGAACGAAGCAACGGGCCGGCGCGTGCGCCGGCCCGTTGCTTCGTTCGAAAATCGGCAGCCAAACTTCGTCCGTCCGACACATATCCCTGGTGTCGCACCTGATACGATAAAGTCGTACTGTCTGAGAGGAGGTCGTACGTGACCATGCATTCCGTCAACATCCGCGACAAGGGGCAGATCACGCTCCCGGCCGACATTCGCAATGATCTGGGGTTGAACAAGGGGGATACGCTGCTCATCGAGCGGCGCGGCAGGACGATCACGTTGATCCTGCCGGAGGATGTCGTCGACCCGACCGCCGGCATCTTCAAGGATCACGCCTACACGCGCAATCCCGATGTCAACGAAGAGAAGGCGTGGATACGGCGGCACATTGCCGAAACCGCGGACAATTGCGACGAATGAGCGAGACATCGATACGATCGATCGATACCAACATCCTGCTGCGCCACCTGCTTCAGGATCATGACGATCACTCGCCCAGGGCCTCCGCACTGCTGCTCGACGTGCGCAAGGGGCAACGGAAGATCTTCTGTCCGGCGACCGTCATTTTCGAGGCCATTTACATCCTGCATGATCGGGTCGGCCTATCTCGGAACGAAGTCGCATGGGCGCTGACAAACCTGATCGAGCTCCCCAGCTTCGTCATGCGCGACGAGCGAGTCGTCGTGGACGCCCTCGACTTCTGGACAAAGCAATCGCCGCTCGATTACGCCGACTGCTACCACCTGACGCTCACGAAAGCCCTCGGGATGACCGAGATTTACACCTTCGACCGGAAGATGGATCGCTTCCCCGGCGTCGCGCGCGTCGAGCCGTAAACAGTGCTCCCGGCCTTGAGGCCTCAGCGATTGAGGGCCGGGAGCACCTCGTCGATCAGTGACTCGACGGTCGTGAGGATCGGAAAGCCGCCGCAATCGAGCAGGAAACAGTCGACGCCCAGATCGGTGAACGGCTGCATCTGCTCGATGACTTGCGCCGGGGTGCCGACGAAGTCCTCACCCACCTGCAGCCGATCTCCCGCGAGCTTCGCCACCTCCACCTCGGTCGGCGCGCAGGCACAGCCGCCTGACCACACCCGCCGCAGGGTAGCTGGGTTACGACCGACCTCGTCGCACGCCCGCTCCACCTCGTCGACGAGCGCGCGATACTCGTCGATCGCCGTGGAGGAGACGTTCCACCAGTCGGCGTGCCGGGCCGTCAGGCGGAGCATCTTCGGCCCGAACGCCCCGATCGCGATCGGTGGTGGCGGAACCGGCTTCGGCTCGCATCTGGCCTCCGTTATCCGGTGATGCGAGCCGGTGAAGGTCGCCTGCTCCTGCGTCCACATCGCCCGGATGATGGTCAGCGCCTCGTCGAGTGCTTCGACCCTGGCGCCAGATCGCGGGAAGTCGTAGCCGTACGCCAGGTGATCGCGCGCATCGCCTCCCGCTCCGATACCGAGCACGTACCGGCCACCCGACATGAACGCGAGGGTCGCGCTCATCTTCGCGACGAGCGCCGGGTTCCGAAACCCGTTGGAGAGCACGGTGTGGCCCCAGACAAGCTCGGGGTGGAGCGCCGACAAATACGCAACGACGGTCCATCCCTCCAGCACGTTGCCATCGAGGTGATCGATGCACCAGGCCGAAGCGAAATGTCCCTTCACGTGGGCAAGCAGGCGATCGAGCGCCTCCAGATACCCTTGGCGGCTGGGAGGATTCGACGGATTCTCCGGCACGATCAGGCCGAACTCAACGTGACCCATTGCCCCTCCTCCATCCATTCAGCAGCGACAGGAAGCGTATTGCTCAGGATCCCGTGAGGACATCGCACCTGGCGATACCTCTGAAGCCAGAATGCAGCGGTGTCGCGGAAACCGCTGTCACCCGTTTGCACGCGGCGATTCTGCGTTCAATACCGGTCCGCTGGGAGCACCATGAGGCCGATTCCGACTGATACACTGGAGTTGTACTCGGGCAAAGGAGTCGCACATGGTGGTTCATTCCGTCAACGTTCGGCACAAGGGGCAAATGACGCTTCCCGTCGAGATTCGGGAGGAGCTTGGTATCAGGGATGGCGGCAGAATCCTGCTGGAGCGCCGCGGCAACGAATGGGTGCTGGTCCGGCCGGAAGATCTCGTCGATCAGCTTGCCGGCTCGCTCTCCGACTATGCGACCGATGAGCCCCTTCAGTGGGATCGGGATGAGCTGTGGGCAGAGATCGCGGAGGAACGCGACAACCGGGTGTTCCAGCAAATCGCCGAGGACGCCGATGAGTGACATGGCCGCGCTCGATACGAACATCATTGCCCGCTACCTGCTCAACGACATTCCTGATCATTCGGAACGCGCGCGAAACCTGCTGAAATCCGCGGCTCGCGGCGACGCGTCGCTTTTCCTTCCGGCGAGCGTGTTCGTCGAAATCGCCCATCTCATGACGCGCCGACGCTCCATCCCTCGTCAGCGAGTCGCGACCGCGTTGATGCAATTGCTGCGCCTCGAAGGGATTCATATCCAGGAGCGTAATGCCGTAGCGGATGCGCTGACCTTCTGGGAAACGATCGGCGGGGTCTCGTTCGTCGACTGCTACCATCTGGCGCTCACGAGATCGCTCGGCATGTCGCGGATCTATACCTTCGACAGGAAGATGAATCGCTTCCCCCGCGTCGAGCGGATCGAGCCGTGAGTACTGTGTTGGAGTCCATCGATATACTGCAGGGAACGAAAGGGAAGTCGCGATGATCGCCACCGAACACGGAACATTTGCCGATCGCATCGTCCGAGACCCGGAGATCATGGCCGGCAAGCCGGTCATTCGCGGCACACGAATTCCGGTGACCCGTATCATCGCCCATCTGGCCCACAATCCGGATCTCGGTGACCTGTCCTCCGCCTATCCGCGCCTCACGGTCGAGGATGTTGAGGCAGCCCTCGAATTCGCTCTTGAGTCCCTCGAAGCCGATGCACTGCCAGCAACAGCGTGAGGCTCCTGCTGGACGAGAGCGCCGACGCCCGACTCGCTCCCTGGCTTCGCTCTCTTGGCCATGACGTCAGCGCGATCGCCGCGGACCATCCTGCCAGCCTGAAGGATCAGCAGGTGTTGGCAATCGCCACGCGCGAAAATCGCATCCTCATCACGGACGACAGGGACTTCGGCGAACTGATATTTGCTCGGAAGCTACCCCACAGCGGCGTGATATATCTCCGCCTCGGTGAATATGCCGACCTGGCGACCAAGCAAGAGCGAATCGCCGAGGTGCTCGAACGCTATGTCCACGTCCTCGACCGGTTTCTCGTCGTGACGCCCCGGCATATCCGCGTCCGTCCACTGCCCTGATCAGCGGACCCGGAATCCCCCCTTGCGATGATGAATACCGCGCGGTGACGCGGGGTTACGGCTGGATCTTCGCGACGACCTCCTCGGCGGCGCGGGTGGCCATGCCCTTTTCGTGCGGCGAGGGCAGGTAGAGCACGATGTGGGTCGCGCCGGCGTCGATGAAGCGCTTGAGCGGCTC
>DASSNV010000078.1:0-15798 GCA_035701245.1 Gemmatimonadaceae bacterium | reverse complement strand
ACGACCGCCAGGACCTCCGACAGACGATGGGCCATCTCTGGCAGGGATTCGACCGGGGAACGCTCGGTGCCTGGATGGAAGCGGCCGGGCTCGACGGCTTTCGTTACAGCGAGCTTCCCGCCGACCCCGAAGCGAAAGGTCCGACTCTTTTTGCGGCGTCCGGCAAGCGAAGCGCTGCGGCATCCAAAACCGTTTCACGAAAGAAAGCGGATGCGGTTCCGCTCATGAAAACCGCCTAGTGAGAAACAACGCAGACTCTCAATGGAGCGCACAGTGGGCACCATCACCGAACCAATGAACGCATTCACCGCCGCTGCCGAAGCCGGACGCGAGCCGTACAAGGTCAAGGATCTTTCGCTCGCCGAATACGGTCGTAACGAGATTCGTCTCGCCGAGCATGAGATGCCCGGCCTGATGGCGCTGCGCGCCGAGTACAAGGGCAAGCAACCGCTCGCCGGTGCGAAGATCATGGGCTCCCTGCACATGACGGTGCAGACCGCGGTCCTGATCGAGACTCTGACTCAGCTCGGCGCGGACGTGCGTTGGGTCTCCTGCAACATCTTCTCGACCCAGGACCACGCCGCGGCGGCGGTGGTAGTCGGAAAAAACGGCACCATCAATGACCCGCAGGGCACTCCGGTGTTCGCGTGGAAGGGCGAGACGCTCGAGGAGTACTGGTGGTGCACCGACCAGGCGCTCGTCTGGCCGGACGGATCGGGCCCGAATCTGTTGCTCGACGACGGTGGCGACGCCACGCTGCTCGTCCACAAGGGAGTCGAGTTCGAGAAGGCAGGCCGCGTTCCGGAGTTCGACGCCAGCAAGGACTCGGAGGAATACGGTGTCATCCTCAACCTGCTGCGGCGCGAGTTCAGGAAAGATCCGCAGCGCTGGACGCGGATGTCGAAGGATCTGCGCGGCGTCTCGGAGGAGACGACCACCGGCGTGCATCGCCTCTATCAGATGATGGAAGCTGGTACTCTTCTCTTCCCCGCGATCAACGTTAACGACTCGGTCACCAAGTCCAAGTTCGACAATCTGTACGGCTGCCGGCACTCGCTAACCGACGGAATTCTGCGCGCGTCAGACGTGATGCTGGCCGGTAAAGTCGCCGTCGTGTGTGGCTACGGCGACGTCGGCAAGGGCTGCGCGCAGGCGTTGAAGGGTCAGGGCGCTCGCGTCGTGATCACCGAAATCGATCCCATTTGCGCGCTGCAGGCCGCCATGGAAGGCTATCAGGTCACGACGCTCGAGGACGTCGTGAAGACCGGCGACATCTTCGTCACGGCGACCGGCAACAAGAACATCATCACCGCCTCGCACATGGCGCAGATGAAGGACAAGGCGATCGTCGGCAACATCGGTCACTTCGACAACGAGATCGACATGGCCGGGCTGAAGAAGACCAAGGGCGTGAAGCGCATTCAGATCAAGCCCCAGTACGACGAGTATGTGTTTCCCGACGGCCACAGCGTGATGATTCTCGCCGAGGGCCGTCTGCTGAACCTCGGCTGCGCGACCGGTCATCCGAGCTTCGTGATGTCGGCGAGCTTCACCAACCAGGTGATGGCGCAGATCGAGCTGCACACCAACTGCGATGCGTACGAGTGCAGAGTGTACACGCTGCCGAAGAAGCTCGACGAGAAGGTGGCGAGACTGCACCTCGACAAGCTCGGTGTGAAGCTGACGAAACTGACCGAGGATCAGGCCGAGTACCTGTCGGTGCCGGTCGAGGGACCGTACAAGTCGGAGCACTACCGGTACTAGCGTTGGTTTAAGATCACTGAAGACTACCAGCTCGGAGCAGCCAGCCGCTCCGCCGACTGCTATTAGCTGGTAGTCTTCAGTAGCGCCCGATTATGCTCCTGTCGGGCGTCCGGTGCGGGTTGGCCGCGCTTCGCCCCGGTTTACCGGCATTTGGCTTGGGTGCAGCTTGACGTGGGGGAAACCCCGCCGATATTGCCCCGGATGATGCGCCCGAAAACTCTCGCAGTCCGTGGAATGTTGTCTGCCGCCGCAGTTTTTCAGATCTCCTGCGGCGATTCGACGGGACCCGACAATAGTCCGGCGACCATTGACGCAAATTCCTCGACCAGCATTGCCGGGGTTCCTGGCGGGGACGTCTTCGAACTGCCGTCGGTGATTGTCCGAAACCGGAGCGGACAGCCGGTGGTCGGCGCCCGGGTGGTGTTCAGCATCGAAACAGGCGGTGGGGCCGTGAGCGGCGGAAACGCGACCACGGATTCGGCTGGCGTCGCCACCGTAGGCGGCTGGACCCTGGGGCCCATCCTGGGCAGCAACACGATGTCGGCGCGAACCGGCAACCTTCCGCCCATTACCTTCACCGCGGTGAGCAGCGATCCCTGTGGCTTCGCGCAGGTGCACGTGGTGGGCACGACGAATAATGGTCAGCTGACGCAGCAGGATTGCGAGCTCTCCGACGGCACCTTCGCAGATTTCTACGCGGTCAACATTCCCACCGCGGGTACGTATGTCTTCACCCAGGCGGCGCAACACTTCGACACGTTCCTGGCACTGCTGAATGCCGCGGGCGGAGTCCTTGGTCTCAACGACGACGTTGGCGTCGACACCACTCACTCCTCGATCAAGGCTATCCTCCCGGCCGGCAACTTCATCCTTGCCGCAAACTCGTACTGGCCCGGTGCGACCGGCGCCTACACCATCGCGTCCGTTGCGTCGACCGCACACGTAACGGGCTGTGAAGATGCTTTCGTGGTGCGCGGCATCACGACTGCGCAGAGCCTCCAGACCACCGATTGCGCTCTCAACGGCATCTTTGGAGATGAGTACGTGATCGTGCTGGACGCCAACCAGCCCGTGACCGTCTCAATGACATCGCCCGACGTCGATTCGTATCTGGAGATTCACGCCGCGTCTGATCTCACCATCCTCGCCTCGAACGACGATGCGGACGGGACCACGAAGAACGCAACGCTCGTTTTCACGCCGGCGGCAAGGGATTTCTACGTGATCACCGCGCGGACGAATACCGCCGGCGCGACCGGGAATTACTCGCTGGTTATTCAGTAAGCGGAGCTACTTTCTGCCGGTGGAATCGAGCGCGTAGTAGGGAGACCGCACCACCGGCCGGTTCTGGTCGTACGAGCGCCTGGTGAGCAACGCGATGGTGCTGTCACGTCCCAGCCACCGATCCACAGCGGTCGCATCGAGCAGCTTGTAGCGCCGCGCGAGCTCGGCGCGGTACCATTTCGCCGCCAGCAGCGGCACCGTCACGACGGTGACGTCTTTACGCGTCCCCTCGACCTGCTGCAGGTACCAGAGCGGATAAGTGTCGTTGTCGCCGACGGCGAGCAGCACGCCGGACGGCGGAACTTTCGCCAGCATATCGGACTCATCCTGGCGCGCACGCGCCTCGACCGGGTCAGTGCGTCGATCGACCGCGGTCCAGTTGAGAAGCGCCGGCGCGAATGGCAGGATCATCGCCACCACTCCGAGCGGCGCCATCAGACGGCGCGATAGCCGAATCGCGCCAAATCCCGCCCACAATCCCCAGCAGGCGAAGGCCCAGAAAAAGAAATAGTCACGCTCCCGCGCTTCGTGGAGCGCGGTTGCCGGCAGAATTCCGGCGCCGAACGACGGGCCGGCCTTGAGGTTCAGATAGATGACGACGCCCAGCGAGCCGACCAGAAACAGCACCACCATCGCGCGCCAGCTGCGGCGGTCGGCGGCGCGATGCGCGATGCACCCGTACAGAGCGACGAGAGCGTACAAGACCGTTACCGGTGTGCGCCACCAGCTCGGGGGCGCGTCGGGCGTCAGCCCTTTCGCGAACTGCCAGTCGGCGTACTCGAAGACATTCCCGAGCTGCAGATAAAAAGGAGCCTGGCGCGGCCAGAGCGAAGGCACGTCATACTGATGTCTGAGCAGGACGTCCATGAAAGATGCGAAGGTGGACGGATTGCCCTGATTGATTGCCGGATCGCGGTGCGCGCGAATGACCAGGTACAGCACACACGTCATTCCGATGACGGTGACGATGATCCCGTTTCGCAGCAGTCGGGCGAATGAATGCGCTTCGCGCCGGCCGTCGGCGTGGCGCCTCCCGACCGGAACCGCGAAGTACCCATCGCTGGTGGTGAAAACGAGCAGAATCGCGCTTGGCACAACCAGCAGCGCAGTGAGGTGGAGTGTCCACGAGAGCCCTGCCAGGTACGCGGCGAGCAGGGCCCAACGCGCGTCCGAGTTCTGCCCGGCGCGATCGGCCGCCCACAGCACCACCGTACCGAAGAGAAACGCAACCGCGTACACCTCGGTCTCGGTCGCGCCGAGCCAAACCGTGGACATCAATCCGGCGGTGAGCCCGGCAGCAGTGCCTGCAAACCCATCCTCCGTCCACTTGGTGAACAGACTGGTGAGGATGCCGCACGCGAACGCAGTGCTCACGGCCGAGAGCAGGTTGATCGAGCGGGCGAAACCGAAGCTGGAAGCGAACGCGAGGCTCCAGACCTTCCCGATCAGAACGTAAAGCGGGGTGCCCGGCGGATGCGGGATGCCGAGCGAGTGCATGGCAGCCAGGAACTCACCGGAATCCCAGAGCGTGACACTCGGGGCGAGGGTGAGCATGTAAACGAACAACAGGAGAACGGCGGTCGTCCAACCCGGCGAAGGAAACCGTCTTATCGGGAGCGCCTCGGTGAGAGTAACGAAGTCAAAACTAATTCAGCGGCTCGTGAGTTGCCCGAGAGAGCGGAGCCAACGAACAGCCGGGAGGGCTTACGTACCCCATCAGTCATGCCTCAGCCGCACTGGTCTTGAAGAAGAAATTCCCGTGGGTAGGACTGATCCCGCTCCTCATTTCTGTCCAGGCAGTCGAGCTTCTCTGGATAATCTTCAGCTACCTCTCGATCGAGCGCGCGGTCATAACTCCCGACGCCGTGCATCTGAGCTTTCTCCCGTACTCGCACTCCATCGCCACTGGACTGCTGCTCGCGGCGCTGGTGTGGGGCATGGGAAAATCGGCGCGCCGCTCGACCGTCGGCGTCGCGATCGCCCTCGGAATCCTGTCCCACATCGCGCTCGACATCATCCATCACGAGCCCGACATCGCGCTTCTTCCACTCTCCTGGGGGCCGCGCTTCGGTCTCAACCTCCAGGGTTATCCGATTCTGGATTTCGTCGTCGAGCTCGCGTTCTGCACCGCGTGCTGGAAATTCTTCGACGGCTCGCGCGAGCTGCTGATCGGGATCGTCGTCTTCAATCTCCTGAACATCCCGCTGATGTTTCCTCCCTCCGGATCGCTGACGCCGCTCATGAATCATCCGAACGTGCTGCCTACGCTGATCCTCGTGGAAGTCTTCGCCACCGGATTCCTGATCTGGTGGTTCGGAAAGGACCGCATTTTCCTCGAAGAGCCAGTCACCGCGGTTCGAACAGCGTCAGTCGGAGAGCAACTCTGACTCGTCCGGCGTAAGCGCCCACGCGGCATCGAGTGCGAGGCGATTGGGTCGCACCCGATGCACTCGAAATACCCGGGCCCCGGCGTAAAAGCCGACGACGTTCACCCCGACAGTCGCCATGTCGCGGTCGTCGTTCGAGATCAGCTGGGGCGCGAGAGTGGTGCCCGCCGACGCGCTGGCGGGATCAGCGGTGTAGCGAATCAGCTCCGCGATCACCCGCTTTCGGGATGCACCGACCAGCACGGGGTAGCCGAGCGCAACGATGCGCGCCAGCTCGACGACCGTCGCCAGCGAGTGGGCCGTTTTTTTGGAGAAGCCGATCCCCGGATCGAGCGCGATACGGGCCGGGTGTATTCCGGCACGCTGTGCGTTCTGGACGTTCTCCTCGAGCTCGGCGATGATCTCGCCGACGGGATCACGACCATACACCGCCTTGTCATAGCTCGCCATCTCGGCGACGGTTCCGCGCGAATGCATCAGCACGACGTTGCAGCCGGCCTCGGCGCACACTCCAGCCATCGCTGGATCGAGCGAGAGCCCGGAAACGTCATTCACGATCTCCGCCCCCTCGGCAAGCGCTGCTTTCGCGACGTCTGCTTTGACTGTGTCGATGGAAATCGTGACCTCGCTCCATCTGGAACGAATCGCGCGAATCGTGGGCAGCACCCGCTTGAGCTCTTCACGCGCGGAGACAGGCTTCGCGCCCGGCCTCGTGGATTCTCCACCGATGTCGATGACGTCGGCTCCCTCCGAAATCATCCGATCTGCCTGGGCGATGGCGGCATCGGTCGAAAAAAAGTTACCCCCGTCGCTGAAGCTGTCGGGGGTAACGTTGAGAATTCCGAAGATGGTAGGCCGCTGGGACTTCGACGGCCAGGCGAAGCTCACGCGGGCGCGACCTCCGGACCTCCGAAGAGCGGTGGCTTGGAGGGCTTGGGATGCATCACCGGCGTCGTGAGGGCGGGCGGCGCCGACGGTGGTGGCGCGATCGGCCGCGGCGGCAGGGTCTCACCGCGCGCGAGCGCGGCAACCTCATCGCCGGTCAACGTCTCTCGGTCCAGCAGCGCGCTGGCAACCGTATGCAGCAGCTCGATGTTCTCCTGGAGAACAGCCGTTGCGCGAGCGTACGCTTCCTGGATCACGCGGGTGACTTCGGAATCGACGAGCTGCGCGGTGCGCTCGGAAACTTCGCGCCGGGTCTGAAGCTCGCGGCCGAGGAAAAGCTCCTGCTCATTGTCGCCGACCAGCACTGGCCCCACGGCGTCCGACAAACCCCACTGCGAGACGTAGCGGCGCGCCAGCGCGGTTGCCTGCTGGATGTCGCTCGCCGCACCGGTGGTGACGCGTTCGCGTCCGAACACCAGCTCCTCGGCCACGCGACCACCGTAGGCCTTGACCAGATTCGCCTCGAGCTGCTCGCGCGTCACGGAAACTCTGTCGTCCTCCGGCAGCGTCCACGCCACACCGAGGGTGCGACCGCGCGGGACGATGGTGACTTTGTGAAGAGGATCGTTGCCCTTCACCTTGATCGCGCAGATGGCGTGACCACCTTCGTGGTAGGCGGTGAGCTTGCGCTCCTCGTCCTTCATCACCATCGACTTGCGCTCGGCGCCCATCATGACCTTGTCTTTCGCATCCTCGAGGTCGGCCATGTAGACCTTGTCGTGGTTGCGACGGGCCGCGAGCAACGCGCCTTCGTTGACGAGGTTGGCGAGATCGGCACCGGCCATTCCCGGTGTTCCGCGGGCCAGCGTCGTCACGTCGACATCGTCGGCCATCGGCTTGTTCCGAATGTGGACGCGGAGAATCCCTTCGCGGCCGCGGAGATCGGGCGAGTCTACGACGATCTGCCGGTCGAAGCGACCGGGACGCATCAGCGCGGGATCGAGCACGTCAGGCCGGTTCGTCGCCGCGATCAGAATGACGCCATCGTTGGACTCGAAGCCATCCATCTCGACGAGCAGCTGATTCAGGGTCTGCTCGCGCTCATCGTGACCGCCGCCGAGTCCGGCGCCGCGATGGCGGCCGACTGCGTCGATTTCGTCGATGAAGATGATGCACGGAGCGTGAGCCTTGCCCTGCTCGAACAGGTCGCGCACGCGGCTGGCGCCGACGCCGACGAACATCTCGACGAAGTCGGAGCCTGACATCGAGAAGAACGGACGTCCTGCTTCACCTGCAACCGCGCGGGCAAGCAAGGTCTTGCCGGTTCCCGGCGGGCCGACGAGTAATGCGCCCTTCGGCAGCCGACCACCGAGCTTGGTGAACTTCTGCGGGTCCTTGAGGAACTCGATGATCTCCTGGAGCTCGACCTTCGCTTCGTCTGCGCCGGCAACGTCGTCAAAGGTGACCTTTGGCGTGTCACCGGTGAGGAGCTTTGCCTTGGACTTGCCGAAGCTGAACGCCTTCGCGCCGCCTGCCTGCATCGAGCGGAACAGGAAGAACCAGATGCCGATGATCAGGAGATACGGGAAGAGGCTGATCAGGATCGTCGTGAACGACGGCCGCGCATCCTCGGCCTGGATCTGCACGCCGTGCTCGCGGAGCCGCGCGACTTCGTCGCTCGAGTTCTCCGTGGGCAGCATCACCTTGAACTTCTGCACCAGACGGCCCTTCACCGGCACCTTCTGCTTGAATTCACCGGTCAGCAGCCGGCCCGCCTGGATGGTGACCTTGTCGATGTTGTTCTTCTGCAGCTCCTGGTCGTACTGAGGAGTGTAGGGAATCTCGGGGGCGGCATCGGATCCCTTACCGGAGAACTGGATGATCGCGACGGGCACCAGTATGACGAATACCCAGAACGAGAGCTGTTTGGAAACCTTGCTCCAGTTGGTGGGTTTCTTTGGCGTTTTATTGGGCATTTGTATCGGCATTACTGCAAGCTCGCTATGTACGGCAAGTGGCGGAAGTTCTCCGCGTGATCCAACCCATATCCAACCAAAAATTCATTCGGAGCATCGAAACCAACGAACTTCGTCTCGAATTGCAGCCCTTCGGCGATTCGTTTATGGAGCAGCGCGCAAATCTCCAGGGACCTCGGCTTTCGCTCCTTCAGTATAGTCATCAGACGATTCAACGTCCTGCCGGAATCAACGATGTCTTCCACCAAAAGGATGTCTTTCCCTTCAAGCTCGGTTTCGGGGTCATAAACGAGGTTAACCGTCCCGCTCGACACCGTCCCGTCCCCGTAGCTCGACGCGACGAGAAAGTCTACCTGCAGCGGCCGCGTTATCTGGCGCACGAGATCACTGAGAAAGATGAAGCTTCCTTTGAGCAAACCAAGCACCAGCAAGTCACCGTCGGGGTAGGCAGCAGTAATGTCTCTGCCGAGCTCCGAGACGCGACGGGCGATCACTGCTTCGTCAAACGCAATCCGCTTCACGGCTCGGCCGGACAGCCGCGGATCGGACTTGGTCCCGACGGGCCTCATCGTGCTGCTCATCCGCGCATCTCCGGTCGTTGGCGTTGTCCGGAACGAGTCGCTCTCGGTCGCCCGCCATCGGGCATCCGGCGCAGCAACAGGTGATCGCGCCGCATCACGATCTCGACCCCTCCGGAAAGCTGAATCGCGCCTCCGGTAGCTCCCCTAATAGTAAACTCTGCGGCGCGGTGGGTTCCCCTCCGGTCCATTACCACCCTCGCGCGCGCAGCCAGCGCCGGCCACAGGACTCGCAGTGAATCGGCATCGTAGCCCTCGAGGCTGCGACGGCTGATCCGAAAAGCGCCGTCCTGCTCGGACTCGACGTCGACCGTTCCAGCCAGGTCCTCGAGTGAGCGCCGCCACACGGCCGACTCGCGCGCCAGAGCAAGGAGCTCGGCGGGAAAATTCGGATTGCGCCGGGCGATCGACGGCAGAAGGTCCAGTCTGATGCGGTTTCGAAGATGCCGGCGGTCAAAATTCGATGGATCCTGGACGAACGGGACATTGTGCTCGAGCGCGTACGCGGCGAGGGTCTCGCGTCGGATACTCAGAAACGGGCGACTGACGTCGGAATCGGCGTAAAGCGCGGCGAGACCGCGCGGGCCGGCATCTCTGAGAATCCGCATGAAAACCGTCTCGACCTGATCGTCGAGGGTATGAGCCGTCACCACGCTCGCACCATGTGCCGCCGCGACCCGGCGTAGAAACTCCCAGCGTCCGCGCCGCCACTCATCTTCGCGCTTGCCG
Organism: Gemmatimonadaceae bacterium; assembly: GCA_035701245.1. Lineage (GTDB taxonomy): Bacteria > Gemmatimonadota > Gemmatimonadetes > Gemmatimonadales > Gemmatimonadaceae > UBA4720. Next base: position 6,195 of record DASSNV010000078.1, on the reverse strand, counting down.
ACGGTGGAAGCGCGGCCGGCCACACACCCGAAGCCAAGCTCGGAGGCCCGCTTCGCGACGAGCGCGGCGGCGTAGCCAGCCGCCTTGCCAGTGCCGTGATCGAAGGTCGCCACAGTGATAACCCTGCGAATACGGGCCGGGAGGCGGGCAGCCGCGGTCATCAGCACCATAGAGTCCAGGCCGCCGGACACCGCCAGAACCACCGGCGAAGCGTCCCGCAGAGCGGATCGGACCGCGCGCTCGACGTCGAACGCTTCAACCGCGACAAAAGCCATGATACCTTTAATTTACCTACTCACGGGGGAGTTTCGCTTGGAAACGCACGGTCCGCTGGGCACGCTCTGGGTATCGCTTGGGCTTATCTGCTTTTACATCGCGCTGATCTGGCTCAATTCGCTGCTTGGCATGTTCCTGACTCCGCTGCTCACCGGAATTCCGATGACCTGGCTCCTCGACTGGCGGAAACGTCGCAAAGGCCAGCTTCCACCGCGCTCCGAAGACACGACTTACCAGGAATAGAGGGCCTGGTAGTAGGCGCGGTTCCGCAGAATGATGCGGACGTAGTCGCGAGTTTCGACGAAGGGTATCCGCTCGGTGAATACTTCGGGATCTGCGGCCCCTGTCTTCGTCGACCATTTTTCCACGCGTGATTCGCCGGCGTTATACGCGGCAAGAATCTTCACCACGTCGGTGTATTTGCGCACCAATCCCTTGAGGTGCGCGGTTCCGAGCTTGATGTTGGTCGCAGGCTCGTAGAGCATGTCGTCGTCCCAGGGCGCGATTCCCTGCGCGGCGGCGAGGTCCTTCCCAACCGACGGCATCAACTGCATCAACCCGCGCGCACCGGCTGGTGATGTCGCCCGCGGATTGAAGTTCGACTCCTGCCGGATCAGGGCCGCGACGAGCACCGGATCGAGGCCGTTTTTCTTCGAGCTCGAGATCAGGGTCTCGCGCTCCAGCACCGGGAAGTACAGGCGATAGTTCTCCGGGCTCCTGCCGATTTCGTCGAGCGCGCGCTTGCCGAGCGCGATCGAGCGGGACGCCTGGTCGGTGCCGGCCAGCGCATGCGCCGTCGCGACGAGACGCTTCGGGTCAGACATGGCATCCCGGAAAAGCCGATCGTTCTCGAAGCCGGCCTCGACATCCATGCCGACATCCTTGAGCGCTACCACTCTGTCGAGCGCTGAATCGACCGCCGGCACCTTGCCATAGTTCGCAGGCGAACGATCGGGGGCAACCAGAGTCGTATCAACGCGCTTCGCGGCGAGAACCGCGTAATAGCTCAACGGCTCCTTGTTGATGATCCAGCGCCATCGCTCAGCGCTGCGCTTCTTGTTGCCGAGCGCGGCGTAGGAGCGACCCGCCCAGTACGCAGCGGAGAGCGCTTCCGTGCTGTTCGAATCGCGAGCAACGAGAGAGTCGAATTCAGCCGCCGCAGCTTTTCGATCCCCCGCGATGTAGGCAATCATCCCGGCGCGAAAGCGCGCACTGGTCGCCTGCCTTCCGCTCGGGAACCGGCCCAGCAGATTCATCAGCGCCTGCCGCGCGTCCGCGTCGCGATTCTCGTCAGTAGCCAGATCGGCGAGCAGCAACAGCGCCGACGCGGCGCTGGTGTCCTTCGCATAGGCGGTAGTGATCGCTCTCAGCGTCGAACGGCCGGATTCAATGTTCCCCAACGCGACCTGAGCGCGTGCACGCTGGTATTGCGCCGCGGCCGCAAGGTTCGCGGGAGCGCGCACCTTCGCGAACTCCGCCGCGGCTTCCGGAAACTTGCGCAGGCGGTAAAGAACGGTGGCGTAGGCGAAGGTGTCGTTGACGTTCCCCAGGCCAGCGCCGAGGGCTTTCGCGTACGCTGCCGCGGCGCGGTCAGGGACGCCCGACTTCGCCGCCGCCCGCGCGATGGTGAGCTCCTCGGCGGGGGTGGTCGTGGTAAAGGCCTTGTCGAAGAGAGCAATCGCCTCGCGGGTGTCGGCTGAATTGTTGGAGCTGCCGATGTAAGAGAGCAGCTCGGCGCGAGCCGCGGCTTTCGACGCCTCGTCGGCCGGCGGGGACACTCGCAGTCTCAGAGCGTCGACCTTCTCGCCGAGCGCGTTGTAGCCGCGGATGGCGCCGGCAAAGTCGCGCGTCCGCTCCCTGGCGATCGCGTCGGTGTAGCGCACGCGGTCTCTTGCGACGTCAGTGCGCAGGCGTGCGTAGTAACCGGCACGCGCCGCGCTGTCAGCGGTGACGCCTGCTGCGCGCAGATAAAGCCAGTCGCTCAGCTGCGGCAGCTTCTTCGCCGCAGCTTCGTAGGCAGCGCGCGCTGCTTCGAGGCTATCCGCGCGGTCGAGCTCGCGGGCGCGTAACACCAGGGCGCGGGCGTCGGCAGGCAGGACGTGCTGCGTAGTGTCTCCGGCGAGCACGGCGGCGGAATCCTCGTGCGTCGACTTTGGATCCTGGCACGCGGTCGAAGAAAGTACCAGCGCGACGAGCGGTAGAATCAGTGGAGCTAGCGCCAACGGGTGTGGTCTCCGTCGAGGAGTTTGTCGGCTTCGGCGGGACCCCAGCTCCCGGCGGGGTAGGTCGGAAGTGATTCGGGGCGATGCTTGTCGTAGTAGTCGATGACGGGATCGACGATCGCCCACGCCATTTCCACTTCGTCGCTCCGCGTGAACAGAGTCGGGTCGCCGATCATGCAATCGAGCAAGAGGGTTTCGTACGCCGGATGCGCATCATTGCCGAATGCTTCGGCGTACCTGAAGTCCATGTCGACAGGAGTAATCTCGAGCCCTGGTGTCAGCTCGTGCATCGCGCCGGGTGTCTTCACCTGGAACCGAAGCGAGATACCCTCGTCCGGCTGCACGCGGAGAGTGAGAACGCTGGGCGACATATCCTCCACCGCTTTCTGGCCGAACAGCAGCAGCGGCGGCGATCGGAACTGAATCGCGATCTCGGAGATGCGTCGCGCCATTCGCTTGCCCGATCGCAGGTAGAACGGTACTCCCTTCCAGCGCCAGCTGTCGATCGAGATACGCATCGCGCCATATGTGGGCGTGAGGGTGGTCGGAGACACGTCGGGCTCGCTGCGGTAGCCTGGCACCGACTTCCCGTCGAGGTTGCCGGGACCGTACTGCGCCAGCACCACCGGCGGCGGGCAGTCGCCCTCAACCAGTGGTCGAACGGAATGAAGGACCTTCACCTTCTCGTCGCGCACGGCGTCGGCGGTGAACGAGCTGGGCGGCTCCATTGCGGCGAGTGTGAGCAGCTGTAGCAAATGGTTCTGGAACATGTCGCGTAGGACACCGGCTTCCTCGTAGTACTTGCCGCGGCCCTCGATGCCAACTGATTCTGCCGCCGTGATCTGCACGTGCGAGATGTAATGCCGGTTCCAGAGTGGCTCGAAGATCGAGTTGGCGAAGCGGAAAACGAGGATGTTCTGAACGCTTTCCTTTCCGAGGTAGTGATCGATGCGGTAGATCTGGTGCTCACCGAACTCATCGAGCACGAGCCGGTTGAGAGCGCGCGCAGAATCGAGGCTGCGGCCGAACGGCTTCTCGATGACGACGCGTATCCACGGCCTGTCTTCGTACGCGTGGGTGCGCCACGCCAGCTTGCTGGTGCAGAGATGCTTGAGGGTCGTCTCGAAGACACTGGGCGGAATCGCGAGATAGAACAGCCGGTTGCGTTCCTGTTCCGGCCAGCGCGCTTCGATCTCCTTCAGCCGCGCGTCGATGTGCGCGTACGCGTCATCGCGGGTGAAGTCGCCGCCGGCGTAAAACGTCCGCTCGCAGAGCCACTGCCAGACATCGTCGTGCACCTTGTGGATCTCATCCGAGTTGTTCATCGCATCGCGCATCATCTTGCGATAGCTGTCGTCGCTATTCTGATCGCGCGCGACTCCCAGCAGGGCGAAGTTGTCGGGCAGAAGCTTCTGCTCGGCGAGGTAGTAAATGGCCGGTATCAGCTTCCGCTTGGTGAGATCGCCGGCGCCGCCGAAGATCACCAGCGTACAGGGATCTGCCTTGTCACGACGTCCGCGCTTGCGCGGCGCGCGCACCAGGGGAACGGAGACCGGAGTCTTCATGTCTTCTTTACCGCGTGACCGCCGAATTCGTTTCTGAGCGCCGCGATTACCTTGGCGGAGAACGAGTCGGCCTGCCGCGAACGCAGCCGCGCCAGCAGGGACAGCGTGATCACCGGTGCCGGTACGTCAAGATCGATCGCCTCCTGAACGGTCCACCGCCCTTCACCGGAATCTTCGACGTAACCCCGGAGATCGGCCAGGTCGGCGTCCTTCTCGAACGCGGTCTCAGCGAGCTCGTTGAGCCAGGAGCGCACGACACTGCCGTGATTCCAGACGCCGGCGATGCTGTGGAGATCGAGCTTGAAGTCCTTCGACGCGTGGAGGATCTCATAGCCCTCTGCGTAGGCCTGAAGCATTCCGTACTCGATGCCGTTGTGTATCATTTTCACGTAGTGCCCTGACCCGGGAGGCCCCATGCGCGCGTACCCTTCGGGCGGGGCGAGGGTCTTGAAGATCGGCTCGCACAGCTTGAATGCCGATTCTGATGCGCCGATCATCAGGCAGTAGCCGTTGGCGAGTCCCCAGATCCCGCCGCTGGTGCCCGAATCGATGAACTCGATTCCCTTGCTTTTTAGATCTGCGGCGCGGCGCATCGAGTCGTGGTAATTCGAGTTGCCTCCGTCGATGACGACGTCGCCCTTCGACAACTCCCGCTCGAGCTCGGCGATGGTGTCGTCAACCGGCTTCCCGGCCGGCACCATGATCCAGACGATGCGCGGTGGCTTGAGCTTCGCCGTTACCTCGGCGAGGGTGTGCGCCGGCGTCGCTCCGAGCGAGGCGTACTTCTCGACGGTAGCTTGCGCGCGGTCGAACACGACGACCTCGTGGCCGCCCTTCATCAACCGCTCCGACATGTTGCCGCCCATTCGGCCGAGGCCGATCATTCCCAAGCGCATCGTCTAAGCTCCGGTAATTTTCAGGTCGAGAAGCCGCTCCAGATCGGAGCGAAGCTGTGGCACCGACTTGTATAGAATCACGTTCATGCCGAGCGAACGCGCCGGCGTCAGGTTCTGCTCGCGATCGTCGATGAACAACGATGCAGCCGCCTCGGCGTGTGCAATCCCGAGCGCGCGATTGTAAAAGCGTCGCATCGGCTTGCGGACGCCAAGCCAGCAGGACGAAAGGAATGCCTCGAAGATCTGCGCGATTCCGAACGACTCGATCCGGTGGATGTTGAGCTCCTCGGATTCGTTGTTGAGAGTCATCAGGGTGAAGCGCGAGTCGGCGGAGAGAGCGCGCGCGATGCCGATGGTCGAATCGTTGGGAACGCTCTGGGAGTACATGAAGTCGGCGAACTCGCTGCGCGAGAACGGGCGGTCGATGTAGAAAACGGCGAGATCCAGATACTCGTCGAGGGTGATCTTGCCTTCCTCCCATTCGCCCACCACTTCCTCGTGGCGCCACTGGAAATCCTCGGCGTCTAGCCCGAAGCGCTCGACCGCGCGCTGGCGCTCGCCCCGGTCCCAGCCGTTCGAGCCGAGCACGCCTCCGACATCAAAGAAGATGTGGGTGATGGCCGTCATGCGATGAGGACGGCGCGGGCGGGAGCGCCGTCGCACCCTTCGATGCGCAACGGCAGGCAGATGAACTCGTACTCGCCCGGCGGTGGCGCGGAAAGGTCCAGTCCTTCGATGATCACGACCGAGCGCTCGAGCAGCGTGCGGTGGGTGCGATGATGCCCGGAGTGGAACTGCTCGACCGAGAGATAGTCGACGCCGACCAGCTCTATTCCCTGCTCGACGAGATATTGCGCGCCGTCGGGCGCGAGGTAGGTGTAGTCGGGAGCGAACTGCTTTTGCGAGAGGAGCGCGGAGTTTCGGGTGCCGAGCAGCACGCGCTTCTGACCCTTCAGGTCGTGAGCGCGAAGATCGTCGGCTCCAATCGAGCGCAGAGTGTCCGGAAACTTGATCAGTACCGCGCGGCCGATCAGCCGCTCCAGCGGAATCCTGTCGACGGTCTGGCCGTCGTCGAAGAAATGGCGCGACGCGTCCGCGTGCGTACCGGTATGTGAGCCGAAGCGGATCGCTGAAACGTTGGCGCCGGCGCCTTTGGCAACGGCCTGCTGAAGACTGATGTCGATTTCGGGGTTTCCCGGGTAGACGAGTCCGCCGGAGCGGATCGGAACCGAGATG
>DASSNV010000077.1:0-6784 GCA_035701245.1 Gemmatimonadaceae bacterium | reverse complement strand
GCGCCGCGACTGACTTCCACGACCACCGGCTCGAGGCGGGTGACCGCGGTGTCCTGAGCGCTCGTCATCGCCGGAAAGATCGCACCGACAATCGCCGCGGCCGGGAGCGCCGTGAAACGGATCATGCCTGAAATAAAGCGGCGGTGAATGCGTGTCGACAGGAGCGCGACGTCACCGCTTGCCCGCCGACTTCGCGAAGCGATAGCCGCGGATGCTGGTTTGTTTCCACTGCTCCATGATCTTGCGCACGATGTCGACGATGAAATCCGCCGACCGCGGGTCGACGTCGATGGTGGCGATCGTATCAACGATCTGCTGGCAGAGCAGATCCACGTCGCGCGCGATCTCGCCCTCCGTCCACCCGAGCCTGTACCGCTGCGCACCGTGCAGCTCGGCGAGAAGCCTCTGGATCTCGGCGCCATCGCGGAGCAGATCGCTGGCGCGTCCCCTGGTTTCGGCGAGCAGCTGCGCGGCGCGGATGATCTCGGTGACGACGGTGTCGGCGTGATCGCGAATGTGCGCTTCATTCACCGCGGACAAATCCGGAACTCCGTCGTCGTCCCGCACCCGCTGCACGTACGTCCCGGCGATGAGATCGATGCGGTTGAGAAGAGCCTGCGCAAGATGTCTCACTCCCACCACATCCGGCGTTGCCTCCGCTGCTGGTGGGTGGTCGGGCTGTGGCGCGGGCCGTTCTTCCGATGCCCCGCCGCGCAGCCAGAGCGTGAACGTCGAGCCGCCGCCGACGGTGCTTTGCACCGTGATGTCGCCGCCCATCAGCCGTGCGAGCTGACGACTGATGGCAAGGCCCAATCCGGTTCCGCCTTCCGAGCGAGTATAACCGGAGTCTCCCTGCACGAACGGCTCGAAGATTCTCGTCAGCTGCTCGGGAGGAATGCCGATGCCGTTGTCGGCGACGCGAATGAACGTCCATGATCCCTCGCCGACCAATCGTGCACCGGGATCGGGATGATCGGCGGATCCGCACTCGAGCGTGACGGCGCCGCCCGGATTGGTGAACTTGACGGCATTCGACAGAAGGTTGACGAGGATCTGACGCACCCGATCGGGATCGCCCATGTAGGACGTCCCTTCCGCACCATCGCATTCCTCGGGATAGTCGATGCCGCGCGCGACTGCCTGTGGCCCGATCAGCGCGATGGTGGCGTGAATCACGTCACTCACGTACGCCGTTTCGCGCGACACACTGACGCGGCCGGCTTCGATCTTCGAGAGATCGAGGATGTCGTTTACGAGTCCCAGTAGGTGCACGGCGCTGGAGCGCAGGCGCTGAAGGTGATCGTGCTGTGGCGGGCTTACTGCGCCGAGCACACCCATGTCGATCAGCTGAGTGTAGCCGAGTATTGCGTTCAGGGGCGTGCGAAACTCATGACTCATCGTGGCGAGAAATTCACTCTTGCCACGATTTGCCATTTCCGCTTCTTCCTGCGCGCGCTCGGCGATCTCTCTCGCTTCGACAGCGCCCTCGAGGGCAAGGTCGCGTTGGCGTTCGGCGTGCTTGCGCGCGGTGATGTCGGAGTGGGTGCCCACCCACTCCTCGATATTTCCGGTCGCATCGAATACCGGCACCGCCCGGGCGAGCATCTCGAGGTACTCGCCGTTGCGGGTCCTGACGCGGTGCTCCACTTCGTAGATCGCGCCGGCGGACAGCGCTCTGCGCCACGCCGTGATCGTCTTGTCGCGATCTTCAGGGTGGACGGCATCGAGCCATCCGTTGCCCCGCATCTCCTCGAAAGACTGGCCGGTGAGCTGATGCCAGTCGTCTTCCTCGACTAGCATCGTACCGTTCCCGTCCATTTTCCAGACGGCAGCGGTGGTCGATTCGATCAGCGAGCGAAAACGCTTTTCGCTTTCCTGGAGCATCCGCTGAGCGCGCTGCTTGTCGGAGATGTCGGCGAAGTAGACGGATAACCCTTCTGGCGAGGGGTATGCATGGACCTCGAACCACGAGTCGAGCGGTGGATAGTATTCGGCGAATGCGACGACCGATTGTGATTCGACGGCGCGCCGGTATTGTTCGGCGAACGCCGAGGTGGCGGCATCGGGAAACTCGTCCCAGACGATTTTTCCGACGAGATCCTCGCGGCGGCGCTGCAGGATCAGGGCTGCCTTCTCGTTCACGTAGGTGAAGCGCCAGTTTTCGTCGAGGGCAAAGAAAGCGTCGCTGATTCGCTCGAGAACATCGGAGAGTCGCTTCTGGCCCTCGCGAGCTTCGGCTGCCGCCGCTTGCGCCCGGGCCAGTTCCGCGGCAGCGTCGCGGATTCTCTCCCTGCTCCGGTAGAGGTCGCAGAAGACGCTGACCTTCGATCTGACCACTTCCGGACTGAGCGGCTTGAAGAGGTAGTCGACCGCTCCGCTCTCATAACCCTGGAGGATCAGGCGCTCGTCGGGGTTGCCGGCGGTGAGGAAGATCAGCGGGATGCCGGAAGTCTTTTTTCGCTGCTTGATCCTCCGCGCCGTCTCGAGGCCATCCATGCCCGGCATCGCGACATCGAGGAGCACCAGAGCGAAATCAGAGTCGAGGAGGTGGCCGAGCGCTTCTTCGCCCGAGCTCGCCCGCACAAGGTTTTCACCGAGGGGCTCGAGAATCGCCTCAATGGCGAGGAGATTTTCCGGCCTGTCGTCCACTATCAGGACGTTCACGGGCGCGGATTCGCCGGCGAGCACAGTATCGCGGGCGAGTGGCGAGGTCGACTGCATGGAAACGTGCTACCCATGCAAGTAACGGACAACGAGCCTGAGCGGCTCAGCCTTCGTCGAGTACCTTTCTTACCGTTTGGAGAAGGGACTCTGAAGTGAAGGGCTTTTGCAGGAAGCTCTTGGACGGCTCGATGAATCCACGCCGGATGATATCGTCGTCCGTGTATCCAGACATGTAGAGGGACTTGATGCGCGGCCGGATGCCGGCGAGGCGCTCGACGAGGCCTCGACCGTTCATTCCCGGCATCACGATATCGGTGAGGACGAGGTCGATGTGGCCAACTTCGCGCGCGGCGATGTCCATCGCCTCTCGCCCGTGCTGCGCGACGATGACGCGATAGCCCTGCTTCTCGAGGATGCGCGAAGTCAGACCGCGCACCGACTCCTCGTCCTCAACGAGCAGAATTGTCTCCGATCCGCGCGCACCGAGCTTCGCGCTGGGTTTGTACTCCACGTTGGTGAAGGCAGCGGCGGCGCTGACCTCGGGGAAATACAGCTTGAGGGTCGTGCCGAGGCCGGGCTCGCTGTAGATCCAGACGTAACCGCCCGATTGCTTGACGATGCCGTACACCGTGGCGAGGCCGAGTCCCGTGCCTTTGCCGGCTTCTTTGGTTGTAAAGAAGGGATCGAACGCGTGCTCACGGATGTCGCGGCTCATTCCAACACCGTTGTCCCCGACCGCGAGCATGACGTAGCGACCGGGAACCACCGGCGCGTGCTCGCTGGTGTAGGTCTCGTCGAGCGTCGCGTTCTGCGTCTCGATGCTGATCGTACCGCCCTGCGGCATCGCATCGCGCGCGTTGACCACCAGGTTGACGAGGATCTGCTCGATCTGGCCGGGATCGGCGACCACGTAGCCGCGCGCGCTGCAGCTCGAGGCGATGGTAATGTCTTCACCGATAAGGCGCTGCAACATCGGCTGCACGGTGGAAACGACGCTATTCATGTCGAGGACGCGCGGCTGCAGAATCTGCTTGCGGCTGAACGCCAGCAGCTGCCTGGTAAGCGACGACGCCCGCTCGGCCGCGCTCCTGATTTGCTTCACATCCTCGCTGCGCGGATCAGTTGGATCGAATCCGTCCATGATGATCTCGGTGTTGAGCCGGATGACCGTCAGCAGGTTGTTGAAGTCGTGGGCGATGCCGCCCGCCAGCCGTCCGACGGCGTCCATCTTCTGGGACTGTCGGAACTGTTCCTCGAGCGCGCGACGCTCGCTGAGATCGATCGAGACAAGCACGAAGCCGAGCACAGTCCCACGCTCGTCGCGGATGGGAGATGTGGTGAGCAGGGCGGGGAAGGCCTTGCCGCTCTTGCCCTGCACCAGAAATTCTCCCGTCCAGCTGTCACCTGCAGCGCCGCGCTCGAAGATGTCGGCGCTGTGCTCGCGGAGGAACGGCGAAGGCGTCAGCTCATGAATCGCTTTACCGACTGCTTCTTCAGGTGCCCATCCGTAAAGCTTCTCCGCGAAGTCGTTCCAGAAGATGACGATCCCTTCGGGATCGGTGGCGACCACCGCCTGCTGCACGGCGTTAAGAAGCTGCGCCTGAAATCGGATGGCCGCCTCCGAGCGCGATTTCTCGGTGACGTCGGTCATCGCGCCGATCATGCGCAGGGGCTCGCCGCTGCTGTCGCGCGCGATGTAGCCGCGGTCCATCACGTTGGCGTAGTTGCCGTCGGCGCGCCGATACCGGTACTGATCGCTCCAGCTCGTGCCGCCGTGGTCGAGCACGCCGTGAATGCCGGCGACGACCCGTTCCCGGTCTTCCGGGTGGATGTGATCGTACCACCACTGTATCTCGGGGAAAATGCGATTCTGCTTGTGCCCGAACACAGTTTCGACTGAGTCGTTCCAGACGAGGGCGTTGGTCTTGATGTCCCAGTCCCAGATGACGTCGTTGGTGGCTTTGGCGACGAAGCGGAAGCGCTCGTCGGTGCTGCGAAGCGCGCGCTCGGCGCTTCGCTGCTCGCTGACGTCGACGACGATCGCGACGGCCGCGACGACGTTTCCATCGCCATCCTGAACCGGCGCGGAGCTCATTCGAACATATCCGTCAGTCCCATCGCCGCGTCGGATCCTGATCTCTTCACCGCGTACACGCTCCTTCGTCAGGACCGTGCGGGCCAATGGCCAATCGAGGGCGGTGTACGGACTGCCATTGTCGTGGAATCCGATGAGCTCGGTGTATCCGGCCAGGTCCGCGGCCGGCATGAACGACGTGCGGAAGATCTCTGTCATCTGGGCATTAACCGAAACCAGGCGGCCACCCGGAATCTCGGCGACGATGACGCCGACCGGCATCTGTTGTTGCACGGCGTGCGCGAGGGTGCGTTCCGCCATCAGCCGGAGCTGGATATCGTGCGCCGCGCGCTGGGCGATGCGACGTTGAATCTCGGAACGGGTCGCCGTCGTGAGCGCAGTCAGCACTTCGATGTCCCGGCGGCTCCAGTCGCGCGGCCGATCGTCGAGGGCGCAAAACGTCCCGAGGACGTGGCCATCTTCGGTTGTTAGGGGGAAACCCGCGTAGGCACGGGCCTTCGTACCGCGGCTGGCGAGCGCCGTCTCGTTCCAGGCATCGGCCACGACGATCGGAGCAGCGCTACCGACGACATCCTGACAGTAGGTAGCATCGAGTGGGTGCCAGCCCCGGGTCGGCGCGTCGGCGCCGGCGGTGCTCTTGAAGTACTGACGCCCCGAATCGATCAGAGAGATCAGAACGGTCGGGACACCCACAAGCTGGGCTGCGAGACGCGTGAAAGCGTCGAAGCAGTCCTCGCAGGGGCCGTCGAGAAGTCCTGTCTTTTTGAGAGCGGCGAGCCTGGCCGGGCTCGTCAATGCCTGTTCGTTGGGCAAAACCGGTGTGCGAAGGGAGAATCCGTCGTAATAAGGACGACCAACTCACTCTCTCCGGCACCTACCAATCGGCCCGAAACGATCTCGCGCCATTGCCGCCTCGTCCTATTCCTCGTACTCGTCGGAGCCCTGGACCCAGAGGAATGACTGGATGTCGATCATGTCCCGCGGCTCGAGATCGCTGAGGTCGTCGGACACGACCTGCGCAAACTCGAGGAGATTGGAGTACGTCTCCCAGTTCGGGCGCGAACGGTAGCGGAATTCGAAGCCGTACTCTCGCGCCGCGGTGCGTGTCACCATCGGCTTGAGGAAGAAATGCGTCTCGGGCTGCGCCAGAAATCCGAACACCGTGAGCAACGGCCAGGTGAGAACTCTGGTCTGTCGGCGCGGAAGTCCGGCAACAGTCGAGCACCATTCCTCGAACCTGTTTTCGAGGCTGCCACGGCCGTACAAAAAATCGTAGAGTCCCTCGGCGAACGACCTGGCGCCGGCGGTTGATTTGACTGCGTCGCGCAGTGCCATCTTCTCGAACGAGAACAGCAGGTTGGTGCGCGATTCTATCGTCACGGCGCGCCGCGCCACTTCCGCGTAGCTGCCGTCGGCAATCAGATCGTGATGGGTTTTCCGGTCCAGAATCTCTTCCCAGCGCTCGTGGGCTTCCCACTTGTAGCCGCGCTCCCAGTCGATGTACTTCGCGTCGTAGAACCCCTTGCGGAAAAATCGCAGGAACTTGCGACGACACTTCAGCGCGCCCTTCGAGCTGACACCTTCCACTGCCACAGCCATTGCTACGCCCTCGAATGGTCTCCAGGGCTACCAATGCGAAGTTCAGACCATCCGAGGAGAATTCATTCGCTCAGCGTTTGTGGAAACGCGGCAGCTCCATCGGCGTCGCACGCCTGGCGGCGCGGGGAAGCGCGAGCGTAAACGTCGAGCCGACACCTTCCTCGCTCTCGAGAGTGATGTCGGCCCCCATGCCGCGCGCCAGGCCGCGACTGATCGGCAGGCCGAGCCCGGTGCCATCGGTGGTGCGGGTGAGGCCGCGATCGAGCTGGACGAACGGCTCGAAAACGGATTCCTGCTTGTCGACCGGGATTCCGACACCGGTGTCGGCGACGTGGATGGAGACGCTCTTTTCGCCGACCGTACACGCGACCCGGATGCGCCCGCCGGCGGGAGTGAACTTCACCGCGTTTGAGACCAGGTTGATCA
>DASSNV010000076.1:0-6908 GCA_035701245.1 Gemmatimonadaceae bacterium | reverse complement strand
TGACGGTAGCCCAATTTAGAGGTCCGGAAATAAGTTGACAGTCCTTGATGCCGCTCTGGCGGCGAGGAGGACTGGTCGATGCGGAAGTCGAGATTTACCGACGAGCAGATCGTCGGAATTCTGAAGGAAGCTGAGAGTAGTGGAAAGGCTGGCGAGGTGATCCGCCGGCATGGGATCTCGAGGGAGACGTTCTATCGCTGGCGGAAGAAGTACGGTGGGATGCAGGTGAGCGAGGCGAGGCGGTTGAGGATGCTGGAGGAGGAGAATCGCCGGCTCAAGCGAGTGGTGGCTGACCAGGCGTTGAATATTCAGGTGTTGAAGGATGTGCTGGGAAAAGAGTGGTGACGATGGAGCAGAGGCGGACCGTCGTTGCCCAAGTGAAGGTGACCGCCGAGAGTCAGCGTCGAGCATGTCGCTGGCTGGGCTTTCACCGGAGTGCAGTCCGCTACGTTGTGACGCCGAGAGAGGGCGAGACCAGGCTCAGAAAGCGGCTGTGCGAGCTCGCGGATGAAAAGCCGCGCTGGGGTAGCCCGATGCTGACGTGGCGACTGAGACGGGAAGGGTTCAGGGACAATCACAAGCGGATAAGACGGCTTTACCGGCTGGAGGGGCTGGCGGTGAGACGCCGGCGCAAGAAGCGAGTGTCGGTGCCGAGGGTGCCGCTCCCCACGGCAACGAGACCAAATGAGCAGTGGGCGATGGATTTCGTGCGGGACACGCTCGTCGACGGCAAAGCGTTCAGAGCTCTCACGATCGTGGACACGTGCACGAGGGAATCTCCAGAGATCGAGGTCGACGTGAGCTTGCCTGGTGAGCGTGTGGTGGCGGTTCTCGACGAGTTGGCACTCACTCGCGGACTTCCGGAGCGGATCGTACTGGACAACGGCCCTGAATTTCACAGTAAAGCTCTCGATGCCTGGGCACACCGCCGCGGAGTGAGCCTTCAGTTCATCAGGCCGGGGAAACCTGTGGAGAATGCCTTCATCGAAAGCTTCAACGGCCGGCTTAGAGACGAATGCCTGAACCAGCACTGGTTCCTCTCGCTCGCTGATGCGAGGCGCACAATCGAGAGCTGGAGAGAGAGCTACAACAACGATCGGCCGCACCGCGGCCTCCACCATCTAACCCCCGCCGAGTACGCGGAACAGTTCAAAGAGAAAAACCCTGAACGACTGTCAGCTTAAGATCGGACCTAAAGAAGGGCTACCGTCAGTGACATCAGAGGTTTCGACGACTGCGTCGTCGGGCCACCGCCCGAATCGCTGCAAGACTCAGTAGCAAGGTCTGCGGCAAGAACGCCAACTCCCTCTGCAAATATCTCTTTGATAACCGAGAGGCGTGCATCCGCCAATGCTTGCGCCCGTGCGAGGCAAAGCAATCCTCCAATCATCGTGTTCCATATCGCGCCTCTGAATGTGCAATTCCTGGCAGTCGGCTCGACGAATTCGGTCGCTGTCCAGCAATAGTCCAGCACAAACGAAAACGGGCAGACCCGAGTGGGAATGCCCGCTTCGCTAAGTCCATGGTATTTTCATGCTTAAAACAGCTCCCGAGGAGGGACTCGAACCCCCGACCCGGTGATTAACAGTCACCTGCTCTACCACCTGAGCTACTCGGGAATAGCTACGAAAATTAGCCAGTCGCATGGCTCGAATCAACCAAGGAAAATTCTCGGAAGTGGGTCGACCCGCTGCCGTATTCTCCGCGAATCAGGAATTCTTCCGCGGCTCGCCGCTCGCGTTAGTTTCTCTGCATGCGCTCCGAACGTCACGCCGATCAACACCGAACGGCTCTCATCACCGGTGGCTCGGGCGGCATCGGCCTCGAGATCGCCAAAGTCCTCGCCGGAAAAGGATTCAATCTCGTCCTCGTCGCGCGCAACCGGGATGCGCTCGAGGCGGCAGCCGGCCAGATCGAGGGCAAGAATACCGTCAACGTCCACGTCTTGGCCGCCGACCTCCGCCGTCGCGAATCGCCTGAGGCGATCTTCGATTTTCTGCGCAACGAGAACATCGCCATCGATGTCCTGGTGAACAACGCCGGCTTCGGGCTCGGCGGAGAATTCGCAGAGACCGAGCTGACTCGCGAGCTGGAGATGATTCAGGTCAACATCGCGGCGCTCACTCACCTCACCAAGCTTTTTTTGCCGGCGATGATCAAGCGGAAATCGGGACGGATTCTCAACGTCGCCTCGACCGCCGCATTCCAGCCGGGTCCGTTGATGGCGGTTTACTACGCGACCAAAGCCTACGTGCTGAGCTTTTCCGAAGCCCTCGCCGAGGAGCTGCGCAACGCGGGCGTCACCGTGACCGCGCTGTGCCCTGGTCCAACCCGCACGGAATTCGCCGAAGAGGCGCAGGTTGGAAGTTCCCGGTTGTTCAATGCCTTCGGCATGGCCGAGGCGGCTGACGTAGCCGAGTTCGGCGTATCGGCGATGCTCCACGGGCGACGGGTTGCGATTCCGGGGATCAGGAACAAGATCGTCGCCCAGGCGAACCGGCTTGCACCGCGGGCACTCTCGGCCAAAGTCTCCAGAATCGCGCAGGAATCCCGCTAGGCGACTCGCGCCGCCTCGACATCCTCGAAGTCGGCCGGCTCTCCGTGAAGAGTAAAGCCCGGCATCATCGTGTTCAGAATGGTGTAGAGCACCAGCCCGCCGACGATGTCACCGTTCAACGCAAAACGCTGGTCGAGAATTCCCGCGATGACGAGCGTGAAAACGAGGGTCGGTAACAGTGCGCTCCCAATCCGTCGGGATGCGCGAAAGGATTCCCGTAGCGTCAGCTTGCGGTGCAACCCCGTCAGCGCGACCCGCACCGGCCCGAGCACTACCAGTAGCAGCGAACCGATTCCAAACGCCTTGAGGGTGAGCTGTTCGCGGCTGATCTCCGTTCCGGCGTGGAAGAAGTAGAAGGGAATGAACACCGAGCCGAACGACTCCAGCGCGTCGACCATTCTCTCGGACGACATCGCCGGATGGTCGGCGCGGAATCGCTGCGCCGCCAGGCCGACGACGAAGGCGCCCACGAGGTAGTACACGCCGAGCCGCCGCGTCGTGTAGGCGCAGACCACCGCCACCATCAGCAGAAACGCGAACTCCGAGCGCGGCGCGTAGGGCGCTACGACTGATGCGAAGAACCGGAACGCCAGCGGTATGAGCACCACGAGCGCAATCATCGCCGCGGTTGCAAGCGACAGCCGCAGCGCGGAGGTGGACTGCAACACGAAGAACAGTACCGTCAGCGCAATCAGCTCCGAACCGATCGCGTAAGTCTTGACGCTGCGCTGCTCGGCCTCACTGAGACCAAATCCGGACAATGAGGAGAGGATGAATCCCGTGGATGGCGTGACGAGTGCCAGCGCCACCAGCGCGGCAACCCGGCCGCTCGCGCCGAGCACGTGCGCCGCGACGACAGCGGTGATGGTGAACAGCGCGGTCCAGGTCGCCGCGTGCCACACGAGTGGCGACACGTTCCGGCGCAGCTCGCGCCCGTCGATCTCGAGTCCCGCAAAAAGAAACAGCGCTACGATGCCGAGCGTGGAGAGCAGCTGCAGAGTCGGATCTTCAGGAAAGAATCCGAGGCCGCGCGCCACGATTCCCATGAGCAATGACGTGATCGCCCCAGGCAGCCGGAAGCGCTGCAGCGCCTTCGGCACGATGAACAGCCCGAAGAGCAGTGCGATGAATGCCAGCTCCCGCGGTCCCCGCTCCGTTGTCGGCGCGCTGGATCCCTGGCTCGGCAGACTGATCCCCGGAAGCACGGGCGGTGGCGGCAACGTGTCGAAGCCGATCGTCATGGTGTTGAAATCGAACGTCACCGCATCCGCGTTGCCCGTCGAATCGGGTGGAAACGCGATTGCCCGGGTTGCGCGCCGATCACCTTCGGTCAGCTCGGCGACGACGGCGTTGCGCCAGATTGTGGTGGCGAGCGCCATCGGAGCGCGCGGCGAGCTGTCGATGCGTGGCGCGCCCGGTGAAAAGAGCGCGATGTGGCCGTCGCGCGTGAGGGCGACCCGGCCAAGTGCGTTCACCACCGGAAAGCCGAGAACGGCCGTCGGCGGCGCGCCGTTCCGCACCGCGAGGTCGGTATCACGGATCACGAGCGCGACGACGTTCGAGATCGTCGCGGCGCCAACATCCAGCCGGTCGATTACGCCGACACGCGCGGTGGTGTTCGTCCCCCGCAGCGAGCGCGCTGAGACGCTGCCGCCGAGCAGTCGCACGCGGTGTGAAGCGGCCGTCGTGGAATCGACCAGAGTGAAGCGCGTCCCGACGTCCAACCGGAGCGGAGTGGTGACGGGTCGTCCGTTGATCGCGGCCTTGATATGGCGGCGCACTCCACCGTTCGGGATTGTGTCCAGGGTCGCCGGCTTCCTCCATTCAATTCTTTGCGGCAACACGTCGCTGATCTCGCGCGCAACCGCTGCGTCGGTGCGCAGACCGGTCCGGGCCAGCGAATCCATGGTCGGATCGGGAATGCCCGCAGCGATGCGATAAGCCGCGGCGGCGTCACCGTATCGATATACGCGCAGGAAACTGTCGCCGAGCCGTTGGGCCGCGATCCGCTCGCGCGTCGCGCCGAGCAGTCTTCGCCCTGACGGAACCAGCGGCCGGAGCTGCGCGATGGCCTCGTCGGGACGATTCATCGCCGTCGCGAGGACTCCCCGAAAATAGCGGACGACCGCGCTCGTATCTGTTCGCCGCGCGTTCAGCTCGTCGCGCAGGACGAAGTATTGTTCGCCAGCAACGAGCGAGTCCCAGCGCGCGAGATCGGCCGCGGGTGCCGCGCGCGCGGGCGATGATGGATTCGATTGGGCGAGCATCGCGCCCGCGGCGCCGCCGAAAAATCCGAGGCCCAGGGCCGCGCAGAGGGCGCGTCTCCGAAACCGGTCGGCCATTATCTCCTAGAGCGCCAGTTGTCTGGAGACCGACTCCGCTTCAGCAACCATCAACCGCTGGGATACGTTTCGCTCACGAGGACGTTGCAGCAGCGGCGCGAGCCAGCGCCCGGTGTGCGATTCCTCGACTCTGACCACATCTTCGGGCCGCCCCATCGCAACTACTTCACCGCCGGCAACGCCGCCGTCGGGGCCAAGGTCGATGATCCAGTCGGCGAGCTTGATCACGTCGAGGTTGTGCTCGATCAGCACCAGCGTGTGTCCCTGCTCCAGCAACCGGTCGAAGACCTTCGACAGCTTCCGGATGTCCTCGAGGTGCAGACCGGTGGTGGGCTCGTCCATCACGTACATCTTGCGGCCCGATTTCTTGCCGGCCAGCGCCAGCTCGCGCGCGATCTTGATCCGCTGCGCTTCGCCACCCGACAGGGTCGTCGCCGGCTGGCCGAGCCGCAGATAGCCGAGCCCGACCTGCTGCAGCTGCCACAGCGCCTGGGCGAGCTTGTCTTCGCGCGGGAAGAAGCGGATCGCCTGATCGACGGTCAGGTTCAGGACTTCGTGGATGTTCTTGCCGCGCACCGTGACGTCGAGGACTTCGGGCTTGTAGCGCTTTCCCCCGCAGTCCTCGCACGGGACGAAGATGTCGGCCATGAAGACCATCTCCACCTCGAGCGCGCCGGCGCCCTCGCACGCTTCGCAGCGTCCGCCTTCGACATTGAAGCTGAAAGTCCCCGGCGTGTACTTCCGCTGCCGTGCGAGCGGGGTGTCCGCGAACAGGCAGCGGATCTCATCGAAGGCCTTCACGTAGGTCACCGGATTCGAGCGCGGCGATTTGCCGATCGGGCTCTGATCGATCAGCACGACATCCTCGAGCGCGTCGAAGCCGGTGATCGACTCGTATTCACCGACTTTCTCGCCGAGGTGAACCTTTGCCGAGTGTTCGCCGACGAGGTGCGTCTCGAGCGCGCGGTAGAGTACGTCGTGGACGAGAGTGCTCTTGCCCGAGCCCGACACGCCGGTGACTACCGTAAGGGCGCCCACCGGAATCCTGATGTCGACGTTGCGCAGGTTGTGTTCGCGCGCGCCATTCAAGGTGATCCACCGCGGGCCCAGACGTCGCCGCTCGGTTGGCAGAGGGATCGATCGCGCGCCCGTCACGTACTGGCCGGTGAGTGGACTCTCACTGATTCGCGACATCGGCCCCGCAAAAACGATCTGACCACCGGCCTCCCCGCTGCCGGGTCCCAGCTCCACCATGTAGTCGGCCATCTCGATCGCGGCGAGGTCGTGCTCGACGACGAGGACGCTGTTGCCGCCGTCGCGGAGTCGCTGCAGCAGCTTGAGCAGACGGTCCATGTCCCGAGGATGCAGTCCAATCGAGGGCTCGTCCAGCACATACAGGGTGTCGACGAGCTGCGACCCGAGCGAGTTCGCCAGCCCGATGCGCTGCGCTTCGCCGCCCGAGAGCGTGCGCGTCGCACGGTTCATCGACAGATAGCCCAGTCCAACGTCGCGGAGGAATGTAACGCGACCCCGCGCTTCCTTGAGAATCATCTCCGCGATCCTGCGCTCGAACTCCGACAGCTCCAGCTCGTTGAGCCAGGCCGCGAGCTGATCGACAGGGAGCTCGGCGACTTGCGCTATGTTCAGGCCGCCAACGCGGACGTTGAGAGCGTCGGGTTGCAGCTTGGTGCCGTGGCAGCGCGGACATTCCTGCGCTGTCTGATATTGCCGCAGAAAAACGCGGATGTACTGCTTGTAGCGTTTTTCCTCGAGATCGCGCAGGAAAGGGAAAATTCCCTTGTAGCCGCGCGTCCGCGCGTTGAGCAACAGCTCGCGGTGCGCCGAAGTGAGCTGCTCCCATGGCTTGTCCATCGGGATCCGCTCACGCCTGGCGAACTCGGCGAGGGCCCGACGCTTGTTGTCGTAGCGCGGCTTGGTCCACGGATCGATCGCGCCATCGCGGAGAGATCGGGTCGGGTACGGCACCACCAGCGATTCGTCGTACTCGA
>DASSNV010000075.1:0-13113 GCA_035701245.1 Gemmatimonadaceae bacterium | reverse complement strand
AGCATCCGGGGGCAGCCATTCCAAACATGGTCAACATACTTCCGCGAGCGGGGGATGTCGCCGTGGCGCGATGTCGTCGACTGGGTCGGCGGCTACCCGTTCGAGGTCGCGAAACCGGAGGAAGTGTTCGACTTCTACCGCGAGCGCGGCTTCGAGCTGCTAAAACTCAATACCTGCGGCGGCGGACTCGGCTGCAACGAGTTTCTCTTTCGCCGCCTCTGATAGAGGCTTCTAGCCGGGCGGAGTTCTGTAGTCGAGCGCCGCGACAATCTTGCCGTCCCTCTTTTCTTTCACGATCGGCGAAAGGCTGATCGTAGTGCGCGGCTTCATGCCGGCGACCATGCGCTGGCCGTGGATGCTCGGGGATCCGACGTGGGTGAGGTGCAGGCTGAGCTGCAGAAGCTCGACACCCGCCGCGTCACAGGAGTCCTGAAGAGCGTGCAATGCGTCCGGCCCGAGGGTTTGGCTGCCGATCACGACGCGCTCGATGTGCCGCGACTTGACCAGCGCACCAATCGCATCCTTACCGCCAAATACCGGGAGCCCGAAAATGATCTTGCCCTTCTTCCGCGGATCGTCGTCGAGGAAGCCAACCGGCGTCAGGCCGTATTCGCGGTTAGCTGACAACTCCCTCACCGTCAGCTCGCCGCCTTTTCCCACCCCGAAGATCAGCGTCGGCGAGCCTGGCCGAGCCAGTTGTGACCGGATTACGTCAAACGAGCGGTAGGACAGGCGAACGCCGAAAGTCAGCAGCAACACCACCATACCATCGATAACGAAGACGCTGGCGCCCACTTCGGTGTGGTGGAGCAACAGCGCCACGATCACGAAGTTCGCCAGGGTGCCGATCACCACCGCGCGCAGCAGCCGGTGGACGTCCCGAACGCTCACCTGATGCCAGACACCGCGATAAATGCCGACGGCGTAAAAGCTCGCCAGCCGGACCGCCGCCACCACTGCCAGCGTTTCAATCAGCACCGTCGATTGCGCGGGAGGCGGCGCGCCCTCCCAGCGCAGCAGGTACGCGGCCCAGTACGCAGCCGCGAAAACGACGAGGTCTACCATCGCGTCGAGAATTCTGAGGCTGTACAGAAGCTCGTCCACCAGCATCGACAGCCTGCTCACCTTGCTCGGCGCGGTCGCCGGATAGATCGGTAGCTTCGCCAGGTATCGTGCGATCATGAGAACCATGAGCAGCAACAGGATCGCGGTGACACCAGTGACCGGACTGAACCCTTCGGACAGATTCACCGCGAGGATGCTCGCCCCTGCGGCGACGGCGTAAATTGCGACCGCGACCTGCCAGTCCTTGAGACCGATGAAAGCCAGTCTGTGCGTGACGTGATCGCGTCCACCAACGGTCACCGGGCGCCGCGCCAGGAGTCGGGTGCTCATGACGAGCGCGGTATCGACTATCGGCACCAGAACCAGAATGAGCGGGAGGGCAACGGCACCAAGTCCACCGTGTGGCCGTGTGCTGGAGTAGGTCGCTCCCAGGCCGGCGAGGGTTGCGCCGAGGAACAGGCTTCCGGCATCGCCCATGAAGATCGACGCCGGCGAAAAGTTGAAGATCAGAAACCCGATGCACGCTCCGGCCAGAGCAAGCGGAATGGCCGCGAGTGCCGGCGTTTCACGGAACAGAGCCGCAAATCCGAGCGCCACAATTGCCGCCACACCCGCGGTGATGCCGTCCATGTTGTCCAGCAGGTTCATGGCGTTGGTGAGCGCGATGAACCAGAACATGGTGAAGACGATGTTGGCGAGGGTAAACGGCGCGACCTGGTAAATCGCCCCCGAGCTGACCAGCACAGCGGCGGCCGCAGCGGTGAGAATCAGCTTGGTGTTCGGCTTCAGGCTTTTTACGTCATCCACCAGACCGATTACGAACATGATGGCTGCGCTGGCGAGAATCCCGACGATATAGCGGGGAAATGCAAGCTCGTTTCTGCCCGCGAATGCGGACACGCCGAAACCGATCAGCATGCTCAGCCCGATCGCGATCCCGCCCATCAGTGCCACTGGCCTGGAGTGCCAGCGGTCGGCACGGGGGTGCGCCACTCGTCCTGCTTTGGCCGCCAGGAGCCGCACCAGCGGCGTCAACAGCAAGGCGGCCGCGAAGGCGCCGACGAGCGCAAAGAGCATGGCTTACGCTGGGACGGGCTCGAGCACGCCAGAACGGGTGTATTCGATTACGGACTCGAGGATTTCATTCAGGCCGCGTGAAGGCTCCCAACCGATCGCCCCTTTGATCTTGTTGAGCGACGGCACTCGCCGGGACATGTCCTCGAAGTTTGCTTCGTACGCCTGATCGTAGGGGACGAAGGTGATCTCGGACGAGGATCCGACCATGTCGCGAATCTTCTCCGCGAGGCCGAGAATCGTGATCTCCTCGGTGTGCCCGATGTTGAAGACCTCGCCGTAGGCGGCGTCGCACTTCTGGAGTCCGATCAACGCCTCGATGACGTCGCCGACGTGGGTAAAACAGCGACTCTGCTGGCCATCACCGAAGACGGTCAGCGGCCGGTCGGCCAAAGCCTGTGAGACAAAACGCGGCACGACCATGCCATACTGCGCGGTCTGACGGGGCCCGACGGTGTTGAACAGTCGCACCACGATTGTCGGCAGCCGTTTCTCCCGGAAATACGCGAGCGCGAGGAACTCATCGATCGCTTTGGAGCAGGCGTAGCTCCACCGGCCGCGTGACGTCGCGCCGAGCACCAGGTCGCCGTCTTCGCGGAACGGGATGTCGGTGCTCTTGCCGTACACCTCTGAAGTCGAAGTGATGATGACCGGTTTCTTTTTCTTCGCCGCCGCCGCCAGCACTCGCTCGGTGCACTGGATGTTGGTTTCAATGGTGCGGGCCGGACTCTCCACGATCAACTTCACTCCGACCGCCGCAGCGAGATGGAAGATGACGTCGGCGGCATCGACGAGCTCGGCGAGCACCGGCGTGTTCATCATCGTGTCAATCACGCAATGCAGCTTCGGATGCTGTCGCAGGTGCATGATATTGCGCACCGAGCCCGTGGACAGGTCGTCGATGATCGCGACGTTGTGTCCGTCCTTGAGCAACCGTTCTGTTAGATGGGATCCGATGAATCCCGCGCCACCTGTGATCAGGAAGTTCATACGTTAGGCGCGAGGAAGTATTGGGCGGGCGAAGGAGCTGGCTGGATCGACAAACTTTGGGGTTGCAAGTGCGTCGGGGTTATAGTTGAAGGCCACGTTTGCGAAAGGACTCGCTGCTGCTACGACTTCGCGGTCCGTTGACTTGTCCCAAGCCCTTGAATTTGCGGGCGTTAAGGAGCGTCGAACATAACCGCGAAACTCGTCCAATCGCAAGGATTGAACCAGTGGCTTAAGACGTTATTGACCGGTCTGATCCTGCTCATTTACACCTGACGAAAGACACGCGTTACAGTGCCCACCCCACGCAAGCGTAAGATCCTGTTTTTCATCGGTGCCGATTGGTATTTTTGCTCGCACCGGCTGCTGCTTGCGCGTGGCCTTCACCAGGCAGGCTACGAGATCGTCGTGCTTACCCATGTCACCAACGACGGGGAACGGATCCGAAAGGAAGGGTTCAGGCTCGTTGAAAGCACGCTGGCAAGGGGGAGCCTCAACCCTTTGAGCGACGTTCGAGCGTTCGTGGGGACGCTTCGGGCATATCGGCGTGAACGACCGGATATCGCCCACCACGTCGGGATCAAGCCCATTTTGTATGGCTCTCTGGCCGGCGTGATGACGTCGACGCCGGGGCTGGTCAACGCGTTTGCCGGGATGGGGTATCTGTTCAATACAACCGATAGGAAGGCGAGGATTGTCAGGGGCGGCGTCGTGGCGGCGATGAAAGCGCTGCTGAATCGGCGTAATACTCGTGTCATCTTGCAAAGCGAGGACGCCAGGGACTCGATGGTGAAAACGGGCTTCCTGGCGCACGAAAGAATCGCCGTCATCAGGGGCTCCGGAGTTGATATCTCCGAGTTCGTCCCTTCCCCGGAACCACCGGGGGTCCCGGTGGTAGTGCTTGCGTCGCGGATGCTCTGGGACAAGGGGGTACGGGAGTTCGTGGAAGCATCGCGGATGCTCAAGGCCCGAAAGGTGCCAGTGCGGATGGCGCTGGTGGGCGCGCCCGATTCGGCGAACCCATCCGCGATTGCGGTATCCCAGCTCGAGGCGTGGCGCGATGACGGGAGCGTGGAGTGGTGGGGCCATCGGAGCGATATGCCCTCCGTCTTCGCGCAATGTCACGTCGTTTGTCTGCCGTCCTATCACGAGGGAGTTCCCAAGGTCTTGATCGAAGCTGCTGCCTCCGGCCGGCCGCTTATTGCGTCCGACATACCCGGATGTCGCGAAGTCGCGCGTCACATGGAGAACGCGATGCTCGTCGAGCCGCGCTCGGCGTCTGCATTGGCCGATGCGATCTCGGTGCTTGCGCGCGACAAGGCGCTTCGCTTACGTCTCGGCGAGCGGGGCAGACAGATCGCGGTCGACGAATTCTCGATCGACGACGTGATCGCGCGGACGCGCGCCGTCTACGACGAGCTGGTGCCCGCGTGACCGGATCCATCTCGGTACAATACAGGACCGCATGACGCACCCAACTTTTGCTCGTACGCCAGTGAACGAGCCGGAACCGTTTTGGGGGCTGTCGATTGCCACCACTCTGCTCCGATCCCGGCGCCTGATCATCGCACTGGGACTTGGCGGCGCCGTGCTGGGTTTTACCGTCGGATTGCTCAAGCCGAGAACCTATGCATCGGGGGCGACCTTCGTTCCGCAGCAGCCTGAGATCAATAATTCGAGCCTTGCGCTCGCGGCGAGCCAGTTTGGTTTCCGGCTGCCGCAGGGGAACGGAAGCTGGGGGCCTCCCGTTTATGTCGAGCTGCTTCGCTCATGGGCGCTACTCGAGCCGTTGGCACTGGACACCATGGTCGTTGCCGAGGAGGGCGGGAAGCGGGTCCCGATGATGGACTTGCTGAAGGTGAAAGAAGACAATCCTCAGCGCAGGCTCGAGCTGACGGTAAGAAGGCTCGCGGGGATCGTGGATGCGCGCGAGATAAAGGCCTTGGGCGGGGTTCAGCTGACCGTCGTGACGAAGTGGCCGAGCGTTTCCTATCAGATGGCCAAGGAGCTGGTGAGCGGTGTAAACCGGTTCAACCTTGAAAAACGAAAATCGCAGGCGGCCGCCGAGCGTCAGTTCGTCGAGACTCAAACGACCGATGCAGAACGCGCACTGCGCGAGGCAGAGGATCGGCTCCAGGCATTCCTGCAGGCCAATCGGATGCCGGCGAACGGCTCGTCCGAGCTCGCCTTTCAGCGCGACCGTCTTCAGCGCGACGTGAGCTTGCGACAGCAGCTCTATACGACGCTGGTCCAGAGTCGGGCGGAGGCGCGCAGCCGCGAAGTGCGCGACACGCCGGTAATCACCGTGCTCGAGGAGCCGCGCCTGGCGGTCGTTCCCCAATCGCGGCGAGTTGCGCTCAAGACCGTGGTCGGCGGCTTGATGGGCGGGCTGGTCGGAATGCTGATCGCTTTCCTTTCCCACGGACTCGCGGGCGCGCGAAAGACTCCCGACGAGACGGCACAGGAGTTTTTCCGACTTATGGAAGAAGTGACGCCGCGCATCCTGAAGCGGAAGAAGGGATGAAAGTCCTGGTCACCGGAAATGCGGGCTTCATCGGGTTCCATACCGCGAAGCGGCTGCTCGAGCGGGGAGACGAGGTCGTCGGCTTCGATGTCGTGAATGCGTATTACGATCCGGCGCTCAAGGAGCGTCGCCTCCAGATTCTCGAGGAGACTGCGAAAACGCGCGGAAGCTCCTACGAGTTCGTTCGCGCCAACCTCGCGGACCGGGCTGCGGTCAACGACTGTTTTGCGCGACATCGCTTCGACCGCGTCATTCATCTCGCGGCACAGGCGGGCGTTCGATATTCGCTGGTGAATCCGCATGCGTACGTAGAGAGCAACATTATTGGATTCACCAACCTCCTCGAGGCGTGTCGTCATTCAGCGACGCCGCACCTTACTTACGCGAGCACCAGCAGCGTTTACGGCGCGAACACCCGGATGCCTTTTTCAGAGCACCACGGCGTGGATCACCCGCTTCAGTTCTACGCAGCCACGAAGCGCGCCAACGAGCTGATGGCGCATTCGTACGCCCATTTGTTCGGGTTGCCCAGCACCGGGCTTCGATTCTTCACCGTGTATGGGCCGTGGGGCCGGCCCGACATGGCGCTCTTCGCGTTCACCAAGAACATCATCGAAGGGAAGCCGATTTCCGTTTTCAACGAAGGCAATCACACCCGCGACTTCACCTATGTCGACGACATCGTCGAGGGCGTGATCCGCGTGAGTGATTGCATCGCGACGCCGAATCCGGACTGGGACAGCTCGGATCCGGATCCCGCATCGAGCAACGCTCCTTTCAGGATCTTCAACATCGGCAACAATAGCCCGGTCAAGCTCACCGAGTACATCGCCGCGATCGAGGATGCGGTAGGGAAGAAGGCGATCAAGGAAATGCTTCCTCTGCAGCCTGGAGATGTGCCCGACACCTACGCCGACGTCAGCGAGCTCGTGCACCGCGTAGGCTACAAGCCTTCGACTCCCGTTAGCGAGGGTGTCGCGAGATTCGTCGCGTGGTACCGCGACTTCTTCGCGGCGTGACCGGATAGCGGCGCAGCCCTGACAGCCAAAATCTCTTGACCCACCCTGCGCGTTCCCGCTTTGTGATTTCCCGGCCGCCCGCCGCCGTGCGCGCCTGGGCGGCGCGCATTCGCGGCGCGCACCCGGATCATCGCGACATCGCGCGTGGCATGGCCTGGGTTGCGGCTTTCGTCTTCGCCGGGAAAGTCGCCGGCGCGCTCAAGGAAATGGCCGTCGCCTGGCGATACGGTGCCCGGCAGGAAGTCGACGCTTACCTCTTTGTTTTCAACCTGGTGAGCTGGCCGCTGGCGGTGTGGCTCAGTCTGCTTACGTCGGTCCTCGTTCCCGTCTGGGCTCGGGCACGCTCTACCGGCGAAGAGGAGCTGTCGCGCTTCCGGTCCGAGCTGCTCGCATTCTCGCTCGTTCTCGGGGTCGGGCTAAGCGTTCTGGCGTGGATTGCCTTGCCGAGGATTCTGGCTTCGTCGTGGGCGGGACTTCCTCCGGGAACGGAGCAAGTGGCCCTGCAGATGGCGCCGGCGCTTTCCACTCTGCTCGGTCTGGGGGTGGTGATCAGTCTTTTCTCCGCGTGGATGCTCGCTTCCGAGAGACATCTCAACACGCTCTTCGAAGGGATTCCCGCGCTCGTACTTCTGATTGCGGTCTTGAGCTGGCCGGGCGCTGGGATCGAAGCGCTGGTCTGGGGGACGGTCGGCGGCTACGCGATCCACCTGCTTTCGCTCGGCGTCGCGGTCGGGAAGAGTGGCGATCTCGGTGCGCCTCGTTTCGCGATGGCATCCCCGCAATGGTCGGCGTTCTGGAAAGGTTTCAGCGCGATGCTGGCCGGTCAGGCGCTAATGAGCGTTACGATAGTCATCGATCAGTTTTTCGCAGCCCACCTGGGAACAGGCGCCATCGCAACGCTCGGATATGCGAACCGCATCCTCGTGCTGGTTCTCAGTCTCGGCGCGACCGCGGTTACGAGAGCAACGCTGCCGGTCTTTTCGCGCGCCCAGACCGAGGAGCCCTCGCGGCTGCGGCGAATGGCGTTTCACTGGGTGCGGATTCTCGGCTCCCTGGGCGTCGCCGCCGCCCTCATTGGATGGTGGCTCGCACCGACTCTCGTTCGACTGCTGTTCGAGCGGGGGGCGTTCACGAGCGCCGACACCCTCGCGGTCAGCCGGATTCTCAGGTTCGGGATCGGCCAGCTGCCGTTTTATTTTGCCAGTCTGGTCCTTGTGTCGATGCTGACCAGCCAGCTACGCTACGCGACGATTTGTCTGGTGGCGATCGTCAATGTTGCCGTGAAGGTTGCGGCGAACTCCTTGCTTGTACCGCGGTTTGGTGTGAGCGGGCTCATGATCGCGACGACGTTGATGCTCGCGGCGTCTTGCCTTCTTCTGGCGGGCGTCGCTTACACCCGACGACCTGCCGTGTCAGCTTCGGCGTGACCCCTTAGGACATCAGGATGGATCAGGAAAGAATCTGGGAATACTTTCAGAACGACGACGAGGTCGGGGACGCAGTCTTCAACGCCCGACCGCGCTACGAATTTGTCGCCAATCACATCGCCCCTGGGACGCGCGCCCTGAATGTTGGAGTCGGCAGGGGCGGGCTCGAAGCGATCCTGGTCAGACGAAACGTCAAGGTCAGCTCTCTCGACCCGGGTGAGAAGTCGATCGAGCGTGTGCGCCGCCAGTTCGGCTTGGGCGATGAGGCGAAGGTGGGTTTCTCGCAGAACATGCCATTTCCTGACGGCCAGTTCGACGCGGTGGTGGTGTGCGAAGTCCTGGAGCATCTCTCCGACGAGGTGATTGCAGCCACGTTTGACGAAGCGGAGCGGGTGCTCAAGCCGGGTGGCAGGTTCATGGGAACGTTGCCCGCAGATGAGAACCTGGCCGACAGCCGGGTAGTGTGTCCGCATTGCGGCGAGGCGTTTCACCGTTGGGGACACCTACAGAGCTTCAGCGAGAAACGGTTGCGCGACATGCTCTCGGCAAAATTCGCCGATGTCAAAATCTCGCGACACTACTTCGGCGAGGGCCGGACCCTCAACTGGAAGGGCAGGCTGATCTGGACACTCAAACGCGCGCTCGTCGCGCTCGGCGTGAAAGGTAGTTTGGAGTCTTACTTTTTTAGCGCTGCCCGACGCTGAACGCGGCGGCATGCAGTTCATGCCGCCGTGCTCTAAAATGAAAATTCTCATCTTCATTCACTCGCTGAGCGCCGGTGGTGCGGAGCGCGTAACAGCGCTCCTCGCGAATCACTGGGCAAGCCAGGGGCTGAGGGTCGCGATCGTGACGCTGGCGTCGCGCTCGCTCGACAGGTACTCGCTGAATGGCGCGATCGAAAGAGTAGAGTTGGAGCGGGCGGGAACCAGCCAAACAGCTTTTGCCGGACTTCGTGCGAACGTCGAGCGCATCTCCGCCCTTCGGCGCGCTTTGACTGACCAAAAGCCGGATATCGCCCTGGCGATGATGACGAACTCGAACGTGCTCCTGGCGCTGGCGTCGATTGGGCTACCCGTAAGGACTGTCGGGGCCGAGCGGATACATCCACCTCGCATGGATCTCGGTCTGCCATGGTCGATCCTGCGCGCCGGCGCTTATGGGCTTCTCGATGCCATGGTTGCTCAAACCGTCATGACCCGGGACTGGATCATCGCCCACACCACCGCGCGGAAAGTGGAGGTGATTCCGAATCCGGTTGCGTGGCCGCTCGAGCGGGTGCCGCCAGTCGTCGAACCCGACAGCATCGGAGACGCGAGTCGAAAGCGGCTGCTCGCGGTCGGTCGATTGGTATACCAGAAAGGCTTCGATATCCTCATCGACGTCTTCTCCGAGCTAGCGCCGCGGTACCCCGAGTGGGAGCTGGTGATCATCGGACAGGGGCCGGATCGGGCTGCTCTCGAAACGCGAATCGAGTCCCACTCGCTCGGCGCACGCGTCTTCCTTGCGGGAGACGTCGGGAACATCGGAGACTGGTACGAGTCCGCGGATATGTTCGTGCTTTCGTCGCGCTTCGAGGGCTTCCCAAACGCACTTGCCGAGGCCATGGCGTACGGCCTGCCGGTAGTGAGCTTTGACTGTGAGACCGGGCCGCGCGATTTGATCGAGGATCGTGTGAGCGGCTTGCTTGTCTCCGCCGGAGATGGAGCGGCGCTCGGCGATGGCCTGGCACAGCTGATGGGCGACGAGAGCCTCAGGACGCAGATCGGTGCTCGCGCGATCGGCGTGCGCGATCGATACACTCTCAGCGCCGTCGGCGACAAATGGCTGGCGCTCTTTCGATCTCTGACCGACCCGCAATGACAGTGCGGCGCGCGGCGACGGACCGGGTTTCGATTCTTTTCGTGCTGCCGTCGCTGCAGGGAGGGGGGGCGGAGAGAATGGTCGTGACAATCCTGCGGAATCTCGACCAGGACCGATTCGCCCCAGTGCTCGCGGTTCTCGACGCTCGCGACCCGGTTTACGCGGCGGATCTGCCGCCGGGTCTTCAGGTCATCGATCTCGGCACCCGTCGAATGCGGAGCAGCGTCGCCGCGATCATACGACTGGTCTGGCGACTACGCCCTGATATCGTCTTCACGACCATCGCCCACCTCAACCTCGGAACCGCGCTGGCGAGGTCGGTTTTTCCGCGCGGCGTGCAACTGGTGGCTCGAGAGGCTGGCGTCGTATCGGAGGTGCTTCGGTCCGATCACGCCGGACTTCTTTGGCGCATTGGCTACCGGTTCCTATACAGATTCTGTGACCGGATCGTGTGTCAATCGGAGTACATGCGAAACGACCTCCTCCAAACTGTGGGGCTTCCGGCAACCAAAGCGGTGGTCATTTACAATCCCGTCGATGTCGTGCGGATCCGGGAGATGATGACGGAGCCCATACCTGCCGCCCACCGGGCACTCTTCGATGACGGGGAAGACACAATTCGCCTGGTCGGGGTTGGGCGGGTCACCCACGAGAAGGGCTTCGACCTGCTGATTCGCGCGGTGGCTCTCTGCCGCGACCCACGGCTGTGCGTCATTATTCTCGGTACCGGAGTGCTGCGAGCGAGCATGGAAAAGCTGGCGTCGGATCTGGGAGTCGCGGATCAGGTCAATTTTATTGGCTTTCAGAAGAATCCGTACTCATACATCAGGCGCGCCGATGCGCTCGTTCTGAGCTCGCGACACGAGGGCCTTCCCAACGTGGTGCTCGAGGCGATGGCGTGTGGAACTCCGGTGATCGCAACACCGGCACCGGGGGGCATCTTCGAGCTGCTCGACGGCTGCAGCGCCTGTGTAATCGCCCGCGACCTTACGGCCGAAAGTCTGGCTGCGGCCATCGGGTCGTATCCATTCCAGGCGAAGCGCGAGCAATCCTCCGCGGCGCTGGAGCGGTTTTCCATCGAGCGCATCGTTGGCCAGTACGAAAGTCTATTCCACAGCCTGACGCGGGGCGCGGCGTGAGCAGGATCTATTTGCTGGTTGCCCTTGGCTACGTACTGCTTGCTCTCGCCATAGTTCAAATCGAGTTCCGGCGAACTCGTGGCCGTGGGATCGACGTCACCACGGTGTTCATCGGCCTCGCCATGATTCAGTGCTGCATACCCGGGATTGCGATCTACTCGTTTCTGCCGTTCGTCGACAGAGCCGCGCCGACCGGCATCGACGCCTTCGATCGCGTCTATCACGCAATGGATCCCACCCTCGCGTTCGCCGTGTTGTTGTTGACGGTCTGGTTTGTGCTTTTCATCTACATTGGCGCCGGCCTGGGCAGGCTGATACTCAGTAGCGAAAGATTTGGTGGACGGAAGTCCTCGACCTTCCTGATATCGGTGAGCCTTCAGCGGACGTTCGTCGTGTTGACCGTCGGGCTACTGCTCACACTCCTGTCGTTCTACCTGCTTGGCGACAGCCTGCCAGTGCGCTACGCCAACCTCATCCTGTTGAGGGCGGGAGCGCCCGAGGTCGAGCGCACCGCTCTCAACGCAAACGCGTTTGCTCTTACACAGACCTGGGGATTTCTCGCGATACTCGCGATTTTCGCTGCCTACGAAACGAAAGGTCGAGGCGCAGCGTGGCTGATCGCGATTCTCTTCACCGTCGTTTTTGCGGTGCTCGGCGTGTCGAGACGCGCGCTGTTCCTTCCAATCATTTTTTGCTATTTCACGATCTCACTTCAACGCACGAGGTTCCGGCTCAAATGGATCGCCATTGCCGCCATCCCGATGCTGCTGTTGCTGGCTTACGGCAAGGAGATTCTTGCATCGGTGGCGTTCGGCCTGGATGTCGAGACGGTGTCGTCGAACTACGAGTCCTTTGCCAGCGCGATGTTACGCGCCTTCTCGGACTCCGGACTCACGATCATCGAGTCCGTCGGGACGCTAGCATTCCTGCATCTCGATCCGCGACTCGGAGTCGATCATATCCTGTCGATGCTGCAGCGTTTTCCGGAGGGCATGCTGGGGTGGGATTTCAATTTCCCCGAGCGAATCGTTCGAGTGAGCACAACTGCCTTCGCTGACGCCAACGCCCAGGACATCCCGCCCGGGATTGTCGGGCAGATGTGGCTCGATTTCAGGCTGCTTGGACCGGTGATCTGGGGCCTCGCGTTTGGGCTTCAGGTCAGTGTGCTGCAGGCACTATACGTTCATGCGCGGAAAAGCTATCAATCGGCCGCGGCGTTCGTGCTACTCGCGTTCGTCGTCGTTCTGCCAATCAATACCGGCTCGTTCGACTTCTCGTTCAACGTGGACATGATTGCGCTGGTCGCCGCGCTCGCCTTCTGTGTCACGGTACGCCGCGAGCCCGTCGCAGTAGCCATACCGTCCAACCAGCCGCTCACGCTTGCGCCGGGCGAAACATGAACCCAGGCGCGGGTACGGTGAAGTCTGAGAATGTTGACGTTGCAGCCAGTGCGAGCTCGAGCGCGGGAGCCGAATCGCGGGCCGCCAGAGCCTATAGACTGGCGTATTCGGCACTCTGTGGGAATCATCCTGATCTCCGACCCTGGCACTACCAGTGGCTCTCCGCAAGGCTGTTGACCCGAACGTTCCGGAGATTGCTCCCTTCGTTGTCCGGCAGGGTGCTCGATGTCGGGTGTGGTGAGAAGCCGTATCGAAGATTGTTCGATCAACCAGCCGAGTACGTCGGGCTCGATATCGCCGCAGGCCCGCAAGTCGACATCGTCGTTCAACCCGGAGAGCGCTGGCCGCTGCCCGATGCACACTTCGACGTCCTGATCTCGAACCAGGTCCTCGAGCACGTTGCGGATCTCGATTTCACTCTCGCCGAGATGAAGCGCGTCGTGAAGCCGGGCGGGACGGTGGTGGTGAGCATTCCGTTCATCTACAACGAACACGGCAGCCCATACGATTTTCAGCGCTTCACCGTGTACCGCGCCAGACAGCTGTTCGAGAAGTTCGAAGAACTAGACCTCGAGAAGCAGGGTGGAATCGGCTCGACGATCGCAATCCTTACTCTCA
>DASSNV010000074.1:0-6370 GCA_035701245.1 Gemmatimonadaceae bacterium | reverse complement strand
CAAGGTGCCGCAGGGATTTTCGATGCAGCGGCACTGCGAGTTCCTGGCGACCCAGGTCGGGGCCGAGAGCTTCCGCATCATGCCGGCCAAGCGCCTCTTCGCGCTCGGTGTCGGCCATGTGAGGCGCCGCGGCGTGGAACCCGGCGCGCGCAGCGACGAGCCGGGTCGCGTCCTCGACACCAACATCGTCGAGCTCTCGGCGCTGGAGTGGCGGGTGCTGACGGCGCTCAAGCGCGAGCTGAGCGTCGACGAGATTGCTGCCGAGCCCTGGGCGGGACGCGCTCGAGAAGCGGGAGTGTCACTTGAACAATTTGTCACTGTCGCTCGCTCCCTCAGCGCCCGACAGGTGATCGGCAGATTCTCGACCTTCCTCGAGCACGTTAAGCCATCTGCCTCTGGTGAACGCGTCACCAGGTACAACGCACTCTTCCACTGGCGTGTGCCTGCCGGCCGCGAGATCGAAGCCGGCAAGGAAGTCGGGCGCCACCACATCATTACCCACGCTTACTGGCGCGAAGGCGGGCCCGAGTTCGCAGGCGTCAACCTCATG
Source organism: Gemmatimonadaceae bacterium (assembly GCA_035701245.1). Taxonomy (GTDB): domain Bacteria; phylum Gemmatimonadota; class Gemmatimonadetes; order Gemmatimonadales; family Gemmatimonadaceae; genus UBA4720. Next base: position 5,820 of record DASSNV010000074.1, on the reverse strand, counting down.
GCCGTCGCGCACGGCACCGACAAGCAGCTGGTGCTCGCGCACAAGGCTGCGATCGACCGGCACCTCGCTGAAGCCGGGATTCCGGTGAGCTACACCAACGTGTTCTGGGGTGGACGGAGTGAGATCAAGCCATCGGAGATCTCGCCCGTCGAATACGCAGCGTGGGCAAAGCGGGTCGGCCTTGCCACAACCGACGCGATGCCCGAGTGAGCGACGGCAAAGTCTTCTTCGTCGGAGCCGGCCCCGGTGATCCGGGACTAATCACAGTCCGCGGCAAGCAGTTGATCGATTCCGCCGATGCAGTCGTGTACGACGCACTCGCCAATTCAATGCTGTTGCCTCCCGGCGCAAAAGCGACCGGCAGACCCGAGCTCTATTACGTCGGCAAGCGCGGTGGATCGAAGATCCCCGTCACCCAGGACGAGATCAACGAGCTGCTGGTGAAGCTCGCGCGCGAAGGGAAGCGCGTCGTTCGCCTGAAAGGCGGCGATCCGTTCGTCTTCGGTCGAGGCAGTGAGGAAGCCCAGGCGATGAACGATGCATCGATCCCATTCGAGATCGTATCCGGCATCACCGCCGGCATTGCCGCCGCGGCATACGCCGGGATTCCCGTAACCCATCGCGGTCTATCGACATCCGTAACCTTCGTCACCGGTCACGAAGATCCGGCGAAAGCAACCACCCAGACAAACTGGGAAGCGCTCGCCAAATCCGGCGGCACCATCGTGCTCTACATGGGTGTGAAGACGTTGCCGGCAATAGTGACGGCCCTAATGAACGGCGGCATGTCCGGCGACGTTCCAGCCGCGACCATTCAGTGGGGAACGCACCCCAAACAGCGCACCGTCGTCGCGACGCTCGAGACTATCGCCGCTAAAGCGGAGGAACAGAACATCAGCGCGCCGGCAATAACCATCATCGGCTGGTCGGTTGTCCTCCGCGACGAGCTGAGCTGGTTCGAGCGACGGCCGCTCTTCGGTCGTCGCATCGTCGTCACCCGCTCCACCCAGCAGGCCCCCGCTCTCACCGAGAAATTGCGCGAGCTCGGGGCGGACGTTCTCGAGATGCCGGCAACCCAGATCGCCCGACTGGATCTCCCGCCGCTCCGCGCGGAGATCGGCCGGCTGTCGGACTATGCATGGCTGATCTTCACCAGCCAAAACGCAATCTCGATTTTCTGGGAGCAGCTGCTCGGCGAAGCGAAGGACGCGCGCGCTTTGGCGGGTCTCAAGGTGGCGGCAGTCGGTCCTGCCACCGCCGGCGCGCTGCTTCAGCACGGGATCGCCGTCGACGTGATCCCGGCCCGCTTCGTCGCCGAGGGATTGCTCGAAGCGCTGCAACACCGTGACGACGTTGCCGGAAAGAAGGTTCTCTACGTCACCGCCGAGGGCGCTCGCGAGACTCTCGCCGACGGCCTGCGGGAGATGGGTGCTGAGGTGAAGGTTGTTGAGGCGTACCGCTCGATCGTGGACGGCGCCGGCGCCGAGAGACTCGTGCGTGCGATCGAGGCCGGCAATGTCGATTTGGTGACTTTCACTTCAGCCTCGGCCGTGAAAGGGTACGTCGATGCAGTTGGCGAAGATCTCGCCGCGCGCGTGCCGGCGGCGTCAATCGGACCCCAGACTTCCGAAGCACTCCGCGAGAAGGGGATCGAGGTGAAGGCGGAGGCCGAGGAGTCTTCGCTCGACGGGCTCGCTGCCGCGATCGTCCGTGCCGTCTAAGCCCAGGAAGAGCGGCGACGTCGTGCGCATCGGCACGCGCGCATCAGAGCTCGCTCTGCGTCAGGCTCGGCTCGTCGAGAACGCGTTGCTGGCGCGCGGGGTTGCCGCCGAGCTCGTCACCTTCAAGACCACCGGCGACAAGAAGCTCGACCAGCCATTGTCCGAGATTGGCGCCAAGGGGTTATTCACGCACGAGCTGGAAGTCGCGCTCACCAAAGGCAAGATCGACTGTGCTGTGCATTCGCTGAAGGATTTGCCCACCGAGTCGCCCGACGGTCTCGAGATCGTCGCGCAGCTGGAGCGCGAGGATCCGCGCGACGTGCTCGTCGTCAACCGACAGACGGGTGCGGAAAATCTCGACGATCTACCAGCCGGTTCGCGTGTCGGGACATCGAGTCTCCGCCGCCGCGCGCAGCTGCTCGCCCTGCGGCCGGACCTCGAGGTCGTCGAGCTGCGCGGCAACGTCCCCACCCGACTGAGCAAGGTCGAGCGCGGGACTGTCCACGCCGCGATACTGGCCGCCGCGGGACTGATTCGACTCGATGTGGAGCGACGCATCACCCAGTTCCTCGACCCGCCCGACTGGCTCCCCGCACCGGGGCAGGGCGCAATCGCGATTCAGGCGCGGGCCGACGACGACCGTATCAACGCGCTCATAAGACCGCTCGACCACGAGCCGACCTCGACCGCGACCCGCGCGGAGCGGGCGTTTCTCGCGGCTCTCGAGGGTGGATGCCAGGTGCCGATCGGCGCCCTGATGGGCGATGGTGACGGCGGGCCTACATTATATGGTATGCTGGCCGACGTGACCGGCCGCCACATTGTGCGCGGATCACGCACTGTGACGGACTCGCCGGAGGCCGCTGGCGAAGCGCTGGCTGCCGAGATCCGATCTCGCGGCGGCAGCAGCCTGCTCGTCGAGCTTCGCCAACTCTCAAAGATCCCCGCACCACAACCCGAATAAAGTGTCGAGCTTCCCCCAGTACCGTCCTCGGCGGCTCCGTCGCACCGCCGCGCTTCGCAATCTCGTGCGCGAGACCCAGCTCGCGCCGTCGCAGCTGGTCCTCCCGGTCTTCGTGCGCGAGGGCAGGAAGCTGCGCCGTCCGGTCGGGTCGATGCCCGGTGTCAACCAGACCTCGGTCGACGAGATGCTACGCGACGCCGAATCCGCAGCTAAAGCCGGCGTGGGCGGTGTCATCCTGTTCGGGTTGCCGGAGACCAAGGACGCGACAGGAACTTCCGCCTGGGCGGACGACGGCGCCGTCCAGTGCGGCGTGCGCGCACTGAAAAAGGAGATCCCCGACCTGGTCGTCATCACCGACGTCTGCATGTGCGAGTACACCGATCACGGTCATTGCGGAGTGCTGCGCGACGGTGAGGTCGACAACGACGCGACGCTCGAGCTGCTGTCGCGCGCTGCGCTGTCACACGCTCGCGCCGGCGCGGACATCGTCGCGCCAAGTGACATGATGGACGGCAGGGTGCAGGCGATTCGATCGGCGCTCGACGATGCATCGCTGACACAGGTCGCGATCCTCAGCTACGCCGCCAAGTACGCGTCGGCTTATTACGGACCGTTTCGCGAGGCAGCCGAGTCGGCGCCGCAGAGTGGAGATCGCCGCGGCTACCAGATGGACCCGGGAAACGCAGACGAGGCTATGCGCGAAGTGCGCGCCGACATCGAGGAAGGCGCCGACGCCGTGATGGTCAAGCCGGCAGGACCGTACCTCGACATCCTGACCCGCGTGAAGATGGAGACCGGATATCCGGTCGCGGCGTACCAGGTCAGCGGAGAGTATGCGATGATCTGCGCCGCCGGCGAGCGAGGCTGGATCGACAGGGAGCGCGTGATGATGGAGTCCCTGCTCGGCATCAGGCGCGCCGGGGCCGACTTCATCATCACCTACTTCGCGACCGAGGCCGCCCGACAGCTCTAAAAGTTGAATCTTGACCGCCGGCAACAACGTACAGATAATTAGTTAGTTGGCTAAATGACTAATCTTCTATGACCGACGTTTTCCGCGCGCTCTCGGATCCGACGCGCCGTGAGATTCTCGACCTGCTGCGCTCGGGGCCGAGGACTTCCGGCGAGATCGCCGACAGGTTCCATACCAGCTGGGCGACCGTGTCCCGGCACCTCAGTGTCCTGAAGGACGCGGGACTGATCCTCGCCGAGCGCGATGGACAACACGTCGTGTACGAGCTGAACACCACGGTCTTTCAGGAAGTGGTGGAGAATCTCATCAAGTGGCTTCGCCCGCGGAGATCGAATGCGTAAATGGCTCCCGTTGCTCATCGTGCTCGCCGCCATCATCACATCGGCGGTCGTCTACCCGCACCTGCCCGACCGGGTGCCGACGCACTGGAACGCCGCCGGCCAGCCAAACGGCTACAGCGCGCGCTTCTGGGGAGCATGGCTGATTCCGCTGTTCCTGATCGGAATGTGGGCGATCATGTGGATCCTGCCCGCCATCGATCCGCGCGGGGCGAACTACGCGAAGTTTCAGCCCGCATTCGAGGCGATCATCATCGCGCTGATGCTCTTCCTCGCCGCGCTGCACATCATCGCGCTACGCGCTGCGCTCGGTCATCCAGCGCACATGGAGCGCATCGTTCCACTCGGCGTCGGAATATTACTCGTCGTGATTGGAAATCTTCTGCCGCGCGCGAGGCCGAACTGGTTCGTCGGCATCAGAACTCCGTGGACGCTCTCCAGCGATCGCGTCTGGGAGAAGACTCACCGCCTCGGCGGCAAGCTTTTCGTCGCCGGTGGATTGATCATCATCATCGCGGGGATTCTGGTGTCGCAGTGGGCGCACATCGTGCTGATCGTCGTCATGCTCGCAATCACGCTGGGCGTGATGGTCTACTCTTACATGGAGTGGAAGCGCGAGCAGCCTGCGCGCCGCTCGAACGCGTGACGAAAATGAAGACATCGATGACGCTCCTCGTGCTGGCCATGGCTTCGCAATCCGGCGCGGCGCAATCAGTGACTGACACCGTGCCGTCGCAGACTGCGATCGACACAGTCGCACCGAAATCGGCGGAGGAGTCACCGTTCTCGTTCAGGACTGGCGCACTGGAGCTTGCGGGCACGCTCACGCTTCCCGCGAACTACAGCCATCCGATCCCGGTGGTTCTCATCGTCGCCGGCTCCGGTCCCACCGATCGAAATGGCAACTCGGCGGGCGCATTGCGCGCGCAGAACAACTCCAATCTCTACGCGATACTGGCGTGGCAGCTCGCCGAGGCCGGGATTGCATCGGTCCGATACGACAAGCGGATTCTCGGCGAGAACCTGAAGAAGCTGCACGTGGACTCGCTTTCGATCGACGACTTCGTGGACGATGCCCTGGCCGGTGCGCGTGCACTCGCGGGCGACAAGCGGTTCTCGAAGGTGATACTGCTCGGCCACAGCGAGGGCGCGGGGCTGGTGCTTCAGGCCGCCAACCGTGGGGCGCCAGTCGCGGGCGTTATCATGATGTCCGGAGCCGGAAGGCCAATCATGACAGTGATCAGAGAGCAGCTCTCGCGGCAACTCCCGCCGGAGGAGCTCGTGAAGTGGGACTCCGCCTCCGCGCGCTATCTACGGGGGGAGCCCGTTGGCGATGTTCTTCCGGGATTGATGTCGCTGCTCCAGCCCGCAAATCGGCGGTTCATGCAGACGTGGGCGAAGTATGATCCCACCGCCGAGATCGCCAGGGTGAAAGTCCCGGTGCTGATCGTTCAGGGCGGCAAGGACATTCAGGTCAGCGAGTCCGACGCCCGAGCCCTCGCCGCCGCCCAGCCGTCCGCGACTCTCCTGCTGATTCCGAGCGCGAACCACGTCTACCGCGCGGCGACGACCAGCGATCTGCGGAGCCAGATGAAGCTCTATACTGATCCCACGATCCCGGTGGTGCCCGAGCTTGCGTCGGGGATCGTTGGGTGGGTGCGTAAACTTTAGGCCCGCGGTTTCTGGGACCTGATCGCTACTGCTGGCCACTGTAGTACTAAAGGTGGCAGGTGGGAGAGGAGCACAGAGGTGCTTTGGTACCAGTTTTTCTATTCGAATTTTCGCTGCGTCACACCACTCTGGAATGCGCCGGATAAACTGCAT
>DASSNV010000073.1:0-4122 GCA_035701245.1 Gemmatimonadaceae bacterium | reverse complement strand
CACCACCAGTCTCGACGATCCGTCGACTGTTCCCGGCCTCATCGGCAGCGCGATCTCGATCCGCGGCAGCGGTTCGCCGGAGGGGTTGACCGCGACTCAACCTGCACCGCTCCGATTCTCGCGCGCAGATGGTGGTTGGGGTTTGTCGATTGCGATGCCCGCCAAGCCATCCGCGATCACGCTCAGGGATCGCGGCTACGAGCGGATCATCGTGCTCGCTCCGGTCGTCGACGAGCCGCCGAAGATCGCGCTGAGCTCTCCCCGCCGCGACACGACTTTGCGCACTCCGCGGCTGGTGGTGCAGCTCAATGCCACCGTGACAGACGACGTCGGCCTCAGCTCCGGATACTTCGAGTACCTGATCACGACCGGCTCGGGTGAGATCTTCAAGGCGCGCACAGTGAATACTGCCGTCGTTCATTTCGATGGCGCGCGCACCGGGACTCTCAATGCCACGCTCGACCTGGCCTCGCTCAAGCTCGGCGAAGGCGATGTGCTATCGATGCGCGCCATCGCGCAGGATGGCAACACAGTCAGCGGTCCGGGGGTCGCAACTTCCGATACGCGCACCATAAGAATCGCGCGCGCGGGCGAGTACGATTCGCTCGCGATCGAAGCAGCGGCGCCGCTGCCGCTCGACACGTCCGCGGTCAGTCAGCGGATGCTGATCGCGCTGACCGAGAAGCTCGTTAACGAAAAGCCGAAGCTTCCGCGCGATGAGCTGGTGAGGCGGTCGACCGACATCGGCAATCAGGAAGATGGAATCCGGAGACGGGTCCAGCAGATTCTGACCGAAGCCGAGGGTGCGGGTGAGGATGTGGCGGAGCCCAAACCGGGTGACGAGCCGGCGACGGTCGAGGAGATGGAGTCGCCGGACGTTATCTCCGGGGCAAAGAATCCGGACCTCAAGGCGGCGTACACGGCGCTCTGGCAGGCGGTGCGGTCGCTCAAGATCGCCGAACCAGGTCCGGCTCTGCCGCCAATGCGCGTCGCGCTCGCGGCACTCGATCGCGCGCGACTCGCCAATCGGCTGTATCTCCGCGGTGCGCCGCCCAGGATCGTCGTCAACATCGAGCGGGTGAGACTCACCGGGAAAGACAAGGGAAGCTCGAGCGTTCGGACGCCGCGCTCCTTCGCCGATTCAGCGCGGCTGGAGCTGACGCGCCGTTTCTACGCGATGGTCGACATCCTGGAGAAGGATCCCGCGCGCGCCACGACGGAGCTGGCGCTGATGCGCGTCGCAGCTTTGCAGACGAATCCCGCCTTTGCCGGTGCGCTCGGCGAAGTCTCAGATGCGATTCGCGCTGGTCGTGATGCGACGCCGGCATTGCTGCGCGCGCGCCGCGCCCTCGAGCCGCCGCCGGAAGTGCGGCCGTTAAACCAGTGGTCCGGCGGATGATCAGCGAATTCGTGTTTTGTACAGGCCAATACGACTCGGGCGATTGGGACAGCGCGCCGGTGCTGCCCGCCAACATCATCGACTCGATCGCGCGCTACACTTCGATCGCCGTCGCGCCATCCGGAGTGAACATCCCACTCGGCTCCGACTCGATCTTCGAGTATCCGTTCGTCTATCTCACCGGCCACCTGCCATTCCGGTTCAGCGAAGCAGAGCGCAGGAATGTGCGGAAGCTTGTGGAGCGGGGCGGGATGCTTTTCATCGACGACCACAATCACGACGTGGGCGGGGTGTTTCACAACACGGCGATGGAGGAGCTGACGCGCAGCTTCTCCAAGCCCGTCGATCTGCCCAACGATCACGAGATCTACAAGTGCTTCTTCAAGTTCGACGACGGCCCGCCGACGACGAGTCACGAGCTGAACGGCTGGGGTGACAATCTGGTGCACAAGAATTTGCAGGCGGTGATGCAGGGCGATCGCATCGGCGTGCTTTACAGCAGCAAGGACTACAGCTCGGAGTGGAATTACGATCCCGATGCGAAGCGATTCTCGACCGTGGACAACACGCGCTTCGCCGTGAACATCATCGTCTATGCCCTTACGCGCTGAGATGCGGCGGCGAGTAGAGATCGTGCTGCGCGGGGTGGTGCTCGCGTCGCTGGCGGTGATGCTCTGGCTCTCGTTGCGCGCGCCGAGCGGTGCGAAGGGCGACATAATGGATGCGCGCGCGGTAGGCGCCAGTGAGCTTGCACGCTGGAGCAGAGTTCCGGCTGCTCCCGAACGAATCACCGTTGAGCTGAACAGCCTCCCATCCAGGATCGAGCGCGCCTGGCTGGCGGCGCTCGCCGGAGCGGGAACGATCGTGACCTGGCGTGGCGATCTCACGCCGGTGATGACGGCAGTCGAGCCGATGGTTGCGCCGAGCGGAGGGGCGATCGTTCGCGTCGCGGCGCCCGACGGCTCTCCGGTAATTGTCGGTGACGAGATCGGCGCACTCGACAGCGCGCGGATCGTCAGGTCGGGGGCGACGTTCGTTGTCGGCGCGCGCTCAGAGATCGTAACCGTCAGCGCGAACGGATCGGTGGCGACGGCGGTTCGGCGCGATTCACTCTTACTTCGGAAAATCCTCGTGATCGGCGCAGCCGGCTGGGAGTCGAAGTTCACAGCTGCTGCCCTCGAGGAGGAAGGCTGGAAAGTCGATGTGGTCGCGCGCGTCGCGCCGAGTGTCGATGTGACGACTGGCGGCGCCGCGACGATAGATACGTCCCGATACGCGGCAGTGGTCGCACTCGACGCCAGCGCCGCGGCCTACGCCGCCCGAGTGACAGCGTTCGTGCGCACTGGTGGCGGTCTGATTCTCGAGCCTTCGGCGGCGGGGACAGGCGCGATGGCGCCGCTACGCGTTACAGGCACCGATGCGATCATTCTCGAGAAGCGCGGCACGACCCCGACAGTGATGGCACGACGATTCGGCGCCGGTCGGGTGATTCAGATTGCTTACGAGGACACTTGGCGATCGCGCATGAATGGCGGGGACACCGCTGTCGCGGCACATCGTCGCCTCTGGACTGACCTGGTCAGCGACGTGGCGTTCGCTCCACGCCTTCCACGAGCGAATGGAAATCCGCGCGGGCGCGGGATGGCCGCCGATTTCGCCCCACTCGCCGATCTCGAGGCCTCGATCGGCCCGCGCGTGACATCGAACGGAAGCCGGGTCGGTGGGCGCACCCGTTCGAGCTCGCCCTTACTCCTGTTTGCCGTCCTGACCTTCGTTCTCCTCGGCGAGATCGCGTCACGACGGTTCCGTGGCGTCAGCTGACCGCGTGATCACTCGATCTCGATGTCCTTCAATTCCTCATCGAGCTTCGGGTACTTGAGGCCGAGCCCATCGAGCGTCTCAGCGATCTTGTTGGCGATGAGATAGTTGCGCGCGTCTTCATCGTCGGCGGGGACGATGTACCACGGCGCCCACTTGGTGCTGCACTTCGCGATCGCGTCGTGGTAGGCGGCAGTGTAATCGTCCCACTTCTTGCGGTCGTCCAGATCGCCGAGTCGGAACTTCCAGTTCTTCTTCGGATTGTCGAGGCGTTCCTGCAGTCGCTTCTTCTGCTCCTTGCGCGAGACGTGGAGGAAGAACTTGAGGATGACGACGGAGTTCTCGGTGAGCCCGCGCTCGAATTCGTTGATCTGATCGTAGCGTGACTCCCAGGTCTCGCGCGGAACGAGGTCGCGAACGCGCGCGACGATCACGTCCTCGTAGTGCGAGCGATTGAAGATCCCGATCATCCGCCGCGCTGGAACGCGCTTCTCGATCCGCCACAGAAAATCGTGGGCGAGCTCTTCGTCGGTGGGTGCCTTGAAGCTGGTGACCTCGCATCCCATCGGGTTGACGCCGCGAAACACCTTGCGGACGGTGCCATCCTTGCCTGACGCGTCGCGGCCCTGAAGGACGATCAGAAGCGCGTACCGCGCGTCGGCGTAGAAGACGCTCTGGAGTTTCCGGAGGCGCTTGAGCTCGCGCTTCGTCGCCTTCTTCAGGTCGTCGCGATCGGGAAGATCGTCGGGGGGCGCTGCATCGTCGTCGTCGAGGCTGACCTGGCGAGGATTCGTGATTGCCCTGAGCAGGAGTTTGCGCTTCGGCATTGAGTACAAGTTGAGAGCCGGTACCCGTTTCGCAAAGGCCCCAACCAATTCTAGCTCCAGGTTGTCAAACAGGATTGG
>DASSNV010000072.1:0-10012 GCA_035701245.1 Gemmatimonadaceae bacterium | reverse complement strand
GAGCCGTTCGTGCAGTTCGACAGCAAGCTGGCGCGTGAGAGCAGCGGCACCGGCCTCGGCATGCCGATCAGTCGGGAGCTGGCGCGCGGGATGGGCGGGGATCTGGTCGCGACCAGCGAGCCCGGCGCGGGGACGACCTTCACCCTCTCGCTCCCGTTGGCGACGAGCTGATCGCCGGCCGCGCTGAATCGGCGGGTGAGCCCTCAAAAAATTTGTGATCGCCACCCGGCCAAAACCCGGTAGGTAGCAGGCGCTAAGGCTCCGCGGGAGCGTTAGCCCTCCGGTAAGGCGCCTAACAAGCTCAGCCGTTTCCCACGTCCGGCGCGTTCGTCAAAAACAGAGGCCTTGGAAAGGCCAGTTTTCGCCGCCCGCCAGTTCCCGCCGTCGCGCGTACAGACAGGGCGAATCGACGCACACCTCTCACGCAAGGTCGATGAATATGTTCGAAGCTTTCGCGCAATTATTCCCTGCCGATTGGCAAGGCGCGGTGCTCACTTTGCTGGCGCCAATGCGCTGGCTCGCAGCGTGGCAATCCTCACTGGGTAGCGCGTGGCTGGGTGGACATTCCGCCGCCGGTGCGCTGTCCTGGTTCGCGTTCCTTTTCCCCGCGCTGCTGCTCGCGGCGGGAATGTGGTGCACGCTTGCATCCATATACACGCTCCCGTTCCGCTCGGGACGCGGTGCGGTCATCACGTCGATGTTGATGGCGTGGTGGGACGCCGGCCGCGTCATCTGGCTGTTCTGGACCGGGATGCTCCGCGTTGCCGTCGCGTTCGTCGGCTGGATCATCGGCTCGGTGCGCTTCGCCTTCCTGATGGTGAAGAACATTTTCCTCGGTTTGCTGCGTTCGCCGCTCACCCTGCTTGACTGGACGTCGAAGCGTTACTTCCAGCCCGGTGTACCCTGGGTCGCGTTCCTGATCCTCACCGTCTGGTGCGCGATCGAAGCGACGATCTTCACCTTCACCCTGCAGCCGACCCTCAATGAAGTGTTCGGCAGCCTCACCGGATTCGATCCGAATCCGCGGGTGATGGCGCCGCTACTCTGGATGTTCCTGTTCATGCTCGTCGCCGGAAGCTTCGCCTGCGTGCAAGTAGTTACGGAAGCGGTCAAGGAGAAGAAGACCGCTACCATAGTCCAGATGCTCGTCGTCGAAAGCGCCGTGATGTTCTTCGAAGTCGTGTTCCTTTACCGCGAGCTGATCGATGCGATCACGCCGTGGATCGCCCAGCAGTCGGGCGGCTCGGTGCAGCTCGGCATCGGCGCGACCCTCGCACTGGCTTCGTTCGGCTGGCTCGGTGTGCGCGGCATGTCGTGGTTCCTGTTCGGACGATTTGGAACTCCGGCGCTGCTGGCAATCCTGTCGCGCCAGGCAGTGACGCATGACGGCGCGGCTCGCCCGGTGGCGATGGCGGTCGAGCCGGGTCTCTGGCGCGAGCCGGTCAACGCTCTCAAGGCGGAGACCGCGTGGTTCCACGAGGAAGCGAAGCGCATGTTCGAGCTGCTGTCGCTGCCCGTGCTCCAGCTCCTCGCTGCGGCGATCAACTTCGCGGTCGTGACGATCAAGTCGCGTCCGATGTTCTCCTTGCCGTTCAAGTCGCTGGACGACGTTCTGTCGGCGACGCCAATGGTCCATGTTCGTCCCACGCTGGAGTCGGCGGCGCGGAAGCTCACGCCGCACGATCCCCGGCCGAGGGTAGCGTGATGAAAAGCTCACGGAGAGTAATTGGGGCCGCGCTCGCGGTAGTTGCGCTGAGCGCGGCGGTGGCGTGCGTGCCGACGGCGGATGGCGCGCGCGTGGCGAGATCGACTCTGGTGATCGGCATCGACGTCAGCGGCTCCTTCAGCGGCAAGAATCGATATGAGAGCTCGATCGACTTTGCCGCGAACTATCTGTATGCGCACATTCATGGACTGGGTGGGCTCAAGCAGCCGACCGCGGTGTTCGTCGGGTCGTTCGGCGGTGAGAAGCCGGGCGAGACCAAGTCATTTCAGCCGATCCACACCTTTCAGAACATGACGGTCCCGCAGATCGCGGCTTTCTTGAGAAAAGAGTATCCGTCGCACGACGGATTGACGGATTTCAATCCGTTCTTCGAGCGCGTGGGGACGCTGGTGAAGCGCCAGAACCTCGTTCTGTCGCCACTCAACATCGTGATGTTGACGGACGGCATTCCCGATACGCCGACCGAGAAAAACGACAGCCTGAGCAAGTACAAGAAGATCAACGTCAGCGGGCTGGAGTATCTCTCCAAGAACACGACCGTCCGCATCCTGTATCCGCGGCCGACGGTGGCGGTGCATTGGGAGAAGAACGTCCCGCGCCGCAGGGTGCGGATGTGGACGGTGGACGACGAGGTGATGGCGACCTGGCGCTCGCACTACAAGGCGGGCGCTCAGCCAGAGACCCAGGCCGAGCTCTGGAAGTGGATCAACGACAACGTCGATTTCAGGGTGCGAAGCGGCGGGATATTATAGATTGATTTGCAGACGCCCCGCGCATGAATGCGCGGGGCGTCTTGCTTTCCGGACTGCTGGTCGGTACTGCGCGAAGTGCGGTCAACTCTGAGCCGCGGCTCTCGTTGCAGTGTTTCCGCAAACATGTAGCGGAGGAATATTATGCATCAATTCTTGCAGCCTAATCCCGAGCACTATTGTGAGCGCCGCGCGTCGAAGTGCTGCGGGACTTGGGCTTTCGGGCTTGGCGCGCAATTGGTAAAATGGAAAACGGCTACGAGGCTCGCAGCCTTTCAGTTTCTCTTGCAAGCTGATAGGCGTTAGCTGACGCACTACAGATTCAATCTGTGAAATCAATAAAATCGTAGATACAAGGCAGAAGAGCACACATCGCTGATCGTGACCGATTCCCCGGATCTAGATCACCTGGCCAAACAACTTCGCACCGAAGGTTGGGCGAGCATGACACCGCTCCTGCCGGCCGACCTTCTCGACAAGCTTACTATTGAAATCACCGCGATGGTCGGCGACGAACGCGGCGGTACCCGCAACCTTCTCGAGCTGCCGATCGTTCGAGATTTGGCGAACGCTGGGCCAGTTCGCGGAATTGCAGAATCTGTGCTGGGCGAACGTTGCTTCGCCGTTCGCGGAATTCTGTTCGACAAGACACCTACTGCGAACTGGAAAGTAGTTTGGCACCAGGACCTGAGCATTGCAGTGCGCGAACGCATAGACGTGGACGGTTTTGGCCCGTGGTCCGTGAAAGAGGGCGTGCCTCACGTGCAGCCACCGACCGAGATTCTGGAGCGGATGCTCGCCGTTCGAATTCACCTCGATGACTGCGGACCCGAGAACGGACCTGTACGCGTAATCCCACGTACGCACCGGGCAGGACGCCTAAGTCCCGCGACCATAGATGTGTGGAGAGCGCAGCATTCAGCGATTGATTGTGTCGTAGCTCGTGGAGCAATCCTCGCTTTCTTCCCGCTCTTACTTCATGCTTCTTCCGCATCGCGGCGACCCGAACATCGTCGAGTCATTCACCTAGAGTTTGCGGCAACTGATCTTCCAGGCGGGTTGGAATGGTATTACTCCACAAGCCAGGGGCATCCCGCTGTGAGCAGCCGGGATGATCGATGTGTTGTTCCACAAGCGCGTTCGCGAGATAGAGGATTCGATCCCTCCCACAGACGATGACTCCGCCACCTAACGGTAGATGCAGCAAACGAGCGCTCGCTCCATGGAAGTGCATATGATCGCAGCTATGTTAGAGTCGCTCTCAGCCGAACTTGGGCGTTACACCGCTAACCCACTCTCGATGCGACGTCGATTTCTCACACTGATGGCAGCTACCTCGGCACTCGCGTGCGCGAGCCCGTCGCTCGGCACTGTCATACCAGCAACCCCAGTTCCGTTTCGGGTGTCCTCCGGCGCCATCCGCTACACGATCCGTGGGGAGTTCGAGGGCTCGGTTGCGCGCGAGGCCGACGGGCTTGTAGTGACGATCACCAAAGGGTTGATCGTGAACGACCTGCGCGTCGAGCCACCGCACAGTCCGCTCTGGCAGGATCTTCGTTTGCAAGTGTTGATCGCGCAGCCGCGCGGAGCCAGTTGGAGTGCGGTCGCGGAGTCGGCACCAGTCCTAGTGGCGTCTTCGTTCGATGCCGACACCACCGTGCGCACCGACACCATCCACGTACAGGTGGCACGCGTCGCGCCATCCGCGATGTCTCGCGCGTGGCTCGTCATTCGGATGCAAGCAACTCCGCTCGCGGGCACGCCGTTCTACCGGGAACCAAACAAGCCGTCGAGCACCTACGCGTGCAGCGCCGAGTTCTTGGACGGTAGGAAGCGCGAGGGGGTGGCAGTTCCGTTCAAATCCCCCATCGACTGCTGAGGCGGATCCGGCGACTGCATGTCTGAAGTTGGCGCCGCCGCCACGGCCGCTCGGAGCGCTAGCGGTCTAACGAACGTCGTCGCTGACAAGCACTTCTCGGATGCGACTTCGTCGCAACGGTTGTAACGTGCATGCAGTTGAACCTGGGCGTTAGATAGCGGCCGATCTCTCGGCAGGGAAAGTACGATTACCCATTTGGATTTATTTCCGCGCACCAGCCCCGGCTAGCACACCGGGATGTCGCTTGATCCTACCGATTTCCTTCGCAGCCGGCGACTGTTTGGCTTCGAACAGATCCCACGCTAGTTGCAAGTTCAACCAAAACTGCGCGTCCATTCCAAAGACCTGTTCGAGTCGCAAGGCGGTGTCAGGTGTGATTCCCCGCTTCCCATGAATGATCTCATTCAGTCGCGGATACGAAACGCCGATCCACTCAGCAAGTTCAGTCTGCGTCGTCCCGAGCGGCTTGATGAACTCCTCAAAGAGCATCTCGCCCGGGTGAGTCGGCGCGCGGTGAGTTGGAATACGAGTCATACAACCTCCAGGCCAAGCCCAAGGCCTAATGATAATCCACGATTTCTACATCTTCGGGTCCGTTTTCAGTCCATCGGAAACAGACTCGATAGCGTTCATCTATCCGAACACTGTGCTGCCCCTTCCGCCGCGTCTCGGCCTCCCTAGAACCATCTCTTCATGATTGGGCCTCAAACGTGCCGACAGTCGTTCTAGAGCAGCGAAGGCACCGAAAACGCACTGTCGATTTTCATCTCTGTCGTTCGTCGGAGGGTAGAAGCCGCAGTTTCCGAATCGCTACCTCGCCTGAGAGCAAACAATGACTCGTGTACGCGTCCACAACTTTACGATCTCCCTCGACGGCTACGGCGCCGGCCCGCACCAGACCCGCGAGAATCCGCTCGGCGTCGGCGGTGAATCTCTGCATGAATGGTTCATTCCCACCCGCGCGTTCCAACGCATCAATGGAAAGTCCGGCGGGACGACGGGCGTCGATGACGATATCGCCTCGCGGTTTGGCGTGGGCGTCGGAGCGTGGATCATGGGGCGCAACATGTTCGGCCCGATTCGCGGCGAGTGGCCGGATGACAGCTGGCGCGGCTGGTGGGGCAAGAACCCGCCGTACCACGGACCGGTCTTCGTGCTGACGCATCACTCCCGCCCCGCGATCGAGATGGAGGGCGGGACGGTTTTCCATTTCGTCACCGACGGTCCGCGCGCGGCACTTCAACGAGCGATGGAGGCGGCCGAGGGAAAGGATGTGGAGATCGGCGGCGGCGTATCTACGGTCCGCCAATATCTCGAGGCTCGCCTCATCGACGAGCTGCACGTCGCGATCGCGCCGAGGCTGCTCGGCTCCGGAGAGCATCTCCTCCACGGGATCGATCTCAACGCGCTTGGCTACGAATGTACCACGCATATTCCGACTGCCGCCGCAACCCATGTCGTGCTGACGAGACACGAGTGACACGCACGCTCGGAGCGGCTCTGCTCGTGTTCCTGGCGTTCGGATTGGCAAGCCCGCCGAGCGCGGCAGGGCAGGCCGCCTGGCAACCATCGGCGGGCCACACCCAGATCCCGATCTGGCCCGGTGCGCCTCCCGGCGCGATGCCAACCCACGGACACGAGGTGGCTGGTACCGTCGTGGATTCCACAGGCAAGCCCAAGCCCGTCGGTGGCAGGCCCTGGATCTACGTCGACAGCGTCTCGCAACCGACGATGACCGTCTATTCACCAAAGGGAGGCAACACCGGCGCTGCGGTCGTCGTGTTCCCCGGCGGTGGATACTCCGTTCTGGCGATCGATCTCGAGGGGACGGAAGCATGCGATTGGCTGACGTCGAGGGGCATCACCTGCGTGTTGCTGAAGTACCGCGTGCCGTGCCGTCGAGTCGGTCCGTATCGGGATTGTCGGACGGCGTTACTCGACGCACAACGTACTATAGGATTGGTGCGCTCTCAGGCAGCGCGGTGGCGCATCGATCCCCACAAGATCGGAGTGCTCGGCTTCTCCGCCGGCGGGCACATGGTGGCCGCGATCAGCACGCACTTCGACAAGCGTCTATACCGGCACGTGGACGCGGCTGACTCGGTGAGCTGTCGTCCGGATTTCGCGATCGCTCTTTATCCCGGACATTTGGCGGTACGCGAAAAGGGTTTCGTGCTGAATCCCGATCTGCGGGTCACGAGCAGGACGCCGCCGACGTTGCTCATCCAGGCGGAGAATGATCCCGTCGATCCGGTCGAGAATTCGATCGTGTACCACAACGCGCTGAGGAAGGCTGGCGTGCCGGTAGAAATGCATTTGTATGTGCAGGGCGGGCACGCGTTCGGATTGCGGCGCACGCGTTTTCCGATTACTGAATGGCCGGAGTTGGCGGAGAGTTGGTTGAGAATAATTGGGATGATTCCAAAGTAGAGTGGAGGATCTTCATATGAGTCGGACTCGTTGACGGACGCGGGTTTCCTGACCCCCCGGTCGATCATTACCGTCGCCGCGTCAGTCGCGCTCTTTTTCGCATCGTCTCTGGCAGCGCAACGCCCGACGCTGTCGCCCGCCGTTCGCGGATACGTCGCCGTGGATTCGCCGATCGTTGCGCTCACGCATGTGCGCGTGATCGACGGCACCGGCGCGTCGGCGCGCGACGATCAGACTGTGGTCATACGTGATGGTCGAATCGCAGCGGTGGGCAGTGCCGCATCCGTCCCGATACCCATCGGCGCGAAGGTGATCGATCTGACCGGAAAAAGCGTCATTCCGGGCCTGGTGATGGTGCACGAGCACCTCTTCTATCCGACCGGGCCGGGAGTTTACGGAAACCTCGCCGAGAGCTTCACACGACTGTATCTCGCGGGCGGCGTCACCTCGATGCGCACCGGTGGAAACCTGAACGGGTACGGCGACTTCGGGATCAAGCGCGACATCGACGCGGGAAGAAAGCCCGGACCATGGATCGATGCGACGGCGCCGTACCTCGAGGGCGTCGGACTCGGTCTCGACCAGGTGCACGAGCTGTCCGGGCCCGACGATGCGCGACGCATGGTGAATTTCTGGGCCGACGCCGGAGCAACGTCATTCAAGGCGTACATGCACATAACCCGCGCCGAGCTCGGCGCGGCGATCGAAGAAGCTCACAGGCGCGGATTCAAGGTAACCGGTCATCTCTGCTCGGTGACCTTCAGGGAGGCGGCCGAGCTGGGAATCGACGATCTCGAGCATGGGTTTTTCGTCGCCACTGATTTCATCGGCGACAAGAAGCCGGACGAATGTCCATCTCAGGCCGCGGGTCGATCTGCGTTCGCGGCGCTGGACCCGAACGGTGAAGCGGCGCGCTCACTGATCGCCGAGCTGGTGAAGCGGCACGTCGCTCTGACCTCGACGCTCACTGTATTCGAGACGCTGACTCCCGGCCGGCCGATGCCGCCGGGACTGGAAGTACTCGAGCCGCAGCTGCGCGCACAGTTCGAGCAGCGGCGGGCGGCAGCGGCAGCCAATACTGGCTCGGGCTCGGGCGCGCTGTTCGCGAAAGCGAGGGCGATGGAGCTGGCGTTCGCGCGTGCCGGCGGATTGCTGCTGGTCGGCACGGATCCGACCGGTGGCGGCGGCGTCATTCCAGGCTACGCGAATCAGCGCGCGCTCGAGCTGCTAGTGGAGAGCGGGTTCTCTCCGCTCGAGGCAATCCGCATTGGCACGTTGAACGGCGCGATTTTTCTTGGACGCTCGGCGCGTGCCGGTTCCATCGCCGTGGGCAAGGATGCGGATCTCGTTGTGATTGCCGGCGATCCTGCGACGCGCATCGCCGATCTACGAAACGTCGAGATCGTCTTCAAGCAGGGCATCGGATACGATCCGGCGAAGCTGATCGAATCGGTGAAGGGAAAAGTCGGCTTGTACTAGCGGTTAGCGGACCTTTCCGCGCGCCGCGACTTTCCAGCTCCCATCGACCCGACCGGTCCGACCGTACCAGATCTCGTCATGAAGATTGACCGTCGGACAGACGTGAGCCGGTACGATCCAGACCTTCTCACCGACCCGCGCCGCCCCGCGGATCTCGACGTAGCCGTGTTCCTCGTTGAGCTTGCGCACCGTCCACGGATGATCGACGACGTGACCGTACGTTCCCGATGCGTGCGCCTGATCGCTGGATAGAGTCTTCGAGCCGGCATCGACCACGCACTGGCCCGGCACCGAAGTGCTGACGACGGTGGTGAGCACCCGCAGCGCGCAGTCGGCTTCCTCGCAGATTCCGGCCTCGAGACTGCTCGAGTCGTAGAAGACGTAGGTCCCGGGACGGATCTCGGTCGTCTGCGGAATCAGCGGAGTCTTGCCGGCGCCGGGAGTCGAGCCGCCCGACACGATCTTCGACTCGAAGCCGGCGTCGGAAAGCGCGCGCAGCACGCCGTCGATCTTTGCGCAAGCGGCCCTGAACCCTTCATCGTCGAGCCACGACGGCCAGTAGCAGATTCCCTGGAAATCCGTGCACGCCTTCGCGATCTCCACCGCCTGCTGGGCCGACTGTGCGCCGACCCGGCGCACACCGACGTCAATCTCGACCAGAGTCTCGATTCCCTGGAGACCGCGCGCGACCTCCACAGAATCGACGGCGACTTTGACTCGGCGCTGCTTCGTTACGTTTTTCAGGCGCGGAACCTTCGCCTTCACCAGCGGATATGCGATCAGCACGTCGTCCCCGGGCAGGACCTCGGCTTCTCCGATCTTCGCGACGGTGATGCCGATTGCGCCGGCGTCGAGCTGCATCCTCGCGATCTCTGGAATCTTGTGCGTCTTCACGTGCGGCCGCAGCCCGACTCCCCAGCCGCGACATTGCTCCTGCATCCGGGCGATGTTGCGCTCCATCGCATCGAGATCGATGTAGAGTGCAGGGGTGTCGAGATCGAGTGCGTCCAAGCGAATCCTCGTCAGTTAGCGCTGCCGGTTCATCGAGCAATTTGCGCCGTCACTTCTCGCGGTGCCACTTTGGTGCGATGACAAACCCTCGCGACACGTCCAGGCGCGACTTCCTCGCTGCCGCCGCGCTCGGCATCGTCTCGCTCGCGGGTGGCGCCAAGTCTTTATCCGGCGAGGAATCGAACGTGGACGGTGAGCTCCTCTACGTCGGCACTTACACGGATGATGGCCGCTCCAGGGGAATTTATCTGGTGCGGATGGATACGCGGACCGGGCAGCTGAATATCGTCGGCTCGTCGGAGGCCGGCGCGAACCCGTCGTTTCTCGCGATTCATCCGGAGGGGCGCGTCCTCTATGCTGTGAACGAAGTCGCAAAATTCAAGGGCAAGCCGAGCGGCGGAGTGAGCGCATTCGCAATCGCACCTGATACCGGGGCACTGAGAGCGCTGGGAAGCCAACTTTCGGAAGGGACCGGCCCCTGCTACGTGAGCACCGACAAAACCGGACGTGTCGTTCTCGTCGCGAACTACGACTCGGGCACTGTCGCGCTTCTACCAGTTGGAACGAACGGCTCGTTCGGCTCGGCGACGTCGGTGATCAAGCACGTTGGTAGCGGTCCGATCGCCGATAGCCAGAAGGAGCCGCACGCGCACTGCATCGTTGCCGATCCATCCAATCGGTTCGCGCTCGCTGCCGATCTCGGCGCCGACCGGGTGTTCGTCTACCGGCTCGATCTCG
>DASSNV010000071.1:0-2963 GCA_035701245.1 Gemmatimonadaceae bacterium | reverse complement strand
GATGAGTGCGGCGGGATTCCGCCGGGTAAGGGCGATCTGTTTCAGAAGTTCGGCGATCGGCGTGGCCTCGACCGATCGGGCCTCGGCCTGGGACTCTCGATCGCTCGGAGGGCGGTAAGAACGCACGGCGGCGAGATCAGTATCCGCAATCTGCCCGGTAAAGGGTGCGTCTTCATCATCGATGTTCCACTCGCTGCGGCAGAGGGTGCCCCGCAAGCGGTGTCTTAAGCTTGAGTCCACGTTTTCCGCTCCAGTGGGTGCCTGTGGCGACTGTCATCCCGGCAGAGGGGGCGATTCTCCAGCGCGTTCTCGATGCGGCACACTCGATCCCGTCTGACGGTCTAAGCCCCCACGCGTTCGCCCAGTTTGATGCCGCACAGATGAAGACCGCATGGGGTCGCCGTCACCAACGCCGCTTTGTGCTGATCGAGGGTGAAGACGTGCTCGCCAGCGCCGTCCAGTACGACCTTGCAGGGGTGCTCGATCAACAGCCAGTGCGCGCGTGCGGAATCGGCGAGATCATTCCGGAGGCAGCGCTCCAGATAGGCCAGCCGGCGGGAGAGCTTGTGGATCGGCTGCTGGAGCAAGCCGCGCGCGATGGAGCGGCGATGGCGCTCCTCTTCTCGGATACGCGCGCCGGACCGCCGCTCGCCGGCTTCGATCTCGTTCCAATGACGGACGTTGAAATCGGTGTGGCCGAACCGTCGCGTCGCGGTGCGCCCATGACGCTGATTCGTGGCGGCGAGGAACGGGATCTGGCCGCCATCGTGGCGATGGGACGGATTCGGGCCAACCCATTCCGATTCCACCTCGATCGAGACGTGGACTTCGTCCAGTACGTGATCACCAGGAAGCGATTGCTTGCAGGGCTCGGCACGGCTGGCGCGCGGCAACTGCACTTCTTTATTGCCGAAGAAGGAATTACCGCCGCTGCGTACGTCGTCGTCAGCATCGTCGGGGACATGTGGACCCTTGAGGAGTGCGGTGATCGCGATCCCTCTGGTGCGCGAGTCGGCGCCATTCTACAGGCGCTGATCGCACGTGAACCCGTCGAGCGCCGCCCAACGATCCGTGCCTGGCTGCCTCGTGGCTTTGTTCCTCCACAAGTCACGATCGTGTCCGCCAAGCCTTCGGAACCGGTGATGATGGTCCGAGCCATCGAATCCACGGTCCTAGAGCCGCGTCTATCTGCGGGCGACGTGCTGTACTGGCTGAGCGATATGTTCTGACGCGACTCGCACATGCTCGTGGTCGGCTTAGAACATACCGCCCTCCATGCCGCCCATTGGGACTGCCGCGTTTTGATGTCGCTCTGGGATCAGCGAGATGACCGCTTCAGTCGTGAGCAGGAGGGACGCAATTGACGCGGCGTTCTGCAGGGCCGAGCGGACGACCTTGGTCGGGTCGATGACGCCGGCCGCGACGAGGTCCTCGTACCGCTCCGTTTGCGCATTGAAGCCTTCCGCGCCCTTCATTGCTCTGACCCGCTCCAGCACAATCGAGCCTTCGTGACCAGCGTTCGCCGCGATCCATCGCATCGGTTCCTCGATTGCGCGAGCCACGATCTTGACGCCGATTTGCTCGTCGCCAACAACCTCGAGACTCTCGAGCGCCTTCGCAGCCCGAAGTAGCGCGACACCGCCGCCGGGGACGATCCCCTCTTCGACCGCCGCCTTGGTCGCATGCATCGCGTCTTCGACGCGCGCCTTTTTTTCCTTCAGTTCGGTCTCAGTCGCCGCGCCGACTTTGATGATCGCGACCCCTCCGACCAGCTTGGCCAGGCGTTCCTGGAGCTTCTCACGGTCGTAATCGGACGTGGTGTCTTCGACTTGCGTCCGCAGTTGCTTGACGCGGCCCGCGATCGATGCCGCGCTGCCGGCACCCTCCACAATCGTGGTGTTGTCCTTGTCGATGGTGACTTTTTTGGCTTGGCCGAGGTCTTCGAGCGTCATGCTCTCGAGTTTCACACCGAGGTCCTCGGTGACCGCCTTACCGCCAGTCAGGACGGCGAGATCTTCGAGCATCGCCTTCCGGCGATCTCCATAGCCCGGTGCCTTCACCGCCGCGACCTGAAGCGTGCCTCGCAGCTTGTTGACGACGATCGTCGCCAGGGCCTCCCCGTCGATGTCTTCCGCGATGATGAGCAACGGACGGCTGGCTCGCGCGACTAGTTCCAGCAGTGGCAGAAGGTCTTTCATCGCGCTGATCCGCTTCTCGTGGATGAGAATGACGGGATTCTCTAGCACGACCTCCATCCGTTCCGGGTCGGTGACGAAGTACGGCGACAGATAGCCGCGATCGAACTGCATGCCTTCGACGACGTCGAGCGAGGTGTCCATGCTCCTGGCTTCTTCGACCGTGATGACGCCGTCCTTGCCCACCTTCTCCATCGCCTCGGCGATGAGTCGTCCAATCGTCTCGTCGTGGTTCGCGGAGATGGTTCCAACCTGGGCGATCATCGGTCCGGTGACCGGCTTGGACATCCTCTGGAGTTCCGTCGTCATCGCCGCGACGGCCTTATCGATCCCGCGCTTGACCGCCATGGGGCTGGCTCCCGCGGTCACATTCTTGGCGCCCTCTCGATAGATCGCCTGGGCCAGCACCGTCGCCGTCGTGGTGCCGTCTCCGGCAACGTCCGACGTCTTGCTCGCCACTTCCTTCACCATCTGCGCGCCCATGTTCTCGAGCGCGTCCTTCAGATCGATTTCCTTCGCGACGGTGACTCCGTCCTTGGTGATGGTGGGCGACCCGAACTTCTTGTCGAGGATCACGTTCCGCCCTCGTGGTCCGAGTGTGACCTTGACCGCGTTGGCCAAGCTGTTCACCCCGCGAAGAATCCCCTGCCGTGAGGCATCGCCGTACACAATCTGTTTTGCCATGAGTTGATCTCGTTTTCCTCAGCCTGTCTCGATGACCGCCAGCACTTCGTCCTCTCGCATGATGAGGTACTCCTCACCATCGAG